>DASRUB010000073.1:0-4487 GCA_035655635.1 Rhodanobacter sp. | reverse complement strand
GCGCACTTCTCTCGCCCCAATGGTCCCCATCACGCCCATCAGTCGCGTCTCGTCGTTGAGGAAACCGGATAGCGTTCGCATCACAGCATCTTCCAACTCCTGTGCCGGGAGCCGCAACGCTTCAAGGGCGGCATCTCGACCCGATTCAAGAAGCGGCTGGCCCACGTAATATCGATAGCGCCGCGCTCCTTTTTTCGCATGCGTGGGGGTCAGTGGATTTCCCTCTGCATCGAACACCAAGCCGGTCAGCAGGCTGGGATTGGACGCGGTCGATCTTGTTCGATGACCCTGCAGATTGGCACCCAGTCGATCCTGCACCGCTTGCCACCGTTCTGCGTCCACAATGGCGGGGTGCTGGCCCGCGAACACCGCCTCCTTGTGCACGATCTGTCCCGTATAAATCGGGTTGCTGAGAATGCGATAGAGATGGCCCCGACTGAACGGCCGACCGCCTGCTGCGTCGGCGCGACGGGTGGTGCGCGCTGGTGTGATCCACCCAAGTCGATCAAGTTCACCCTTCAGTTGCCGAACACATCCGAATTCGAGGTAGAGTCGGTAGATCTCCCGAATGCGGTCGGCCTGAGGCTCATCGATCATCAGGGTCCGTTCGTGCGGGACATAACCAATCGGTGCAACCCCACCCATCCACAACCCTTTACGCTTGGATGCCGCAATCTTGTCGCGAATGCGCTCTCCGGTAACTTCGCGCTCGAATTGCGCAAACGACAGCAATACGTTCAGGGTCAAGCGACCCATCGAGCTCGTCGTATTGAACTGCTGCGTCACCGATACGAACGACACGCCGTGGGCATCGAACAGTTCCACCAGTTTGGCAAAGTCCGCCAGCGATCGCGTCAAGCGATCCACCTTGTAGACCACCACGATACGCACCCGCTTGGCCGCAATATCCGCCAGCAGTCGCTTCAAGCCGGGGCGCACCGTATTTCCACCCGAGAACCCGCCATCGTCGTAGGTCGACTCCAGCGCCGTCCATCCCTGTGCCTTCTGGCTCAGAATGAAAGCTTCACAGGCTTCGCGCTGCGCGTCGAGCGAATTGAACCCTTGCTCCAGCCCTTCCTCCGAGGACTTGCGTGTATACACCGCGCACGGCAGTACGACCTTCATGGCCGCAATCCAAAGAAGAGTGGGCCCGACCAGGCCGTTTCTGTGATCTGGCGCGCGATGGCGGAGAGGCTACGATAGGTCTTTCCGCCGTATTCAAAACCCTGGGCCAGTACCGTCACGTGATGCGTCTGCCCCTGCCATTCGCGCAGCAGGCGCGTTCCCGGCGTCAATTTTTCCGACGGTACGGCCGAAACCACCGAGCGCCGCAATCGGCGAGTCAGGCGATCAACCCCACGCGTACGGGTCAGGCACCACGATTCTTGCCGCCGAGCGAGTGGGCCGGATCGGTTACGGGATCGAGCTTGACCCAGGGGCCCCACATGCCCTTCACCAGCGTGATGATGGCCACGACAATGAGAATCCAGAACAGCAACATACCCATCATCCCGAGACCCATGAAGCCCCACCAGCCGTTATAGCTACACATATATCCCCACATCGTCGTTCTCCTGTCCCAGCACCGATCAGGCGCTCCATTCGAACCCTCCTAAAGCTTCACCCGGTTCAGCCGCAGTGCGTTCGTTATCACTGACACGGAGCTAAAACTCATGGCAGCGGCGGCGATCATCGGTGAGAGCAGCACACCAAAAAATGGATACAGTACGCCAGCGGCGATGGGCACGCCCAGCGTGTTATAGATAAAGGCGAAGAATAGATTCTGCCGAATATTGCGCAGCGTGGCGCGGCTCAGGCGGCGGGCACGGACAATGCCGCGCAAATCTCCCTTGATCAACGTCACTCCGGCGCTCTCCATCGCGACGTCGGTTCCCGTTCCCATGGCGATTCCGACCTGGGCCTGGGCCAAAGCGGGGGCGTCGTTGATGCCATCGCCCGCCATGGCCACAATGCGGCCTTCGGCCTGGAGTTTCTTGATCAGTTGCGTCTTCTGTTCGGGCAGCACGCCGGCGATCACCCGGTCGATACCGAGCTTCTTCGCCACCGCTGCCGCCGTCGTCTCGCTGTCACCGGTGAGCATCACCACCTGCAGGCCTTCCTCATGCAACTGACGGATCGCTTCCGCAGTCGTGTCTTTGATGGGGTCGGCCACGCCAATCAGTCCGGCGGCGTTGCCGTCCACCGCGACGAACATCACCGTCTGCCCTTCGGCACGCATGGCTTCGGCCTGCGCACCGAGTGCGCCCAACACGACATTTAGCATCTCCATCAGCTTGGCATTGCCGATTGCCACCTGGCGTGTGTCGATCCGCCCCGTCACACCCTTGCCGGTGTGCGATTCGAAGGTGTCCACTGACGTGAGGGCTAGGCCCTTTTCCTCCGCTCCCGATGTGATGGCCGCAGCCAACGGATGCTCGCTGGCGCGCTCCAGGCTGGCACCCAGCCGCAGGATTTCGTCTTCGCCAAATCCTTGGGTGGCGACAACCGCGGTCAGTTTGGGCTTGCCCAAGGTCAGGGTGCCGGTCTTGTCGGTGACCAGGGTATCGACCTTTTCAAGGATCTCCAGGGCTTCGGCGTTCTTGATCAGAATGCCCGCCGTGGCTCCACGTCCCGTGCCAACCATGATCGCCATCGGAGTGGCCAGACCCAAGGCGCAGGGGCAGGCGACGATCAGCACAGCCACCGCGTTGATGATGGCGTACGCCAGCCGCGGTTCCGGACCCCAGACACTCCAGACGATCAGCGTGATCAGGGCGACAAGTAGCACAGCTGGAACGAACCAACCGGCTACCATATCCGCCAGCCGCTGGATCGGCGCGCGGCTGCGCTGGGCTTCTCCAACCATGCGCACGATCTGCGCCAGGAGCGTGTTGGCGCCGACCCGCTCGGCCCGCATGAGCAGGCTGCCAGTGCCGTTCACCGTGGCACCGATAAGGCGCTCGCCGGCGCGCTTTTCCACCGGCATCGGCTCGCCGGTCACCATCGATTCGTCCACCGAACTCGAACCTTCGGTTGTAACACCATCCACCGGAATCTTCTCACCTGGACGTACCCGCAGAATATCGCCAGGCTGGACTCTCTCGAGCAGCGTATCTTCTTCCCGTCCGTCGCCTCGCACGATACGTGCTGTCTTGGGCGCCAGACCGAGCAGCAATTTGATGGCCGCGCTGGTGCGGCTGCGCGCGCGCAGTTCCATTACCTGACCGAGCAGCACCAGCGCAGTAATGACGGCGGCTGCTTCGAAATAGACCGGAACCAATCCGCCTTGCATGCGGATGGATAGCGGAAACAACCGGGGTAGCAGCAGGCCCACGGTGCTGTAGATCCAGGCCACCCCGACGCCTAGGGCGATGAGGGAGAACATGTTGAGGCGGCGGTTCACCACCGACTGCCAGCCCCGCACGAAGAAGGGCCAGCCACCCCAAAGCACAACGGGTGTGGCAAGCAGGAATTCGAGCCAGTGCACGGCGCCAGGGGAGATAAGCCCGTTGACACGGCCCGGAAAGAACTCGGTACCCATCGCCATGGTAAAGACCGGTAGCGCGAGCGCCGTGCTGATCCAAAAGCGCCGTGTCATATTGGTCAGTTCCGCATTTTCTTCCGCAGCGGCCGAGGTCGTGCGCGGCTCCAGCGCCATGCCGCAGATTGGGCAGTTACCGAGCTCACTGCGAACGATCTCGGGATGCATCGGGCAGGTGTACTCCACCGACACCGCGGCCACCGGGACTTCGGGCTCCAGCGCCATGCCGCATTTGGGACAAGCACCGGGCCCCAGCTGGCGCACTTCGGGGTGCATCGGGCAGGTGTAGAAGGTGGCGCTCTGGGCGTGCGCCAGCGTGACCTCTCCCTCACCAACGGGAGGGGGTTGTGGCTCGTGGTGCGAAGGGCCTGCACCAGGCACGCCACCAGAACGCCCGCCGACGTAGGCCGCCGGGTCCTTCACAAATTTCGCATGGCAGCGGACGGAGCAAAAATAGTACGTCTCCTCCTGATAGGGCGCTGTCGCTGCAGCTGCCTCCTGCCTTATGGACATACCACACACCGGATCAGTGACTGGGTCATTCGTCTTCATGCTATAAACCGGCTTTCCTGTCCCCGACGCCCAGGATGGGCTGTAACTTCTAGCGCCTTCAACAGAAGTTCCGCCACTGCAAAGTTTTGTTCCTGTCAGGGACGCTCGAATGCCTTAACATCGTCTTCAGGACTGTATCCCTTTCGTTCATCTGATTCTACGGCCCAGTGATGTCCTTCAGAGGCTTAACCAGCCAGTGACGGAATCACGAAGAAGTACGCGTTCAGCATATTGAGGGCTCTGTCAGGTTAACTTGCGTGAATGGCGGACGTCGGATTTCTTGACAAACTTGGCTACCGCAACGAGATTCAAACACCGGCGAGGACTGGACTGATCACTTGGGCCCATTGTTTTAAACGTCGACCCATGAGTCCACGGTAGTTCCGGACAGCCA
>DASRUB010000072.1:0-12376 GCA_035655635.1 Rhodanobacter sp. | reverse complement strand
GTGGGTTACGGCTGGATCGATGGGCTCAAGGCCCACGCCGAACAGCAGGTCAGCGACCGCGAATTCGCGGCAGCGGCAGCCCGCTTTCCCTTCAACACACCCGCGACCAGGGAAGCCTATTTCTACCGGCGCATCTTCGAGCAGCACTTCCCGGGCGAGGCTTGCGCGGCGACCGTGCCTGGCGGGAAATCCATCGCCTGCTCATCCCCGGCGGCACTGGCCTGGGATCCTGCGTTCGCCGACGCGGCCGATCCGTCGGGACGTGCAGTGCGGGGCGTCCACCAACAGGCGCTGGTCTGAGCTTGCGTCGAGGCAGCCCCGATCAATGCAGCTTGAACTCATGCAACCACGATCAAGCCGGGTCAATGCAGATCATGGTGAAGCACCAGACAGGTATGCTGCGTATGGAAGTTGAAATAGAAGTCCATGTACTGCAGGGCACCACTGCCGAGGATGTAGTGCCACGGCAGGCTGGCATCCTTGAATATCTCGAACGTGACGGTGAATGGCTGCCCTGAGATATCGACGTCGGCGGTAGCGCGGCTGACCCGTGCAGCATGATGGTGCACCCCCATGTCACTGATTTTCATGCGTGATCTCGGACTGTTGTGCAGCTCGTCGAGCGTGCGCTGGTCAGCGGCCAGGTATTGGCTGCTGCCGCTGTCGAGCAGGGTGGTGCGCAACTGACCATCGATCGACAAGGCGGTGATTAAGCGCAGCTCGGTACCCCAGAGGTTGCTGGCGACCAGCATGGGTTCCTTGCAGGTGCCGCTGTTATCCGCGCCTTCGCCGACGGTGATGGATTTTTCGCCAAGACTGAACTCGCCGAGTCGACGCAGGATGTCGATGCCGATGAGCCGATGGTTTCCGGCGGTTACGGTCACCGGCACGTTCAGCAAGGTCAGTTCGCCGATTTTGAGCTTGTCCAGGCTTCCGTACCTGACCGGAATGTCATGCGACAGAAAGCCGCCTGTCTTGCCGGTCCGGTCGAGCATGGCTACGCCGAGATCGCGCGCCGTATCTTCGTCCAGCGTAAGAGTCGAGCTGCCGGTGTCGACCAGCAGCCAGGTCTTCTTGCCATGACTTTCCGCTTCGACACTTGGCAGGTTGCCATGTGCGAGGCTGCGATGCACAGGAATGCTGAAACTTTGCGAAGGCATCCGCACCTGCAATTCCGGATCTGTCGCATGGCCAGCAACGTAGTTTTTCATCTGTTCAAGCTGGGCCTTCGGCAGCTTGCCGGCAAAGCGTCGCACCATGTCCAGCTCCTCGGCATCGGCCCGGCTCGCGCCCTGAGAGAGCCGCAGGTCGCCGTTGGCAAATTTCGCGCAGAAGAAGGCGACCTCGGGTTTGCTGTCGATCAGGCTACGCTCGCACAAGCGCGCGTCCTCGCTGGACTTGTCCAGGTTGAAATGAATGCGCTCAAGCGCCATCGCGGCAAGCACGTGACTGACCGGATCACTCGAAGTCTGGTACATGCGTGCCAGCGTGGGTACGTCGGCCTGAGTCAGAGCATGGTCCACCGCAAGCATGGCGGCTGCGTCGGAAACCAGCAGGGACCAGGGGCTTTCCGGAGCCGCCGCGTGGGCTGTCAGCGGTAGGCTGATTCCGGTCATGCTGCAAACGAATGCAGCCAGAAGCGTCAGTGCCTTCATTTCACGCGTTCCCTTGCTTCGCCAGTCAGCCACGGGTTGTAAACCTCGCATACGTGGAGCGGCAGATGCTCTGCTAATATTACGAGCTGTTTTCCTGCGATTTCCGACCATGATCGAGACCAATCCCATCCTGACCCAGATCGACGACCTCCGTGATCGTGTCGAATCGCTTCGGGGGTATCTTTGACTACGCGACAAAACGCGAACGTCTGGAAGAGGTGACCCGCGAACTGGAGAGTCCCACCGTGTGGGATGATCCGGCGCGCGCGCAGGAACTGGGTCGCGAGCGTGCCCGGCTCGATACCATCGTCCACGGCATCGACCGCATGTCCGCCAGCCTCACCGATGCCGGCGAGCTGCTGGAGATGGCCATGGCTGACGGCGACGATGACACGGCGCAATCGGTGATCGATGATTTGGCCAAAGTGGAGGCCGAAGTCGCCAAGCTGGAATTCCAGCGGATGTTCTCCGGCAAGATGGACGCGATGAATGCGTTCGTCGACATCCAGGCCGGTGCCGGCGGCACCGAGGCGCAGGATTGGGCCGAGATGTTGCTGCGCATGTATCTGCACTGGTGCGAGTCGCGTGGCTGGAAAACCGAGTTGATGGAAGTCAGCGGCGGCGAAGTGGCCGGGATCAAGTCGGCCACGTTCCGGGTCGAGGGCGATTACGCCTATGGCTGGCTGAAGACTGAGATCGGCGTGCACCGGCTGGTACGCAAGTCGCCGTTCGACTCCGACAACCGCCGCCACACCAGTTTCACCTCGGTGTTCGTGTCCCCGGAAGTGGATGACGATATCGAGATCGATATCAACCCGGCGGATCTGCGCACCGATGTCTATCGCTCGTCCGGTGCCGGCGGCCAGCACGTCAACAAGACCGAGTCGGCGGTGCGCATCACGCACATTCCCACCAACACGGTGGCGGCGTGCCAGACGGGCCGCAGCCAGCACGCCAACCGCGCCACTGCGATGAAGATGCTGGTCGCCAAGTTGTACGAGCTGGAAGTACAGAAGCGCAACAGCGAAAAGGACGCGCTGGAAGCGACCAAGTCCGACATTGGCTGGGGCAGCCAGATCCGAAATTACGTGCTGGACCAGAGCCGTATCAAGGACTTGCGCACCGGTGTCGAGCGCACCGATACGCAGAAAGTGCTGGACGGCGACCTCGACGAGTTCATTGAGGCGAGTTTGAAATCCGGTCTTGAAGCCGGTTCCAAACGCAGTGACGCTTGACCTAGAGGCACTCGCTCATCAATAATATGGGTACCCATATTCATATATACGGGCTACCCATATGAAAACGACGATTGAAATCAATGACGCGCTGCTGAAACGCGCCCGCAGCACCAGCCAGCGTCAAGGCACCACGCTGCGTGCGTTGGTGGAACAGGGGTTGCAGCAGGTACTCAGTGTGCCGACAACGAGTGCGCCGGTGCCGGTCGAAACGCTGGTTTTCGATGGCCCCACCGGCCTGGCCGAGCCCTTCGCCGATGCATCATGGAGCAGGATCAAGGAAGAGAGCCGGCGCCGATGATCGCGGTCGACACCAACATCCTGGTCTATGCGCACCGCCCCGATTTCGCGGAGCAGCATGACGAGGCACTGTTAGCGATGGCGACGCTGACCATGGGCCGCAAGCCATGGGCGATTCCCTGGCCATGCGTGCACGAGTTTGTAGGAAACGTCACTAATCGGCGTATCTACAAGTCGCCCACACCGCTGGCGATAGCGCTGGAGGCCATGTCGATCTGGTTGTCCAGCGATCAGGTGCAACTGTTGCATGAGAGCGCCGGTCATTTCATGACCTTGTCCGAACTTTGTCTCGATGCTGACGTGACTGGTTCGCAGATCCACGATGCACGCATCGCTGCTATTTGCATTGATCACGGGGTCAGCCAGTTGTGGACGGCGGATCGCGATTTTCTGCGCTATCGCTCGCGCTTGGCGGTGCGCAATCCTTTGAAGAAGTAGGCCCATGTCCGAAGAAGTCACGCCCCCCATCGACGAAAACCATCTCATCGCCGAGCGCCGCGAAAAGCTGAAAAAGTTGCGCGGGCAGGGCATCGCGTTTCCCAACGATTTCAAGGTGGACAGCTTCGCCGGCGACCTGCAGGACGAGTTCGCCGACAAGCAGACACATACGCCCGAGGCTCTCGAGGCGGCGGCGCGTCGGGTGAGCGTCGCCGGTCGCATGATGCTCAAGCGCGGGCAGGGCAAAGTCAGCTTTGTGCAGATTCAGGATCAGACCGGCCGCATCCAGCTGTTCATTCACCAGGGTACGCTGGGCGAAATCTACGAGGCCTTCAAGAGCTGGGATGCGGGCGACATCGTGGGCGCGGAAGGGCTGCTGATGCGCACCAGGACCGGCGAGCTCTCGGTGCGCGTGGACAAGTTACGCCTGCTGACCAAGAGTCTGCGCCCGCTGCCTGACAAGTTCCACGGCCTTGCCGATGTCGAGCAGCGCTATCGCCAGCGCTACGTCGACCTGATCGTGACCGAAGAGGCGCGACGCACCTTTGCCCAGCGTTCGAAGATCATCGGTTTCATGCGGCAGTGGCTGGAAGCACCGCCACGGCGTTTCATGGAAGTGGAAACGCCGATGATGCACGTCATCCCCGGCGGCGCCACGGCGCGGCCTTTTGTGACCCACCACAATGCGCTGGACATGGCTTTGTACCTGCGCGTGGCGCCGGAGCTGTATCTCAAGCGGCTGGTGGTCGGCGGTTTCGACCGCGTGTACGAGATCAACCGCAACTTCCGCAACGAGGGCGTGTCGACCCGGCACAACCCTGAGTTCACCATGCTTGAGCTGTACCAGGCTTACGCCACGTACCATGAGATCATGGATCTCACCGAGGCGGTGATCCGCAACACCGCACAAACCGTCCTCGGCACGACGGCACTGACCTGGGAGAACGCCAGCATCGACCTGGGTCCGGCTTTCCGCCGCTGGCGCATGGAAGATGCCGTGCTCGAACACAACCCCGGGATCAAGCGCGAAGAGTTGCGTGATCGCGATGCGATGGCGAGCCACGCCACGCGCGTCGGCGCGCAGGTCAAACCCGGCTACGGCTGGGGCAAGCTGTTGCTGGAGATCTTCGAGCACACCGTCGAGCACACCCTGATCCAGCCTACCTTCATCACCGCTCATCCGGTGGAGGTGTCGCCGCTGGCGCGCGAGAGCGACACGGACCCCGGTATCACCGATCGTTTCGAGCTCTTCGTCAACGGCAAGGAGCTTGCGAATGGCTTTTCCGAATTGAACGATCCGGAAGACCAGGCCGCACGCTTTCGTGCGCAAGTGAACGCCAAGAACGCCGGCGACGACGAGGCCATGCACTACGACGCCGATTACATCCGCGCGCTGGAAGTGGGCATGCCACCCACCGGTGGCCTCGGCATAGGTATCGACCGCCTGGTGATGCTGCTGACCAACTCCGCCTCCATCCGCGACGTCCTGCTGTTCCCGACCATGCGGCCGGAGGCCTGAGCATGACGGCGCTTGCGCTGCAGGATCAGGCCGCGCCGGATGGTGTTTGCTACGGCTGCGGCAGCGCCCACCCACACGGCCTGCACATCAAGAGCCACTGGCACGAGGACGGCGTGCATGTGGTGTCGACGCACGAACCCGATGCCGATTTCCACGGCTGGCCGGGACTGGTCTACGGTGGTCTGATCGCGATGCTGGTGGATTGTCATTCCAACTGGACCGCAATGGCCTACCACTACCGGGCCGAGAATCGCGCGCCGGACAGCAAGCCGCGCATCGATTGCGTCACCGGCACCCTGGGCGTCAAGTTCCTCAAGCCCACGCCGATGGGCGTGGCGCTGACGCTGAAGGCCCGCGTCGACGGCGAAGTGGGCCGCAAGACCCGGGTGCTGTGCGAGGTCCATGCGGGCGAGGTGCTCACCGCGCTCGGCGATTCCATCTTCGTGCGCGTTGATACCATTCGATTGGCCGAGTCTGCCAGGCTCCTGGGTTAAACTCGGCGTTTCCCTTCAAGCTTGGAGCCGGCACCATGTGGTTTGCCATTATTGGAACGGACGTCGCCGATTCGCTGGACAAGCGCAAGAGCGCTCGTCCGGCCCACATCGCGCGGCTGCAGGCGTTGCTGGATGAGGGAAGACTGTTCGTGGCGGGCGCGTTCCCGGCGATCGAGTCCGAAGACCCGGGTCCGGCGGGCTTCAGCGGCAGCATGATCCTGGCGGAGTTCCCGTCGCAGGCCGAGGCGCGTGCCTGGGCCGACGCCGATCCCTATGTGGCAGCCGGCGTCTACGCCGAGGTGCAGATCAAGCCGTTCCGCAGGGCCTTGCCGGCGTGAGTGCGGCGATGCTCGAACAGATCCGCCAGCGCCTGTCGCAAACGCTGGCGCCCTCCGAACTGGAGGTCATCGATGAGGGCCATCTGCACGCCGGCCATGCAGGGGAGGGCAAGGGCCACTTCCACGTGTGCATCACCAGCGCCGCGTTTGCAGGCCAGCTGCCGCTGCGCCGCCACCGCATGGTGTATGCAGCACTGGATGGATTGATGGACCACGGCATTCACGCCTTGTCGATCGATGCAAAAGAAAAATAATCATTGAAATAAATGACTTACATTAGTTAATTCAAGTAGAACATCATCCATAAATACATTGCAGCGCTGTTCCGCGTTTGGCACAGTGCCTTGTCGCCCGGTTGTCCGGGCCTTACTGCTGATCCTCTGAAGACCGCATGCGCCTGAGCACCATCAAACTCGCCGGTTTCAAGTCCTTCGTGGACCCGACCACCCTGCATTTGCCGAGCAACATGATCGGCGTCGTCGGCCCCAACGGCTGCGGCAAATCCAACATCATCGACGCGATCCGCTGGGTCATGGGCGAGAGCGCGGCCAGTCGCCTGCGCGGCGATTCGCTGACCGACGTGATCTTCTCCGGCTCCAATACGCGCAAGCCGGTGGGGCAGGCCACGGTCGAGCTGATCTTCGACAACGCCGACGGTTCGATCCAGGGCGAGTACGGCCAGTACGCCGAAATCTCGGTGAAACGCCAGGTCACCCGCGACGGCCAGTCCGCCTATTTCCTCAACGGCGCGCGCTGCCGCCGACGCGATATCACTGACCTGTTCCTCGGTACCGGCCTGGGCCCGCGCAGCTACTCGATCATCGAGCAGGGCATGATCAGCCAGATCATCGAGGCGCACCCGGAAGAATTGCGCACGCACCTGGAAGAGGCCGCCGGCATTTCCAAATACAAGGAGCGGCGCAAGGAAACCGAAAGCCGGATCAAGGCTACCCGCGAAAACCTCGACCGTGTGCGCGACGTGCGCGACGAGGTCGACAAACAGCTGGAGCACCTCAATCGCCAGGCCCGCGCGGCCGAGCGCTGGAAGCTGCTGAAGGGAGAGCAGACGCGCAAGGAAGCCGAACTGAGAGCGCTGGAATATCGTGGCCTCAAGGGCCAGCACGATCACGAGGGAGCCGAACTGTCCTCCGCCGAGGTCGAGATCGAGAAAGGGCTGGCCGGCCAACGTCATGTCGAGGCGCAGCTGGAAAGCGTGCGCGAGCGGCATACTGGAGCCAACGAACACCTCAATGCGGTGCAGGCCGAGGTCTACAAGGTGGGTGCCGAGATCGCCCGGGTCGAGCAACAGGTGCGCTACAACAAGGAGAGTGCTGAACGTTTGCAGCGCGCCCACGCCGACAGCGAGCGCGAACATGCCGAACTGGCCGCACATGTCGCCACCGACCGCGAGCAGGTCGAGACCTTGCGCCAGGCACTGGCCGAGGGCGAGCCCCGGCTCGAAACCCTGCAGCAGATGCAGGACGATACCGCCGAAGCGCAGCGCAGCACCGAGGCGAAACTCGCTGACTGGCAGCAACTCTGGGACAGCCACACCCGCAACGCGGGCGAGTCGAACCGTGCTGCCGAGGTGGAACGCACCAAGCTCAACTATCTGGATCGGCAGGCAATCGACCTGGCGCGCCGGCGTGAAGCGCTGGAAGCCGAACAGAAGGCCACCGACGTGGCCGCGCTGGCTGCCGCCGGGGAGCAACTGCACGGCGAACACGATACCCAGCGCGAGCGCGTCGAAACCCTCGGCAGCCTGCTCGACCAGCACAAGTCCAGCCACGAGAAAGCGCAGGAAGAAGAACGCCAGGTCCAGTCGGCGCTGAATGAGGCACGTCAGCAACTGCAGACCGCCCGCGGCCGGCACGCCTCACTCGAAGCGTTGCAGCATGCTGCGCTCGGTCAGGAAGAAAACGCCGCCAGCGACTGGCTGACTCGTCTCGGGCTGAACAAGTCACGCCGTCTCGGCGAATCGCTGCAGGTCGAAAACGGCTGGGAAACCGCCGTCGAAACCGCCTTGAGCGGCTTCCTCGACAGCGTGCTGGTGGAGGGTTCGCATGCGCTGGCGACGGAATTCGATGCGCTCGACAACGCCGACATCGCCTTGCTCGATGCCGCCGATGGCGGCGCCAGCACCGCCGGCACGCTGGCTGCCCACGTGCGCGGCCCGGCCGCCGCGATGGCTATCCTCGGCCACGTGCTGACCGCCGAATCGCTGGCCGCCGCCCATCAGCAGGTGGCCTCGCTGTCTGCGCTGGCACCGTATCAGTCGGTGATGACGCGCAGCGGCGAATGGCTCGGCCCGGGCTGGGCAAGGGTGCGCCGGGCACAAGGCAGCCAGGTCGGCGTGCTGGCGCGCGAACGCGAGTTGCGCACGCTGGCCGAACAGATCGCCACGCTGGAAGCGCAACTGGAGGAATCCGCCGAACAGCTGGACGCGCTGCGCACCAGCAAATTCGAAACCGAGCGTGCCCGCGACGACGCCCAGCGCGAGCTCTACAACGCGCATCGACGCCAGTCCGAACTGGCCGGTCAGCTGCAAAGTCATCGCGGCAAACTGGAAACGGCCCGGGCCCGCGCCGAGAAGGTCAATGGCGAGCTGACCGACCTTGCGACCCAGATCGACGAGTTGCAGGGCCAGACCCGTGAGGCGCGTGCGCGCCTGGACGAGTCGGTCGGGCTGATGGGAGACCAGGAAGACCAGCGCCGCGAACTCGAAAACGAGCGACGCGCGCTGCTTGAGGCTCGCGAAGAAGCCCGCATGAATGCACGCGAGGCGGCCGACCAATCGCATTCGTTGGCGTTGTCGCTGGAATCCAGGCGTTCGTCACTGGCCTCGCTGGAGCAGTCGCTTGGTCGGATGGATAACCAGTTGCACCAGATCGACACGCGTCGTCAGGAAATCGGCGAACAGCTCGCTGCCGGTTCCGACCCGATCGCCGAACTGGAGTCGGAGCGTCAGGCTTACCTCGACCAGCGCCTGCTGGTCGACAAGCAGATGGTCGATGCGCGCCGGGTGCTGGAGGAATGCGACCTGGAATTCCGCCAGCTCGAACAGCAACGGCACCTGGCAGAGCAGGGGCTTTCGGCTTTGCGTGAGAGCCTGTCCGAGAAGCGGCTCGCCGCACAGGCGCTGCATCTGCGCGCCGAGCAACTGGCTGAAGCAATCAAGGCATCTGGCCTGGAGCTGGAAACCTTGCTTGCCGAGTTGTCCGATGACATCAATGCCGACCAATGGCGCCAACAGCTGGCCGAGCTGGGTCTGAAAATTGCCAGGCTGGAACCGGTCAATCTTGCCGCCATCCAGGAACACGCCGAACAGAGCGAACGCAAGACCTATCTCGACAACCAGCTCACCGACCTGGTCGATGCGATGGAGACGCTGGAGGGTGCGATCAAGAAGATCGATCGCGAAACCCGCCAGCGCTTCAAGGAAACCTTCGACAAGGTCAATGCCGGCGTGCAGGAACTGTTCCCGCGTTTGTTCGGCGGCGGACACGCCTATCTGGAACTGATCGGCGACGACCTGCTCAATACGGGCGTGACGATCATGGCGCGCCCGCCGGGCAAGCGCCCGTCCAACATCTCGTTGTTGTCCGGAGGCGAAAAGGCCCTTACCGCGGTGGCCCTGGTGTTCGCCATTTTCGGCTTGAATCCGGCACCATTCTGCCTGCTCGACGAGGTCGACGCGCCGCTGGACGAGGCCAACGTGGGTCGCTTCTCCAGCCTGGTGCGCGAAATGAGCGAACAGGTGCAATTCATCTTCATCAGCCACAACAAGGCCACCATGGAAGCGGCGACGCAATTGTGCGGCGTGACCATGCGCGAGCCCGGCGTGTCGCGACTGGTGCAGGTGGACCTGGCCGAAGCGGCTAAACTCGCGGGCGCAGCCTGAGAGGCTGTGACACAACAGCCTCTAAGCCCGGCTACGGATGGCCGGGCGCGAATCGAGCACGCAAGTGCTTGATTCGCGTGAGTGAGTCCGGGCTTGTGCCGGACTCACGATAGAAGAAAACCACGGGAAGTGGTTTTCTTCACAAGCTCCGAGGAGATCCTGATGACCGTGCAACCCGTGCTTGCCCTTGCCTGGAATGCCGCCGTTGGCATCCCGATGTTGATCGTCGGCCTGATCGTGCTGGCCCTGATCTGGTTGTTCGGCCAGCCAAGGAAGGAGCAGGGCAAACGTCGCAGCAGCGGTGACGGACACGGTCGCGAACGACGTGAGCCCACGGTCGGCGGTCCCAGCCTCGCCGATCAGCCATTTTTCAGCGAGGGCAGCCCGTCCGTGGGAGGGGCTGAAAACGCGTCACCGGCGCAAGGCGAACTCGATGTCGGTTTGCGAGAGGAGCTGGAACGGCTCGGCGCCACGCTCTCCGGTGAACAGACGGCGCCGAAGTCCCGGCCCGGGCTGGCCGGTCACGCCGCATCCATCGTCAATGCATTGCGCTCCCCATCGCCGGGCGAGGCGCCCGCAGCGCAGCCGCCGGCTGCCAGCAAGCCGCCGGACCAGGCCGCCACGGAAACCCGAACGGCACCGCGATCAGAGCTGGGCCGCCGCCCGGCGCAGCTTCCGGTGGAGCGCATCGTGACCTTGTTCGTGGTGGCGCGCGAAGGAGGGTACTTCAACGGCTCGAATCTGATCGTGGCAGCCGAAAAGGCCGGCCTCGAATTCGGCGACATGGGTATCTACCACCGTCTGGTCGATGGCAAGCGCGAACTGGGCCCCATCTTCAGCGTCGCCAACATGCTCAAGCCCGGCAACTTCGACCTCTCGCGCCTCGACGCGCTGCAAACGCCCGGCGTCAGCTTCTTCATGACCTTGCCGGCGCCACTTCCGGCGCTCGACGCCTGGGATGCGATGTTGCCAACAGCGCAGCGACTGGCTGAACTGCTGGATGGCCAGGTGCTCGACGAGGAACGCAACGCACTGGGACGGCAGGGCATCGCCCATATTCGCGATCAACTGCGCGGTTGGGACCGTGACCACGAGGGCAAGGAAATCATCTTCGGCCGCTGACCCGTATCGATCCTTGCGCGCTGCGCCAGCGCGGCGGAGCAAACCCGTAACTGGAGATCATGAGGCGATGGCCATACCGTTGTCGTGGAAGGTGGCTGGGGTGGCGGTTGGCCTGATGGCGGCAGCGCTTGCCTGGAATGAGGTGTCGCAGTATCGCGCCTCGCGTCACGCTGATGAAATCATCCAGCAATCCGCGCGCGCTGCCGCGACGGAGGCGCAACAGGCGCAGGCGCAAGCCCGGCAGCGCCACGACGAACTTGCGGCCAGCCTGCGCCAGCAACGTGCCGAGTTGGCCAGCAACTATCGGCAGGTAACCGGCCAGGCCCGGGAGTATCAGGTCAGACGAGCCGTGCAGCTGGGCCGGGAGTTGCAAGAGGCGCAGCGCGTTGAGGACAGCTATATGCTGGACAAGAATCAGCAATGCGTGAATGGCATCGTCATCGACCGCCGTGACTCGAGCTTCAGTCTGGTCCGTGGCAAGGATGGGCAACCGATCCGATGCCGGCGGGACAAGGCTGCCGAGCCGCTGCGCTGAGCAGGGTGCGGCGTATCTTCATGCTGTTCGTGATGCTGTTCGTGGACCGGACAGTTGACGCAGTAGCGTGGCCACCCGCTGCCGCCCGCGATCTGCATCGGTGCTAGAGTGATTCGTCGTCGGTACGTAACGGTGGTGTGGTTATGAGCGCTGAAGTGACCGTACGCATACCTGAAGCTCTGCGCCAGTTTGCGGGAGGCAGCCGGGAGTTGCGCATCGCGGCTTCGTCCATAGAAGAGCTGATGACGGGTACGGCGGCAGCCGGGTACGGCGCTCTGGTCAACCATATCTGCGCGCGCGATGGTCAGCTGCGGCCGTTCGTCAACTTGTACGTGGGCGACGCCAGCATACGAGCGCTGGATGGCCTGCGCACGAATCTCAAGACGGGAGATGTGGTGACCATCCTGCCGTCGATAGCGGGAGGTTGAGCGCGCCATGTCGGGCCGGGAACAGCGTCTGGCTGAGCTGAGGGAGCACGTTCCGCAGGTTGCGCCTGAAGAAGCGTATCGCCTGGCCCAGGGCAGTGCGACCTTGCTGGACGTGCGTGATCCGGAAGAATGGGCGGCTGGCTCGCCACGCGGCGCGGTGCGGCTGGGTCGCAGCTTTCTCGAACTCAAGGTGGAAGACGCCATTCCCGGAATGCACGATCCGGTCCTGGTGCTGTGCGCCAGCGGCTCGCGTTCCTTGTTTGCGGCCGAGAGCCTGCTGCAATTGGGCTATCAGGATGTCCGTTCGGTGGCGGGCGGGTATGCGGCATGGAAACGTGCTGGCTTGCCCAGCGAGCACCCGCGGATGCTGAGCGCGCAGGAGCGCAACCGCTATGCGCGGCAGATGCGCAT
>DASRUB010000071.1:0-13540 GCA_035655635.1 Rhodanobacter sp. | reverse complement strand
TGCGCCCGGCGTAGTCGTTCTGGAAAAAGCCCAGGCTCTGGCGGATCACATAGCGATGGTTCTGCCAGCGGATGCGGTTGGTCAGGCTGGGCAGGATCGCCTGGTTCACCAGCAGGTCGTGCAGGCTGCCGAGGATCGGCCTTGCCACCAGCGCCACCAGCGCCATCCAGAGCAGCGCACGGCCGTGCACACGGAACAGATCCGCCGGCGTGCCGCTGGCCATGTCGACGATGCGCCCGATGAAACCGAACAGCGATACCTCCACCACCGCCACCCCGAAACCGACCACCAGCGTCGCGGCGAACACCGGCCACACCTGGCGCAGGTAGAAGACGTAGAAGCGCGCGACCGACTGCGGCGGCATGCCGTCGACCGGTTCCTTGAATGCATCGATGAGTGATTCGAACCAGCGGAAGATCATGGAGAGCACACGAGACGGTGAATACCGCTAACTTGATTGCCGCCGAACCGTTTCGCAAGGGCCGCCAAGCAAAGTCCTGACTGTAGGAGCGGCTTCAGCCGCGATGCTCTTCGGGCCCACCACCAGGAGCATCGCGGCTGAAGCCGCTCCTACCAACGGCGAGATCAGGGCAGCCGCGGTGCACGCCGGTCATGACCGTTCTGATGCAGCACCAGCGCATGGATCCTGCCGGCAGCGTCGCGTTCGAAATCCAGCTGGGCGTCGACCACGGTGTAGAAAAAGTGGTCTTTCGCCTTCGCATAAACCGGATACGCCGCCTGGCCAGTCAGCTGGGCGTAGAGTTGATCGTGGTCGACGGTGATCGCGAGTTCCGCACCTGCGCCGAGTGTGTAGCGCCCGACGTAATCATGCAGCAGCGCCGGGTCGAGGCGGACGCCGGAGGTGCCCACCGTCGCGGTCGCGCTGTCTGTGCGCGGTGCGTGCTGGTCGTGTCCATTCTGGTGCAGGGTCAGCGCGCCGACCTTGCCGTCGGCGGCGCGTTCGAAGTCGATGGTGATCGGCGCGACCCTGGCGAAGAAGGCATCCGGTGCGCTGGCAAACAGCGGAAACGCGCCCTGCCCGGTGGCCTGCGCGAACAACTGGCCGGCGCGGCGGAACACGGTCAACGCAAAACCCGGCGCCAGCGTGTATTGGCCGACGTAGGCATCGAGTTGCGCGGGCGACAGGACTATCGCCTTGTGCACCACCGGCAAGGGTGCGGACGGCAACAACGCCGCAAAACCCAGATCCTGCGGCGCACCGGTGGCAGTGGCCAGGATCACCACGCCGCGGCGGCCGTCGCGGGTGAACCCGATGAAGCTGCTGTAGCCGCCGGTTTCGCCGTTGTGCCAGATCACGTCGCCGTGTGGCGTGTGGTGCGTCATCCAGGCCAGCCCGATGCGATCGCCGCCACCGATGTCACGCCGCGGCTGGTGGGTCAGCGCAATCGCCGCCGCCAACGGCGTCGTCAGCAGACCCATATTGGCCTGCAGGTAACGCAGCATGTCCGTACCGTCGCTGAGCAATGCACCGGCACCGCCGAGTGCGCCAAACTGCCAATGCTTTGCGGGCTGGCCCTGTTCGTCGTGGCCGGGCGCGAGTCGTGCACGCATGGCAGGCGTCAGCCCGGTGCCGCTGGAGTCCATGCCGAGCGGGGCCAGCACTGCCCGCTGCAACAGCTCGCCGTAGGAAAGTTTCGCCTGTTGCGCCAGCGCTTCACCGAGCAGACCGAAACCAAGGTTGGAATATTCGTAGGCCGCGCCGGGATCGCGCGGCAACGTGTAACTGGCCAGGAACGTCTTGAGCCGGTCACGCCCGTAATCCGCATACGGATTGCCCAGATCCGCTGGCTGCAGGTTGCCCGGCAGCCGCGGCAGACCGGAAAACTGCTCGGCCAGCAGGCCCAGTGTGATCGGCTTGCCGTGACGCGCAGGTATCTTGAAATCCGGCAGCAGCATGGCGACCGGAGTGTCCAGGCTCAACGTCTTCGCCTCGACCTCGCGCGCCAGCAGAAGCGCGGTGAAGGTCTTGGTCACCGAGCCGATCTCGAACACGGTGTCGCCATCGGGTGCGCGGCCATCGGCCAGCTTGCCGAAACCGGCCACTTGCGCATGGCCATCGTCGACCATCACCACCACCATCGCCGGATAGACGCCGGCGTCGGCGTATTGCTGCGCCACCTTCGCGATGCGCGCCGGCAGCACCGCGGGATCGGCAACGGCAGCGGTAGTCAAAGCCACCGACAGCGCAGCGGCCAGCATCAATCTCAGGGAATGCCTCGTCACATCATCTCCGTTTCGGGCTGGCCGCCGCATCAGGCAGTTCCTGCATGACGGCTGCCAGCGGTTGTCGATAAGCCGGAAGATATTTTTACGCCAGCAACGGCGACTTGCCCATGGCAGAATCCGGTGGCCCCGCCACGCGATGGTCGGCTCGCGCACGGCCCGGCCAAACCGGTACACGGGAGAAACCACGATGTCCGTCAACGATACCTTCGAAGGTGCTTGCACCTGCGGCGCGATCCGCTATCGACTGGGCAGTCCACCGATGATCGTGCACTGCTGCCACTGCAGCTGGTGCCAGCGCGAGACCGGCAGCGCGTTCGTCATCAACGCGATGATCGAGACCGATCGGCTGGAGCTGCTGCAGGGCGAACCGATCATGGTCGACACGCCCTCATGCAGTGGCAGGGGCCAGCAGATCGCGCGCTGCGCGCAATGCCACATCGCGTTGTGGAGCCACTATCCCGGCGGCGGCAAGGCCGTGGCATTCGTGCGGGTCGGCACGCTGGAGGAACCGTGGCGGTTGCCGCCGGACGTCCACATCTTCACCTCTACCCGGCAGCCGTGGGTGTTGCTGCCCCCGGGCGTGCCGGCGGTGGACGAGTTCTACGAACCGGACGAGGTCTGGTCGCCGACCAGCCTGGCACGCCGCGCCGTGCTGCGCGCCACTAAAGCCCGAAACAGCTGAGGACTTGCAAGTCCCATGCAGCGAGTGGCTTTTCTGTAGGAGCGGCTTCAGCCGCGATGCTCCTGCACCCAAAAGCAAAAGGCATCGCGGCTGAAGCCGCTCCTACAAAAACTGACGGGGTGGATGGCCCAATCTGAACGCCAGCCGGGAATTCCGCCATCGCACCGTTCAACAGGATTGACCGCCCATGGCCGCGCTCCGATCATGCGCGGATGCCCAACCTGCCCCGCTGCTTCCTGCTTTTGCTGCTGACCTTCGGCAGCGGCACGCTGTTCGCCCAGAGCGACGCTCAGCCACCCGCCATCAGCACGGCGGCCGCGACCCCGTCACAGACGCTGGATCAGCTGGGTAATCAGCTCGACACGATCAGGACAAAGCTGAAAAGCAAGGACACCGACCTGCCGCTGGCCGATCTGCGCAACAGCGCCCTGGGTGTGCAGGACCAGGCGCGCCAGCTGGCCGCCAGCCTGGCACCGCAGATGACCGCGCTGCAGGCGCAGCTCAGCGTGCTGGGCCCGGCACCGGTCAAGGGCGCGGTGGCGGAAGCTGCGGAAGTCGCCGCCCAGCGCCGGCAGCTCGACAAGGCGCAGGCCAACCTGGACGCACAGATCAAGCAGGCGCAGCTGCTGAATCAGAACGCCCTGCAACTGGCTGCACAGCTGACCGGCCTGCGCAATGACGAGTTCCAGGCCAAGCTGGCTTCGCGCACCGCCACCCCGTTCAGTGCGACGTTCTGGGCTGATCCGGCGCGCACCTTCCCTGACGACCTGGCGCGACTGAAGCGGCTGGGCGCACGCGGTGCCGACGCCTGGCGCGAGGCCTGGCAAGCGCCGAACCGACAGCCCTTGCTGCTGTGCCTGGTCGGCGCCGCAGTTCTGCTCGGACTCGGCCGCTGGTTGCTTGAACGGCTGCTGCTGCAACTGGCGACCCGGCGCGTACCGGATGGCCATCTGCGTCGCAGTGCGATGGCCACCGCGGTGGCGCTGACCGCGGTGTTCACCACCGGGCTCGCCGCGCAACTGCTCTACCTGGGTTTGAACTGGAACGACATCCTGGACACGGACCTGGCAGCCTTGGCCAGCTCGGCCGTGCGCCTGGTCTGTTTTGCCGCGTTTGTGACCGGTCTCGGCCGTGCGCTGCTGTCGGTGCAACGTCCTTCATGGCGTCTGCCCGTGCTATCCGACCTGGCCGCCCAGCGTGTGCGTCGAATTCCCTGGCTGCTCGGCGCGACGGCGTTGCTGTTCGGTCTGATCGAGCGGATCAGCCGCACCATCGGCTCCAGCCTGCCGGCGACGGTGGCCACGCGCGGCCTGATGGCGCTGGTGATCAGCGGCCTGATCGGTGTGGCATGGCTGCGGCTGCGCGGAGCGCGACAGCAACAGGCCGCCGAGGGTGAGGTGGAACATCGCCCGCTGTGGGTCGGCCTGCTCGGCGCGGCAGCGCTGCTGGGCGTGCTGGTCAGCTGGTTGGGCGTGGCCATGGGCTACATCGCGCTGGCGTTCTTCGTGGCCGTGCAGATGTTGTGGGTCGGCGTGATCGTGACGACTGCCTACCTGCTGCACCACCTGTTGCATGACTTGATCCACACCTTGTTATCACCGCGCGGGCGCAGCGGCCAACGCCTGCAGGCGACCTTCCAGCTGGCGCCACACACGCTCGATCAAGCGGCCACCCTGCTGGCCGGCATCAGCCGGGTGCTGGTGACGCTGTTGGCACTGGCCATCCTGCTTACCCCGTTTGGCGACGGGCCCGGCGAACTGCTGGCCAGCGCCCGCCAGACCTTCAGCGGCCTGAAACTTGGTGTTCTGGTGATTGACCCGGGCAGCATCTTCCGCGCGCTGGTGGTGCTGGTGGTCGGCAGCCTGTTGCTGCGCATGCTCAAGCGCTGGCTGCGTGAGGATTTGCTGCCGAAGTCGACGATGGAAGCCGGGCTGCAGGACTCCATCGTCACCCTGCTCGGCTACGTCGGCGGCCTGTTGGTGCTGGTACTGACCCTGGCCGGGCTGAACGTGAATCTGACCAGCATCACCTGGATCGTCAGCGCGCTTTCGGTCGGTATCGGTTTCGGTCTGCAGGCGATCGTGCAGAACTTCATCTCCGGCCTGATCCTGCTGGTCGAGCGACCCGTGAAGGTCGGCGACTGGGTCAGCCTGGGCACGGTCGAGGGCGACATCCGCCGGATCAACGTGCGTGCCACCGAAATCCAGCTGTGGGATCGCTCCACCGTGATCGTGCCGAACTCGCAGTTGATCACCGAGAACGTGCGCAACGTGACCCAGTCCAACGCGCTGGGTCGCGTACAGATCAAGCTGCCGATGCCTCTGGACACCGACGCCGGCAAGGTGCGCGCCTTGGCGCTGGACGTGCTGAACGCCCATCCCGGCACGCTGGCCACGCCGGCTCCCTACGTGCAACTGGCGAATCTCGACGACGGCGCGATGAGCTTCAACTGCGTTGCCTACGTCAACAGTCCACGTGACGCCAGCGGGGTGAAGAGCGAGCTGCTGTTCGAGATCCTCGAACGCCTGCGCGCGGCGCGCCTGCCGTTGGTCCGCACCCAGCTGGTCCGCACCCTGCCGCCACTGGTCGAAGACGACGAGCACACGGGTTGAACCGCCACGCTAGGAGCCTGTCGGACTTATGGAATCGAACGCGAAAATTCGACCGCACGAGGACAGATTTTCGGCGCTTTGCAGGCCGATAGTGGTTCTATCGGCCAAGAAGCGCCGGAAATATGGACCGTGCGGTCGGATTTGCAGCCGATTCTTCATAAGTCCAACAGGCTCCTAGACTGCAAACCCTTCACGGAGGCTGCCGATGGGATTCCTGCAGTACCTGCCCGAACCGCCGCTCGACGCGCTGATCGCCAAGCTGTGGGATTGGGACATGCCACCCGCCGCCCATCACTACGAGCGGGTGCTGCCGCAACCCGGTGCGCAGTTGATCATCAACCTGCACCAGGACGAGACGCGCGTCTACACCGACGACGAAGCGCGCCGTTGCATCCGCTCCTCCGCCAGCGTGCTGGGCGGTCCGACGCTGCGCAGCGAGATCATCGACACCGCCGAACAGGTCCGCGTGATGGGCGTCGTGTTCCACCCCGGTGGCGCCCATGCGCTGACCGGCGAGGATGCCTGCACCCTGACCGGACGCGACATCGATCTGGCGGACCTGTTCGGCCGCAGCACTGACCTGCTGCGCGAGCAGTTGCTGGAAACAGACTCGGCTCGCGCCCGCTTGCGCATCCTGATGCAGTGGTTGCGGCGGCGGATGCAGTCGACCGCGCTGCATCCGGCGGTGACTCATGCGCTGGGCGCACTCGCCGAAGTGCCGCAGATAAACCGCATCCCACTGCTGGCGCGAGACGCCGGCCTGTCCGAACGTCGTTTGGGCGTACTGTTCCAGCGCCAGGTGGGCATGCGCCCCAAACGTTACGCGCGGCTGCTCCGCTTTCGTGACGTGGTGACCCAGGCGCACAGCCACGCATCGGTGAACTGGAGCCGCGTCGCCGCGGATTGCGGCTACTGCGATCAGGCCCACCTGACCCACGAGTTCCGTGAGTTTGCGGGCGTCACGCCCACGGCATTCATGGCCGCGCGCGGACCGTATCCGAATCATCTGCCGATGGATTGATCGACGGAAATCTACAAGACCGTTGCGCGCCACGGGATCAATCTGGCCACGTCCAAACGAGGAGATACCCATGTCAACGACTGGTGGAAGCACGATCATCCCCTGCCTGCGCTATCGCGACCCGCACGCGGCCATCGAGTGGCTGTGCAAGGCATTCGGCTTCGCGAAGAACGCCGTCTACGAAAACGACCAGGGCGGCGTCGAGCACGCCCAGCTGGTTTACGGCAACGGCATGATCATGCTGGGCGGGGTGCGCCATGACGACTTCGGCAAGCACATCGCGCAACCGGACGAAATCGATGGTCGCGAAACCCAGTGCGCCTGCGTGATCGTGGCCGACTGCAAGGCGCATTACGAGCAGGCCAAGAGCGCCGGCGCGGTGATCGTCAACGATTACTCAGAGAAGGACTACGGCGGGGCCGGTTACAGCTGCCACGATCCGGAAGGCCATTTGTGGTATTTCGGCAGCTACGACCCGTGGCAAGGTGACTAGCCGTGGCAAGGTGAGTAGGAAAAACGAGGCCGGCATGCGCCGGCCTCGCGTTCGACAATGACGGCGCACCGCCTTACGGCGCGCAAACCTTGCCATGCTCCGGATGGGCGCCCTTGGCCTTGGCGGCGGCCTCGCTCATGTACTCGCCATGCTTGGTCTTGCCATACCACTTGTCGCTGGAGCAGTGATAGACCTTGCCATTGACCCAGACCATGCCGGGACCGCCACCCGCCGCTGCAGCAGCAGCCGGTTTGGTCCAGCCCATCGACTTCTTCGATGCCGCCGCCGGAGCCGCGGCGGCGGCCGTTGGTGCAGCCGCCGCGGGAGCGGCGGCCGCTGCACTGGTTTCAGCCTTGGATGCCTTCGCGGACGTGCCGCTTGCCGCGTACCACTCCTTGACTCCCTTGTGGCCCTTGCAGGCGCCGCGCTTGCTGGCCGTGCTGGTGTAACTGCCATCCTTGCACTGGCCGGACGAACCGGCAGGTGCGGCAGCCTGTTGCGCATACGCGGCCGAACCCAGGAACAGGCCGGCCAGTGCCACTGCAGCCAAGATCGAAGATTTCATTGCGGACTCCTCCAGAGTGGATTCGAATGTCACCCAGGCAGCGATGACTGCCCTGCCTGCCGCCGGACTATGCCGCAAAATCGTGTGCGCAAGATGACGCTGGGCGCAGGCATTCATCGCGCAGACGGTCATTTCGAATGAACTTGCGAATTCGCCCGATACCACACCTCAGCGTCGCGGTTGCCTGAGGGTCGAAGCGGGACGTGCCACCGCGTACATCTCCCAGCTGATCTGCTTCAGCAGCCAGTCCGGATCGTTGCCCTTCGCATACAGGTCGCCATGCGTCTTGCGCGGCACGTAGCGGAAGTCGGCACGCGCATGCAGCGCATCCAGCACGGCCTGCAGCTTGTGCACGGCGCCGTCCAGATAATACGAATCGGCAGTGCCCACGAGCACGTGGATCTTGCCATCCAGATCGGGCTGCAACCGGCTCCAGTCTGCCTGCAACAGATGGGCGATGTCGTAGTGCTCGCACCAATAGGCCGCCACCACGGGATCAACCGCGCCGGTCGCGCGATCGAACAGCGGCGCAGGCCGCCCGTCAGCCGCCCGCGGCGAGAACACCCACTCGTAGGATGCCATCTGGCCGCCGTACGGACCCAACACCTGCTCCAGCCGCGCATCATCCTCGACCGTGCCTTCGTCATGGCCATGTGCCCGCAGCAGCGGCCAGCGTGTGCCATCGGGGCGGAAGTACACGTTCGCTCCGCGCACGTAGAGGTCGACCCCGGAAAAGTCATGGAAGTCGACCGGATCGGGCGAAGTCGACCAGGTGCCGCCGAACAGCTTCGGGTATCGGGTCTGCAGCCACAGCGTGGCCCAGCCGCCTGACGAATGCCCGGTCAGCAGTCGCCCGCTTGCTCGCGCGTCCATCCGGTAATGCGATTCCAGCGCCGGAATCAGCTCCTCGGTCAGCGCGGTGCCCCAGGGACCGTTGTTCACCGAATCGGCGAATTCGTGGGTGCCGGTGGGGCCGGACTCGTCCAGGAACACCCAGATCATCGGCGGCATCCGCCCCTTGCTCATGGCCAGATGCACCGCCACCAGCGCGGCCAGCAGGCGATTCTCGTTGCCACCGTAACCGTGCGTGTAATAAACCGTGGGAAAGCTGGACTCGCCGCTGTCGTAGCCCGGCGGCAACAGCACCCAGCCGCGCAGGTGGATCGGCCGGCCCCAGAATTTCGTGAGCACCGCACTGACCACGTCGATGCGTTGGGTATGCGCGCGCGCCGTCGGAGCATCGGTCCGCAATGCCGGTGACGAACCGGTCAGCTGCCAGGGATACGGTTCGGGCTGCACCCGGACCAGGTGCAGGGTGGTCGGCGTGATCGCCGGCAGGTGCACGCTGATCACGGCACTGATCAGGTCGCCGTCGGCACGGCCGGTGTAGTTGTAGCTGTGATCCAGGTCCAGCACCGCCTGCAACAGATACTCACCCGGGGGCAATTTCGAAAAACCCTGCGGAAACGCCTGGCCGTCCGCATCGATGGTCACCCGCTGCCCGGGCGCCAGTCGCTCGACCTCACGCGCCGCCACCGCCGTACGCCGTGGATGCAGCGAATCGGCATCCACCGCCTCGACCGAGCCACCCGACGCGGCCTTCCGCGCCGGGCCGGCGGCCGTGGCAAACAGCAGCAGCCGGCCGGATACCGGTTTGCGTGCAGCACCGTCCAGTTCCACCTTGAAGATCGGCGGAGTCCGTGCCGCATGCCAGTGCAAGGCCAGCGCACCGGTGAGCAGCGCCACGCTCAACGACAGCAGCGGGATCACCCAGGCTGATTTGCGCATGCTGCCACTCCGGACGCTTCATCTGCGCCACCTGCACCTGCAACGCACCATCCACGCTGACGACATACCGTCGCCATTCATGGCAGGAGCAACAGCGGATGCGTCCACCAGGCAAAGCTATTCAAGGTCGATCAGGGCGCCGCCGCTTCCTGCCGCGGCGGTTGCAGGCGGGAGTGCGGCCGCGCAACCGCATACATCGCCCAGCTGATCTGCTTGAGCAGGCCATGCCGATCCTTGCCGATCTTGTACAGGTCGAAGTGGGTGCGATCGGGCAGGAAGCGGATGTCCGACTTCGCACCCAGGCCATCCAGCACGGCCTTCAGCTTGTGCGCGGCGCCATCAAGATAGAACGTGTCAGCGGTGCCGACGTAGAGGTGGATCTTGCCATCCAGGTCCGCCTTCAACTGCGGCCAGTCGTGCTGCAGGCGCCAGGCGATATCGTAGTGGTCGCGCCAGTAGGCCACCACCGCCGGGTCGACATCACCGGTGTCGCGGTTGAACATCGGTTCGGGCCGGCCATCCTTGCCGCGCGGTGAGAACACCCACTCGAACGAGGCGAGCTGGCCACCGTAACTGCCCAGCACGCGTTCGAGTTTCGCGAACTGTTCGAAGGTACCGAGCACCTTGGCGTGATCGCGCACCAGCGGATAGGCCGAGCCATCCGGCCGGTGGTACACGTTGGCGTTCGGCGCATACAGATCGACGCCGGTGAAATCATGGAAATCGCTGGGATCGGGCGAGGTTGACCAGGTTCCCCCAAAGATCTTGGGATAGCGCGTCTGCAGCCACAGCGTGGCCCAGCCGCCGGAGGAATGGCCGTTGAGGAAGCGGCCCTTCACGTCGGCATCCATCCGGTAGTTCGTTTCCAGATGCGGAATGAGTTCCGTGGTCAGCGCCTGGCCCCACGGACCGTTGTTGGCCGAATCGGCGAACTCATGGGTACCGGTCGGGCTGGACTCATCCAGAAACACCCAGATCATCGGCGGCATCTGGTGCTTCGCCATCGCCGTGTAGACGTTGGTGATCGGCCCGATCACGCGATCGTTGCTGCCGCCGAAACCCTGCGTGTAATACACCGTGGGGTAGCGGGTGGCGGCCTTGGCATCGTAGCCGGGTGGGGTCAGCACCCAGCCGCGCATGGAGATCGGGCGACCCCAGAATGCACTCAGGGCGTGGCTGGTGAAATCGACCAGGTGCGCATGCGGACGTGCTGCTGCCACCCCCTCGCGCATCGCCTGCGACGCCGATGACGGCAGGGCCCACGGATCACCCTCCGCCGGCAACGCCTTGGCCAGGGTCAGGGTTGGAACGCTGCTGGTGGGCAAATGCAAGCTGACCACTGCGCTGACCAGGTCGCCGGCACCGCGACCACCGTAGTTGTAGTCGTGATTGACATCGAGCACCGCCTGCACCAGATAATCGCCCGGCGGCAACTGCGACCAGCCGGCGGGGAAAGCCAGCCGATCCGTGTCAATATCGACTTCCTGCCCCGGCTTCCAGTAACTCACCTCGCGCGCCGCCACGCTGGTCTCGGTGGCGCGGAACGGATTGGCATCGACCTCGTCGACCACGCTGCTCTTGCCATCGGACTTGGCCTTCGCCGCGGCCTCCGCGGTTTTCGCTTCGATCGCGAACAGCAGCAGTCGGCCCGAGGTCGGCTGCGTACTGGCCGCGCCAAGCTGGACGTGGAAAAAGCGATGCGCGACCGGGTTGTCGGCACGTGCCTGGGCGACACCGGCCAGCAGGCCGAATGACAGCAGCATTGCGACCGCGTGGCGGCGATAGTCCATGATTTTTCCCCTTGAAAGGACGCCGCAAAGCGACGCCGTGTTGATTTATTCGGAGCGGGCGTCAGCGGCCTTCACCGGCACCAGTCGCAGGTCCTGGAAGTCGAAGCTGAAATCGGTCAGCGGCGAGATCGGCTGCATGCGCACTTCGCGGATATGGCCATCCATGTCCAGCGAGAAATCGACGAAGGCATCGGCATCCAGCGAGCGATCATCCCAGCGCACGGTGAAGCTGTCGTGCTGCCAGGGCGTCAGCCTGCCGATCAGTTGCTTCGTCTTGCTGAAGCGCAGGCGCAACCCGCCGCGCTCGTTGCTGATGATGACGTCGCCATACCACGGGTCGCGATAGGTGCCGGCATAGTCGGCCAGCGGCAGCGAGGGCTTGCTGTGCTTGTCCCGTGCCTTGTCGTGCTTCGCCACGCTATCGTCGGCCTTCGCTTCGGACTGTTTCACGGCCTTGTCGTATACCGCCACCCAGTCGGTCTTCTGGCCGGGGTTGAGGTAGGCATCGAGCACCCGGTAGGTCACCGCATTGAATGCCGCGCCGGATTGCTGGTTGGTCAGCACCACCACGCCCAGGCCCAGTTTCGGCACCATCGTCACCCGCGAGACGAAGCCCGGCCAGCCGCCGGTATGCCACGCCAGTTTCTGACCCATGTAGTCGCTGAGGAACCAGCCTTCGCCGTAGCCGTAGAAATCCGGCGTCAGCTGGGCCATTTCGGGAATCGACGGCGGCTTGATCGGAATCGGCGTCAGCATCGACCACATCTCGCGGTGGCTTTTTTCGGAGAATACGCGCTGCGGCTTGCCGTCGGCACCGCGCGTGGGCAACGCACCACCGGCCAGTTGCACGTTCATCCACTTCGCCAGGTCGTGCACGCTGGCATAGATGCCGCCAGCGCCCGGATCGTTGAGCCAGGCCATCGGCGGCACCGACCTGATGTCCTTGAATTCGTACGGCGCGTGGCCGGTCGCCACGTCCATGCCGGGCTTGAGCCCGGTCATGTCGATCAGCGACTCGTCCATGCCGACCGGCTTGAACAGATGTTCGCGCACGTAGTCGGCATAGCTCTGGCCGGAGGCTTCCTCGATCACCAGGGTGGCCACCGCGAACAGGATGTTGTCGTAGGCGTAGTGACTGCGGAAACCGTTCTTCAGCGGCACCTTCGCCAGTCGCTCCACCACGTCTTTCGTGGTGTACGAGGTCGGCGGCCAGTACAGCAAATCACCTGCGCCGAGACTCAGGCCGCTGCGATGCGCCAGCAGGTCGCGGATGCGCATCTCGTGCGTCACGTACGGGTCGGACATGCGAAACCACGGCAGGTGGTCGATCACCCGGTCGTCCATCTTCAGCTTGCCGGCCTCGGCCAGTTGCTGCAACGCGGCCGCGGTGAACGCCTTGGTGTTGGAGGCGATCGCGAACAGGGTGTGCGCATCGACCCTGGCGGACTGGCCCAACTCGCGTACGCCGAAGCCGCGCTCCATCACCACCTTGCCGTTCTTGACGATGGCCACCGCGATGCCGGGGACCTTGAACGTTTTCAGGGTGTCCGCCATGTAGGCGTCGAAGTCCCGCAGTTGCTCCGGCAGCAGGGGCTGCACGGTGTCGCCGGTCGATACCGGCGGCGGCAACTGACGCGGTGCGGGCGCTTGCGCCAGCGCGGCGGTGGCGACCATCAACAAGGCGCAACAACCCGCGATTCTCACGGAAAGCGGACGGATGGCTGGGAATCGCTGGTGCATCGAAGTCTCCCCTGACGGCAATCCGACAACTATCGCGGCAAATCGCCTGCAAGGCCAGCGCTGGAAGTCATGCGCCCGGAGCGCTCGACGCGACGCTCGCCTGCGCCGATCATGCTTGACCCTTACATCGCTGCGAGAGCGTGAGCCTGGATGAACCCCATGGTGGAATGGATCGCTGCCCATGCCCTGCTGCTGTGGGTATTGCTGCTGATGCTGGCCCTGCTCGGCGGCGACCTCGCCTGGCAGCACAACGCGCGCTGGCACCGCCGCGCGGCCCGGCTCGGTCACGCGTCGAAGATGTTGCGCTGGCAGGTCGGCGTGTTCCTGCTGTTGGCGCTGGCCCTGTTCTTTGCCGCGATCGCCCTGGCGATATTCGGCCGGCAGACAAGCGCCCTGGCGGGCTTTGATGCCAGCCTGGCCGAAAGCTTGCGCGAACAGCTGCCGCTGCCGGTGCTGCGCATGGTGGCGACGGTCACCCATCTGGGCGACAAACTGTGGGTAGCCTCGGTCGCAGTCGTCGTATTGATCATTCTGTTGCTGCGCCGGCACTGGCAACTGGCCCTCGCCTGGGCCGTGGCCCTGCTTGGCATTCTGCCGATCAA
>DASRUB010000070.1:0-6706 GCA_035655635.1 Rhodanobacter sp. | reverse complement strand
AGGACGATCCACGGATACCAGTCAACCATGCGAAAGACCATTAAACCATGCAGTACCGCCAATATCCGCCGCTTCACGGTCATCGGCCATGACCTGCATCAACCGCAGGCGCACGGCGACGTGATCGTGCTGCCCATGACGGGCAGCCTGCGACAATTCACCCCGACCTCATCAGCGCAGCATTGACCTGAGTCAGAGTCATCGGATCGCCCGCCCGCCAGCATGCTGGTGTCTCCGGGTCCACTGGCGCGTGATGGCCACGCTTGGCCGATGAATCCCCAGCGCTTCGCTGCCCGCGCGGCAGCATCAGTACCTCGAGGTTGCCTCATGAAAACGACCGTCAGAAACATCCGTCCCGAACGCGATACCGAACGACGCTGGGTAAACGAGGCGCTGGCCTGCCTGGCGCAGGAAGCCGCGCGTTCGGCCGACACCCATCTGCTCAAGCTGAACTTTCCCGGCTTCCACGGCATCGATTTCTACTTCAAGGACGAAGCTTCGCACCCCAGCGGCAGCCTGAAACATCGGCTGGCGCGCTCATTGTTCCTGTACGCCTTGTGCAACGGTCGCCTGCACGGTGGGCAAGCCGTGGTGGATGCATCGTCAGGCAGCACGGCGATCTCGGAAGCGTGGTTCGCGCGCCTGCTGGGCCTGTCATTCACGGCAGTGATGCCGGCAGCCACCGCACCGGGCAAGATCCGTGACGTGCAGGCACTGGGCGGAACCTGCGACCTCGTCGACGATCCGGCCCAGGTGCACGCACGCGCCGCCGAACGTGCGTCGCGCGGGGCCTGTCATCTCGATCAGTTCGGCCTGGCCGAACGCGCCACAGACTGGCGCGGCAACAACAATATCGCCGAATCGATCATCAACCAGCTGGCGATGGAGGCCATGCCGGAGCCAGCCTGGATCGTCTGCGGCGCCGGCACCGGCGGTACCTCCGCCACGATCGGCCGTTACTTGCGCTACCGCCGGCTGCAGACGAGGTTGTGCGTGGCCGAGCCAGCCGGCAGCGGCTACGTGCATGGCTGGCGCCATCGCGACATCCATGCCGTGGCCAGCCAGCCCACCCTGATCGAAGGCATCGGCCGGCCGCGCGTCGAACCGGGTTTCATCTTCGACGTGGTCGACCACGTGAGCGAGGTACCGGACGCCGCGTCGATCGCCGCCGCGTGGCTGCTGGAGGACTTGTTCGGCCATCGCTATGGCGGCTCGTCCGGCACCAACCTGGTTGCCTGCCTGCAACTGGCTGCATCGATGCGCGCACGTGGCGAACGCGGCAGCATCGTCAGCCTGCTGTGCGACCGTGGCGAGCGCTATGCGCAGACACTGTTCGATCGCGGCTGGCTGGCCGCGCGTCGGATCGACCTGGCTCCGTGGGACGCGGCGCTGCGCGCCAGCCTGGCCACCGGCAGCTCGCCCGGACTCATATGAGCACGACCGGGTCGCACCGGGCCGACCGAGTCTTGGGAAACCCCCGAGCATCCGACGCAAAGGTGAGCACTCCGGCCCGAACCCCATCGCATGGTGGTCACTCACGACGAAAAATCATTCCAACCTTCAATCGCATTTACCACGTCCGCGACGGCGTCACGCACGGGGAAGCGGGCGCAGGCAGGGCGCGGCCAAGCCGCAACCATCCTTGCCAGATACATGCGGCGCAGTCACGATCGCGGATACCCTACGCCACCGCCGCCCACCGGAGGCAACGCCATGGACAAGACTCCCGCTGGCCCCGCCACAGCGCCATCCGCGGCTAATCCGTCAGCGGAGTACAACCGCCTGTTCGAGGAAATCAGCCTCGGCGACAGCGCGAGTATCAGACGCGGGTTGCACGCCGAGGACACGCGACTGCTGGCGGGGTTGTACGCCGGCGAACAGCCGCAAATACCAAACCTCACCGCGGGGGACGCGTTGCCATGCGACAGTGCCATTGACCACTTGGTGTGGGGCGCTGCGCTGATTCATACCGTACTGGGCACGCGTCTACCTGGTCCGGGCACGGTATGCCTCGACCAGTCCCTGCGCTTTCTGGCGCCGGTGGACATTGGCGACACCCTGACCGTCGGCGTGCAGGTGACTGCCCGCGATGCGGCGACGCAACGCCTGCGTTTCGCCTGCCGCTGCGTGAACCAGCACGACGTCGTGGTGATCGATGGCACCGTGGAGGTGCAGGCTCCGGCGGAGCGGATCGTGCGGCCGCGCACCCGTCTGCCGGAAGTACAGGTGCTCGACGGCACCGGTCAGTCACTGCTTGAGCGCGCGCGGCGATTGGGCGTGATCCGCGTCGCCGTGGCCCATCCCTGTGACGCCACCAGTCTTGCCGCTGCGCTGGATGCCTGCCGTACGGGCCTGATCGAACCCGTACTGGTTGCACCACGCAAAAAGCTTGAACAAATCGCGAAGAATGCCGCGCTCGACCTGGCCGGCATCCGCATCGAGGACGTGCCCCACAGTCACGCGGCGGCGGCCAGGGCGGTGGCGCTTGCCGCCAGCGGAGACGTCGATGCCTTGATGAAAGGCAGCCTGCACACCGACGAGCTGATGGCCGCCGTGGTGGCTGCCACGTCCGGCCTGCGCACGGCGCGGCGCATCTCGCATTGCTACCTGATGCACACGCCGGCGTACCCGCGCCCGTTCATCATCACCGATGGCGCGATCAATATCGCGCCGACACTGGAGGACAAGGCCGATATCGTGCGCAACGCGATCGACCTGGCGCACATCGTCGGCGTGGCCTTGCCGCGCGTGGCCATCCTCGCCGCCGTGGAGATGGTCAACCCACACATGCAAACCACGCTGGATGCCGCCGCGCTGTGCAAGATGGCCGACCGCGGACAGATCACCGGCGCGGTACTGGACGGGCCACTGGCATTCGACAATGCGATCTCTGCCGCCGCTGCGCAGATCAAGGGTATCGTCTCGGATGTGGCCGGCCGCGCGGATATCCTGCTGGTGCCCGATCTGGAGAGCGGAAACATGCTGGCCAAGCAACTGGAATATCTCGGCGGCGCGGCCAGTGCGGCCGTGGTACTTGGTGCGCGCGTACCGATCGTGCTGACCAGCCGCGCCGACTCACGCGAGTCGCGCATCGCTTCCTGCGCGCTGGCCGCGCTGATCGCCCACCACTACCGACGTTGCCCGCCATGACCCACACGCCCGGCCCCGAACTCATCCTGGTGCTGAACTGCGGCTCGTCCAGCATCAAGTTCGCGCTGTTCGATGCCGGTGAGGCGCCCCTGTCGCGCACCCCGGACTGGAGCGGCAGGATCGAGGGCATTACCGGTGCCACGCCGGTGTTCGATACCGACGATGCCGTCACCGAGCCATTGACGCTGGACGCCGAACGCCCGTATTTTTCCGCACTGACGTTTCTGCGCCAACACATTCAAGGGCGTCTGGACGGCCGCCACATCGTGGCGATTGCACACCGCGTCGTGCACGGCGGCAGCAAATACTTCGAGCCCGTGCGGGTCGACACCACCGTACTGGCCGATCTGCAAAGCTATATCCCGTTGGCGCCGTTGCACCAACCCTTTGCGCTGGAAGCGATTGCCGCCCTGCTGGCCGCACAGCCGGAACTGCCGCAAATCGCCTGCTTCGACACGGCGTTCCACCAGACCATGCCGACCGTCGAAAAAATGCTGCCACTGCCCCGCTCGGCATGGGAGCAGGGGCTGCGACGCTACGGTTTCCACGGGCTGTCGTATGCCTACGTGGCGCAGGTCCTGGGCGAACGGTACGGCGTTGCCGCACGCGGCCGCACGATCGTCGCGCACCTGGGCAGCGGCGCCAGCCTGTGTGCGCTGCAGAACCTGCACAGCGTCGCCACCACCATGGGCTTCTCGGCGCTGGACGGGCTGATGATGGGCACGCGCTGCGGCGCACTGGACCCGGGTGCGGTGATCTATCTGATGGAAATCCGCAAGCTGTCGCTCGAACAGGTGGCGCGCATGCTGTACCACGAGTCCGGTCTGCTCGGTGTTTCCGGGGTCTCGTCCGATCCACGCGTACTGCTGCAACACGAAGACGAAGACCACGTGCGTGAAGCGCTGGCGTTGTACGTGCGCAGCGCGGTGCGCGAGGTGGGCGCGCTGAGTGCGGCGCTGAATGGCCTGGACATGCTGGCGTTCACCGCCGGCATCGGCGAGCACAACGCGGCGATCCGCGAGCGCATCTGCGCCGGCCTTGGCTTCCTCGGCGTCGATCTCGATCCGTCAGCGAATGCGGCCCACGCGCCGGTCATCTCCAGTGCGTCCAGCAAGGTGCGCGTGGTGGTGGAACCCACCAACGAGGAATGGGTGGCGGCGACCGCTGCCGCCGCCATCATTGGCCACTGAAGAGCACCTCGAATAAATCTTGAGGGTGTTTCAATTCGCGCCGCTCATGATCAACCCACCCGTAGGAGCCCGCTGGCGGGCGATGCTCTTCTCACGGCATTCGGGATTCGGGATTCACAAGAGCATCGCCCGCCAGCGGGCTCCTACGAGAGCGTGCCTGCGTCCTCCGCGCTCCATGCCCAGTTGCGGATCTCCGACAGGTCCTCGCCGTTCTCGTCGATGTATTGCTTGTGTTCGATCAGCTTGTCCAGCAGCTTCTGTTTGAGATAGACGCCACGCTCGCCCGCCTGCGGCACGCGGTTGATCACGTCGATCACCAGATGGAAACGGTCCAGTTCGTTGAGCACCGTCATGTCGAACGCGGTGGTGATGGTGCCCTCCTCCTTGTAACCATGCACGTGCAGGTTGTCGTGGTTGGTGCGCCGGTAGGTCAGCCGGTGGATCAGGGTCGGGTAGCCGTGGAAAGCGAAAATCACCGGCTTGTCGCGCGTGAACAACTGGTCGAAATCCGCGTCGCTCAGGCCGTGCGGATGTTCACTGGGCGCCTGCAACTTCATCAGGTCGACCACGTTGATTACGCGCACTTTCAGCTCGGGCAGGTAGCGCCGCATGATCGACACCGCCGCCAGTGTCTCCAGCGTCGGCACATCGCCGGCGCAAGCCAGCACCACGTGCGGCCCATCCTGTTGATCACTGCTGGCCCACGGCCAGATGCCGATGCCCTGGCTGCAGTGGCTTGCCGCCGCATCCATCGTCAGCCACTGCGGCGCCGGGTGCTTGCCGGCAATCACCACGTTGACGTAGTGCCGGCTGCGCAGGCAGTGGTCCATCACCGACAGCAGGCAGTTGGCATCCGGCGGCAGATACACCCGCACGATGCTGGCTTTCTTGTTGACCACATGGTCGATGAAACCCGGATCCTGATGGGTAAAGCCGTTGTGATCCTGACGCCACACATGCGACGCCAGCAGGTAGTTCAGCGAGGCAATCTTGCGCCGCCACGGAATCGCTGCCGTCATCTTCAACCACTTCGCGTGTTGGTTGAACATGGAATCGACGATATGGATGAATGCCTCGTAGCAGTTGAACAGGCCGTGTCGTCCGGTCAGCAAATAGCCTTCCAGCCATCCCTCGCACTGGTGCTCGCTGAGCATCTCGATGACGCGACCACGTGGTGCGAGGAACTCGTCATTCGGCAGGGTGGCTGCCTGCCACTGCCGGTTGGTGGCCTCGAACACCGCTTCCAGGCCATTCGACAACGTCTCGTCCGGTCCGAACACGCGGAAGTTGCGTTGCTCCTCGTTCAACCCGATCACGTCGCGCAGAAACGGCCCCAGCACGCGGGTGTCACCGATGCCGCGTACGCCGGGCTGCGGCACCGCCACCGCATAGGCGCGGAAGTCCGGCAGACGCAGGTCCCGCAGCAGCAGACCACCGTTGGTATGCGGGTTCGCGCTCATCCGGCGCACGCCACTGGGTGCGAGCGCGGCCAGATCCGGCTGCAGCCGGCCGTGCGCATCGAACAGTTCTTCCGGTCGATAACTGCGCAGCCACGCCTCGAGCTGCGACAAGTGTTCCGGCGGACTGGTCGGCGAGATCGACAACGGCACCTGATGTGCGCGGAACGTACCTTCATTTGGCCGTCCATCGACAAGGGCCGGCCCAGTCCAGCCCTTGGGCGAATCGAGCACGATCATCGGCCAGCGTGGCCGTGCGGTGATGCCACCCGCGCGGGCATCGCGCTGGATTTGCTGGATCTGCGCCACCACTGCATCCAGCGTCGCGGCCATCGCCTGATGCATGGCGGCGTGTTCGCTGCCCACCACGAAATACGGCGTCCAGCCATAACCACGCAACAACTGCTCAAGCTCTTCGTGGCCGATACGTGCCAGCACGGTGGGGTTTGCGATCTTGTAACCATTCAAGTGCAGGATCGGCAGCACCGCGCCGTCGCCCACCGGATCGAGAAACTTGTTCGAGTGCCACGCCGTGGCCAGCGGCCCGGTCTCCGCCTCGCCATCGCCGACGACACAGGCGGCGATCAGCCCGGGGTTGTCGAACACGGCGCCAAACGCGTGGCTGAGCGAGTAGCCGAGTTCGCCGCCCTCATGCATCGAGCCCGGGCACTCCGGCGAGGCGTGACTGGCAATCCCCCCGGGAAACGAGAACTGCTTGAACAACCGCTGCAACCCGGCTTCGTCCTGGCTGATCTGCGGATAAACCTCGCTGTACGTTCCTTCGAGATAGGCGTTGGCCACCACGGCTGGCCCACCATGCCCCGGGCCGGAGATGTACAGCATGTCCAGGTCGTGCTGCCTGATCACCCGGTTCAGGTGCGCGTAGATGAAGTTCTGCCCCGGCGTGGT
>DASRUB010000069.1:0-2882 GCA_035655635.1 Rhodanobacter sp. | reverse complement strand
CGCTGTCGCAGCTGGCCGAAAAGACCGGCAGCCACACCACCGATATCCGCAGGATGACGATCTGGGGCAACCACAGCTCGACCCAGTATCCGGATATCCACCACGCCACCGTCAACGGCAAGGCAGCGATGTCACTGATCGACCAGGCCTGGTACGAGAACGACTTCATCCCCACCGTGCAGCAGCGTGGCGCGGCGGTCATCAAGGCGCGCGGCGCCTCGTCGGCGGCCTCCGCGGCGGCGGCGGCGATCGATCACATGCGCTACTGGGCGCAGGGTACGGCCGAGGGTGACTGGGTCTCGATGGGTATCCCGTCCGATGGCTCCTACGACATCGCGCCCGGAGTCATCTATGGCCATCCGGTGACGGTCAAGGATGGCAAGTACGAGATCGTGCAGGGCCTGGCGATCAACGGTTTCTCGCGTGCCCACATGGATGCCAGCAGCAAGGAACTTCGCGAGGAGCGTGCGGGCGTGGAGCACCTCTTCGCCAAATAAAGTCGGCCAAGGTAAGTATTCCCCGGCAGAGCCGGGGGCTTTAAGGTGAGCCTCAAAGGGGCTGATCAAATCATGTGTCGCCTGAAGGCGGCAGATGCGCTCCCTTCTCCCTCCGGGAGAAGGTGGCCCGTAGGGCCGGATGAGGGTCCGGTCGGAGCTGGAAACCTCGCTCCCAGCCGAACCCTCACCCCAACCCCTCTCCCGGAGGGAGAGGGGCTTCAGCTCGATCGCTGTAAAAGTCAAACTTTGGAAAGTCCACCGGCAGAGCCGGGGTTTTCTCAGGCCAATAAAGTCGGCCAGATAATAGTGGCCACGCCGATCAGTCGGCGTGCGGTTGTCCGTTCAACACCTCGCGCGTCCGTTCCAGCGCCGCATCGATGGCCTGGAGCAGTTGTTCGCCGCCGAATGGCTTGCGCAGAAAGATTCCGCGTTTGGGTATGTCGCCACGCTGGACTTCGTTGTCGGCGGTGATCACGACGATGGCGATCGTCGGGTGGCGCTCGATGGCGCGTTCGCAAAGTTCGATACCGGTGGTGCTGCCGGCGAGTATGACGTCGGCGACGAGTACGTCGATACGGGCTTGCTGCAGGACGCTGCGGGCGCTGGCAACGCTCAGCGCGCGGATGCTGCGGAAGCCCTCGGCTCGGGACAGCAGCAAGTCGATGGCTTCCAGCACCAGCGCGTTGTCATCGACAATGAGTGCAGTTTTCATCCTGTGCGTCCGTGATGCGTCCCCGGTTCCCCTCCGACGCTCGCGAGCATAGCGCCAGCCGGGCTGAAAAGCAGCCAAAGACCGTCGGGGTCCCGACCCTGCCGAGCAGGGGCCTCCATGATCGGTCCCAGGCCAAACGCGCTGCGCGCCCGCGGCCGCGAACAGTGCGAGGCCGGTCGCGTAGAACATGCGCACCGGGTTCTGCCGCCGCTCGATCAGCGGAGCCCGCCAGAACCTGATCAACCCTGCGCACACTGAGGCAGCGAAATGGCGCGCCGGGCTGGCCTGATCGCGCAGAGCGGCTACGTCGCCGCCAGCCAGGCGCGCGTGGCGACGACCAGGCTTTCGACGCCGGTGCGCAGGGTTGGCTGGATGACCGGCGCGAAGCGCGGGTTATGGTTCGTCGGCAGATCGTTGAGCCGGCCCGCGGCCTTTGCTTTCGCGTAGACATCCGCATCGGTGCCGCCGACGAACCAGAACACGGAGGGCACCTTCCACTGTGCGCCGAAGCAGCCGAAATCCTCGCTCGCCGAGGTCGGCAGGGTTTTCTCGACGCGCCCTTCGGGGAAGTACTGACGGAACGCATCGCCGACCTTCTGGTTCGCGTCGGCGTCGTTGACGACCAGCGCATAGCTGTCCAGCGGGGTGATCTCCGGCGGCCTGGGCGCGCCCGACGCGGCCGCCTCGGCGTTGACGATGCGCGTGATCGCGGCGAGCACGCGCTGGCGCACGCCCTCGTCGAAGGTGCGCACGTTGAGCTTGATGATCGCCTCGTCGGGGATCACGTTTTCCTTGGTGCCGGCCTGCAGCGCGCCGATCGTGACCACGGCGGCTTCGGTCGCGGCGAGCTCGCGCGACACGATCGTCTGCAGGCGCAGCACGGTCGCCGCGGCCATCACCACCGGGTCGATGCTCGCCTGCGGCATCGAGCCGTGTGCGCCGCGGCCGAACAGGCGGATCTGCAGGCTGTCGCCGGCCGAGGTGATCACGCCGGCGCGGCCGCTGATGGTGCCTGCCGCGCCTACCATCACGTGCTGGCCGAGCACGATATCGGGCTTGGGGAAGCGCTTGAACAGACCGTCATCGATCATCGCCTGCGCGCCAGTGCCGGTTTCCTCGGCGGGCTGGAACACCGCCATCACGGTGCCGCTCCAGTGCTCGCGCGCCTGTGCGAGCAGGGTGGTGGCACCGATCAGCCAAGTGACGTGCATATCGTGGCCGCACGCATGCATCACCGGTACCGTATTGCCATCCTGGTCCTTCGCCGTGACCTTGCTCGCATACGGCAGGCCGGTGGCCTCCGCGACCGGCAGCGCGTCCATGTCGGCGCGCAGCATCACGGTCGGCCCGTCGCCGTTGCGCAGCAGGCCGACCACGCCGGTGCCACCGACACCGGTGGTTACGTCGAAGCCGGCTTTGCGCAGATGGGCGGCAGCAAGGTCGGCCGTGCGCGTTTCCTGCGTCGACAGTTCCGGGTGCGCATGAATGTCGGTGTAGAGCGCTTCGAGATCGGGCAGCAGGCTCGGCAGGTTCGCGAACCACGGGTCGGAAACATTCGCGTTTTTTGTGTTCATACAAACCTCTCGGCGAAGACGTGGCAGGACGGTGACGTGGCAGGACAGTCGGGTGACTCTGACACTGTAGTCCCGGTTTCAGATCATGCGCTGCAGTGC
>DASRUB010000068.1:0-8064 GCA_035655635.1 Rhodanobacter sp. | reverse complement strand
CCAGCCGATCGTGCTGATGGCCGAGGCGCCGGTCACCGGCGGCTATCCACGCATCGGCCAGGTCGCCGCGGTCGATCTTCCGCGACTGGCACAGCGCCGGCCCGGCGATGCCGTATGCTTTCGGCATGGCACACTGGAACATGCGATCGCCCGCCTGACGGAACGCGAGCAGGCACTCGACGCCCTGCTGGCGCAGGTGGCGCAACGGCTGCAACGAGAGGGATCCATCCGCGCATGAAACGCATCGACCTCAACTGTGACCTGGGCGAATCGTTCGGCGCGTGGTGCATGGGCGAGGATGCGGCACTGTTGGAACTGGTCAGCTCCGCCAACATCGCCTGCGGATTCCATGCCGGCGACCCGGTGGTCATGCAACGAACGGTGCGCCTGGCCGCGGCACACGGCGTGGCGATTGGCGCGCACGTCTCGCTGCCCGACCTGCAGGGATTCGGCCGGCGCGAGATGAAGGTGAGTGCGAATGAGGTGTATGCGCTGTCGCTGTACCAACTCGGCGCCTTGCACGCTTTTGTCCGGGCTGCCGGAACGCAACTGGCGCACGTGAAGCCGCATGGCGCGCTCTACAACATGGCCGCGCGCGACCGTGCCCTGGCGGATGCGATCGCCGCTGCCGTGCATGCGTTCGACTCACAGCTGATCCTGTTCGGCCTCGCCGGATCGGCGCTGCTCGATGCCGGCACGGCCCGCGGACTGCCGGTGGCAGCGGAAGCCTTCGCCGACCGCCGCTATCTCGCCGATGGCTCGCTGCAGCCACGCAGCGAAGCCGGCGCGGTGATCGACGATGCCGGGGCCGCCACCGGGCAGGCTCTGGCTATCGCCCGCGACGGCGTGACAACGGCAGCTGACGGGATACGGATAAACCTGCATGCAGACACGCTGTGCCTGCATGGCGATGGTGCCCACGCCGTGCCACTGGCCCGCCGGCTGCGCGCCGTGCTCGAGGCTGCCGATATACGCATCGCCGCCCCGGGCAGCGCATGACTTCTTCTCCATGACGCGCACGAGGCACGCATGAACTACTGGCCCCTGCTCGGCGTCGCGGTGATCGTGATCGGCTTCGCGCTGCGCTTCAACGCGGTGCCGGTGGTGGTGACCGCGGCACTGGCCAGCGGCTTGCTGGCTGGCATGTCGGTACCCGAGCTGCTCGCCCTGCTCGGCAACAGCTTCGTGTCCGAGCGCATGCTGCTGCTGTTCGTGCTGACCCTGCCCGCGATCGGCCTGCTCGAGCACGCCGGCCTGCGCGAACATGCGCAGCGCTGGATGGCACGATTGCAAAGCCTGACCCTGGCGCGACTGCTGATCGGTTACCTGCTGGGGCGCCAGTTGCTGGCCACGGTGGGCCTGACTGGCGTCGCCGGCGCCGCGCAGACGGTGCGCCCGTTGCTGGCGCCGATGGGCGAGGCGGCAGCGGAGAAGATCCTGCCCGAGCTCGACCAGGACGATCGCGAGGAACTGCGCGCGGTGGCCGCCGCCACCGACAACATTGGCCGCTTTTTCGGCGAGGACGTATTCATCGCGCTGGGCGCGGTACTGTTGATCCAGGGCTTCTACACCCAGCACGGCATCGAGCTGAGTCCGCTGGCGATCGCGTTGTGGGCGCTGCCCACCGCGGTGGCGGCCTTCATCATCCAGTCGGTGCGCGTGTGGCTGTACCAGCGTCGCCTGCAACGCCGTGCCGCCGCCAATCGCGCACGGGGTAGCTGAGCGTGCTGCGCATCGAACACGCCTACTGGCTGATTGCCGCGTTCCTGCTCTACAGCGGCTGGCGCAACTTGCGTGACGGACATCGCTGGCATGCCGCGTTCTGGACCGTGTTGGGACTGTTGTTCGGCGCCGGCGATTTCATCCTGGCCCAGTCGGCCGCAGGCGATGCGCTACCTGCACAGGTCGCCGGCGCCGCCGTGATCGCGCTGGCGCTGCTGGCGCCGCGGCTGAAGCGCCAGGCACACCCGGAAAGCAGCAGCGCCGAGCAGCGCCTGCAATCGGCGATCCGCCTCGGCCACCGTCTGTTCGTGCCGGCGTTGCTGATCCCGTTGGTCACCTTGCTGGTGGCACTATTCGGTGCTTACCTGGTGATCGGGCGGCATGCCCTGTTCGCGTCGCCGCAGATGACGCTGACCGGCCTGGCGCTGGCCTGCGTGGTGGCGCTGTTCGCCGCGTCACGCGTCGCGCGCACGCCGATGCTCGAAGGCGTGGCCGAGGGCCGGCGCCTGCTCGACGCGATCAGCTGGGCTGCCTTGCTGCCGCTGCTGCTGGCCGCCCTGGGTCAGGTGTTCACCCAGAGCGGCGTGGGCGCGGTGATCGCCGCCCTTGCCACCGACTTTCTGCCCACCGGCAACGCCACCGCGGCGCTGCTGACATTTGCACTGGGCATGGTGCTGTTCACCGTGATCATGGGCAATGCGTTCGCCGCCTTCCCGGTGATGATGGCCGGCATTGGCCTGCCCTTGTTGATCCACCAGCACGGCGCCCATCCGGCCATCCTGGGCTCGATGGGAATGCTCTGCGGCTACTGCGGTACCCTGCTTACGCCGATGGCCGCCGATTTCAACCTGGTACCCGCCGCCCTGCTGGAATTGCGCAACCCGTATGGCGTGATCAAGGCGCAGGCGTGGAGCGCCGTGTGGATCTTCGCCAGCACGTTCCTGATGATGTGGCTGCTGGTATTCCGGTGAATCCCAGCAGCCTGTCGGACTCCTGCGGAGCGCCGGCATCCTGCCGGCATGCTTTTAGCGGGCAAGATGCCCGCGCTCCCAGTGGCGCAAATAGGGACCGCACAGATGGATTCGCAGACCGACCGAGTAAAGTCTGGCAGGCTCCTTGGGTGAGGTATCCATGAACAACACTCTGCCACGCATCCTGCTGACCGGCTTCGATCCGTTCGGCGGCGAAACCATCAATCCCTCGTGGCAAGCCGTGCGCGCCCTGCACGGGCGACGGGTGGGGGGACACGTGGTGGTAGCCCGCCAGTTGCCGACCGAGTTCGCCGCATCGCTGCGCCTGCTCAAGGCCGCCGTGCGCGAGCTGAAACCGGCGCTCATGCTGGGCGTGGGCCAGGCCGGCGGCCGCACGCAGCTGTCGCTGGAGCGGGTAGCGATCAACCTGCAGGATGCGCGCATGCCGGACAATGCCGGCGCGCAGCCGATCGACGAGCCGGTGATCGATGGCGCCCCCGCTGCCTATTTCAGCACGCTGCCGCTGAAGACGATGCTGGCGGCGCTGCACGACGCGGGCGTGCCGGCGCAGATCTCACACAGCGCAGGTACCTATGTCTGCAACCACATTGCGTACGCCATGCTGCACCTGGCTTCAGGAAAACGGGGCGTGCGCGCGGGCTTCATCCACATCCCCTACATGCCGATGCAGGTCGCGAGCTTGCGCGGCATCGCCAGCATGGCGCAGACCGACGTGGAGCGTGGGCTGCTGATCGCATTGCGTACGGCGACAACTACCCTCATCGACTGCAAGCTCACCGGCGGCAGTCTCGACTGACGCGCGCCTCCCTTGCAGTCTCTCCATGCAAAAGCCCGCGAATCGCTTCGCGGGCTTTTAACGATTGCAGATCCGGGCTATATGCTGTCGCGGAGCTCAGATCCCGCCGCCGTATCCACCACCCCCAGAGTGATCCATCGGCTCAGGTGCCGCGACCGGGGCGCGCTGTTTGTGGTCTTCCAGCTTGCGCGCCTTGGTGTTGACCGGGCTGATTTCAGTCAGCCGTCCCTTGCTGTCGAAGAAATAGGCGCGAAACCCGTAATCGATCGACATGCGCGCCAGGTATTGCAGGTGCTTCTTGCCGACCTTGGCGTCGTCGCTGTCGATCAGCAGGACCTTCTTCGGCAGGTGACCCTGGTCGCGCAGGTAAGCGAAGTGGCTGCCTGCGTCAGTCGCCGACAGCACCGCACCGTCAATCAGGAACTGGCCATCCTTGTACGCCTGCAAGGTCACGTCGAACTGCCCCTTCATCGACGCCGCAAGATGCTGTTGCTGCTTGACCTGGCCGCGATGGCAGCCGGCCAGCAGCAGGACGCTGCCCAGCATGATCGCGGCCGTGATGCGGGCCAGCAGGGTGGACGTTCGGCTCATGCGGGATCTCCTGGAAAGGCGTTTGTGTTGCAGCGGGAGGATTCTAGCAGCCCGCGGGCTCAAGGTTCGCCGGTGTGGAATGCCGTTCAGGCGCGCGCTCTCAAGTGCGCGGCAAGGTCACGCCCTGCTGGCCCTGGTACTTGCCGCCGCGATCCTTGTAGCTGGTCTCGCACTCCTCGTCCGATTCAAGGAACAGCATCTGCGCCACGCCCTCGTTGGCGTAGATCTTCGCGGGTAGCGGCGTGGTGTTGGAAAACTCCAGCGTCACGTGGCCCTCCCACTCCGGCTCCAGCGGCGTCACGTTGACGATGATGCCGCAGCGCGCGTAGGTGCTCTTGCCCAGGCAGATCGTCAGCACCTTGCGCGGAATGCGGAAGAATTCCACGGTGCGCGCCAGCGCGAACGAATTGGGCGGGATGATGCACACGTCCGCCTCGACGTCGACGAAGCTCGACGGATCAAATGCCTTCGGATCGACGATGGTGGAGTTGATATTGGTGAATATCTTGAATTCACGCGCGCAGCGCACGTCGTAGCCGTAGCTCGACGTGCCGTAGGACACCAGCTTTTCGCCATCACGCAGCTTGACCTGGCCAGCCTCGAACGGCTCGATCATGCCCTGTTCCTGCGCCATCCGGCGGATCCACTTGTCGGGCTTGATGCTCACGCCAACTCCGGTCGGTAACGGTACGGCCCGGTCAGGCCGGGCGCAAAATGACAAAAATACATGGTTGGACCATCCCAGCGCCAGCCGACCGTCCCACCGCCACCCGTAGGAGCCCGCTCGCGGGCGATGCTCTTCCGACTCCCACGCGAAAAGCATCGCCCGCGAGCGGGCTCCTACCAGTGCGCGGGAGGCGGGACCTCAGCCAGGGCATTCAGCGCTGTGCGCAATTCCACGCAACGATCAGCACTGGCCAGCACCTGCGTCGCCGTACAACCTGCGCCTGGCAGTCCCACCATCACCGGTTGCGGCGTCAGCAACTGTGCGGACATGGTGCAGAGAATTTCGGCCAGCGCCTCCTGCGCATGGTATGAACCGCGCGCCGCGGTGTTCAGCAGCAGCACCGGCTTGCCCGGAAACTCCAGGCTGCCGACCAGCCAGTCGAGAAGATTCTTGAACGCGCCGGGCACGCCGTGGGCGTATTCGGGGCAGGCGATCAACAAGGCGTCGGCGTGGCCGACCGCTTCGCGCAAGGCGAGTACCGAAGGCGGCAGCGGATCGACCTCGTCATCCGGATTGAACAGCGTCAGCGTACCGAGCCCGTCGTACAGCATCAGCTCCAGCGTGGGCGGCGCCAGTTGTCGGGCCGCCTGCAGCGCCGCCGTATTCGACGACACCCGACGCAAGCTGCCAGACAGGCACAGCACGCGTCGTGGCGATGCCGTCATGAGGCCGGCCTCACGAGGCCGGCCATCACGCAGCGGGAACCCCCTGCACCACGATCTTGCCCAGCCCCAGCGACTTGTTGCGCGGCTGGCGCGACAGTCGCCCCGCGGTATTGCGGGCAATCTCGCGATAACGGGCCGCGAGATCGGAATCCGGCATCGCCGCCACGGTGGGATTGCCGCCATCAGTCTGTTCGCGGATACGGATGTCCAGCGGCAACGAACCCAGGTACGGCACGTCGTACTGCGCCGCCATCCGCTCACCACCACCCTGGCCGAAAATGTGTTCTTCATGGCCGCAGTTGGAACAGATATGGGTGGCCATGTTCTCCACCACGCCGAGTACCGGAACCTCAACCTTCTCGAACATCTTCAACGCCTTGCGTGCATCCAGCAAGGCGATGTCCTGCGGCGTGGTGACGATCACGGCACCAGCCACCGGCACCTTCTGCGACAGCGTGAGCTGGATGTCGCCGGTACCCGGCGGCAGGTCGATGATCAGATAGTCGAGCTGCTCCCAGCGGGTGTCGGTGAGCAGTTGCATCATCGCCTGGGTGACCATCGGGCCGCGCCAGATCATCGGCGTGTCGGCCTCCACCAGGAAACCGATCGACATTACCGGCATGCCATGGGCCTGCAGCGGGATGATGCTCTTGCCGTCGGGCGAGGTCGGCTTGCCGCTGACGCCAAGCATCGTCGGCTGGCTCGGGCCATAGATATCCGCGTCCAGCACGCCGACCTTCGCGCCCTCGGCCTGCAGGGCCAGGGCCAGGTTCGCGGATACCGTGGATTTGCCCACGCCGCCCTTGCCCGAGGCCACCACGATGATGTTTTTCACGTTGGGCAACGGCCCCAGCGTGCCCTGTACCTTGTGCACGTGGATCCGGCTGGTGATCGAGACCGCAGCGGACTCGATCGCCGCGTCCGCCTGCAGGGCCACGCGAACGCGGGTGCTGATCGCCTCGATCGCGCCGGCCGCGGGATAACCCAGTTGCAAGTCCACCGAGACCCTGGCGCCGTCCACACCGATGGCCCGCACGGCCCCGTCCAGCGTGGCGCCGGTATGAGAGTCGGTCAAACCGCCAAGGATCTGGCGGACCCGGGCTTCGTTCACCTGCGTCATGTGGGCTCGGCGTGATCCATGGGAAGCGTCCATTATGCCAGCCGTCCCGACCACGCCGGCTGATGCAGATCAGCGCGCGCCCTTGGGAACCTGTCGGACTTTGGTGGTCGAGTCGAGGATTCGGCTATGCGAGGACAGATTCCTGACGATTTGCCGGTCCATAGTGGTGCTATGGGCCAAGAATCGGCGCGGATATGGACCGCACAGGCGAATTCGCAGACCGGCCAACCAAAGTCCGACAGGCTCCTGGCTGAACAGTTCCGGCAGTTTGCGCAATGCAGCTTGACGGCCTCGACGATCCTCGCCAGTCTCGATTCCATACGCTTTCGTACGGGAGGAATACCATGAAGCTTGCGTTTCGTTTTGCCATTGCCACCAGCCTGCTGTTCACCGCCGGCGCCGCCGTCGCGGCCACCGACACGCCCGTCGGCACCTGGAAGACCATCGACGACGAGACCCACCAGGCCAAGTCGATCGTGGAGATCACCGACACCAATGGTGAGCTGCAGGCGCATATCGTGAAGCTGCTCAACCGCAGCCCGGAAGACATCGCCCGCGACGGCGAGGTCGCGCTGTGCAAGAAGTGCGATGGCGAGCGCAAGGACAAACCGGTCGAAGGCATGAACATCATGTGGGGCGTGCACAAGAACGGCGACAGCTGGGACGGCGGCCACATCCTCGACCCCAAGTCCGGCAAGGTCTACAAGGTCAAGCTCTCGATGCTCGACGGCGGCCAGAAACTCAATGTGCGCGGCTACATCGGTTTTTCGTGGGTCGGGCGCTCGCAACAATGGGAACGGCAGCCCTGATTGCCGCCCGATAGACGAACGGCAAGCGCGCTTCGGCGCGCTTTTTCGTTGCACGGGTGACCAACCGCCCGCCGTCCAGTTTGGACGGCCATGCCATAATGCGAAGTCATCCTGAAACTGTGCCCTCCATGCCCCGTCGCCTGCTCGTCACCCACGCCCTGCCCTACGCCAACGGTGCGCTGCACCTGGGCCACATGCTGGGCTATATCCAGACCGATATCTGGGTTCGCGCGCAGCGGATGATGGGCAACGAGGTGCATTTCGTCGCCGCGGACGACGCGCACGGCACGCCGATCATGCTGGCCGCCGAGAAGGCCCGCATGACGCCGGAGGCCTATATCGCGCAGATCCGCGCCGGGCACGAGGCGGATTTCAGCGACTTCCATTTCAGCTTCGACCATTACCACACGACCCATTCGCCAGAAAACCGCGAGCTGGCCTCGCTGATCTACACGCGCCTGCGCGACGGCGGTTGCATCGCCAAACGCACCATCAAGCAGTTGTTCGACCCCGAAAAGCAGATGTTCCTGCCGGATCGCTACATCAAGGGCGTGTGCCCGAACTGCGGCACGCCGGACCAGTACGGCGACAACTGCGAGCATTGCGGCGCGACCTACGCGCCGACCGACCTGATCAATCCGT
>DASRUB010000067.1:0-4462 GCA_035655635.1 Rhodanobacter sp. | reverse complement strand
CAGGCGATGCCGACGGCGATCACGGTCGCGCCGCGTTCGCCAAACAGCAGGCGCATCAGATCGGCCGCCGGTGCCTTGCTGCTGGCCAGCCCGGCATGACCGAGCCCTGCCAGATAGGCGTAATTCGCCAGCAGATAGCAGATCACCACGCCGGCCATGCCCATACCCAGCGCGCGCGGCAAGGTGCGCTGCGGGTTGCGTCCCTCGCCGGCGAGATCGTTGAGGTAGTGAAAGCCGCCGTAGGAAAACAGCACCGGCAGCAGCGCGCCGGTGAAGGCCCAGGTCGACGCCGGCTTTGCCGGCTCGCCAATCAGGGCGAGCCCGAGGTGTTCATGCGCCAGCACCAGGCCGGTGATCACCAGCAGCGCGATCGCCGCCAGTTTCAACACGGTGAACACGTTCTGCATCCAGGCGCCGGCACGGATGCCGAACAGGTTGATGCCCACGATGAACACGATGGCGCCGACCGCCACCGGTTTCACATACGAGGTTCCAGCGATCCCCAGCGCGGTGCACAGGTACTCGGCGAACATCGTTGCCACCGCAGCGACGCTGCCGGGGTAGTTGATCAAGGCCATGGTCCAGCCGAACAGGAACGCCGGCAGCAGGCCGAACGCCTCGCGCAGATAGACATAGATGCCACCTGCCTGCGGCCGCCGCGCGCCCAGCTCGGCGTAACAGAGCACCCCGGCGAGGGTCAGCCCGCCGCCGATCGCCCACAGGATCAGCAGCTCCAGCGACGACGAGGTATGCCGCGCCACCGTCGACGGCGTGAGGAAAATGCCCGCGCCGATGACGCCGCCGATGACGATCATCGCGGCGTCCCAGCTATTCAGGCGCCGGGCATAGGCATTGGCGGGTTCGGTCGGCACGGTCGCTACCTTGCCACTGTCCGGGCGGTTTCAGCCAGTGCGATCCGTCATTTGATGCGATGCTTGCCCAGTCGATTCCTTGCCACCCATCGCCTGTCCAGCCGGAACCCTGCGTGATGAACACCTTTGGCTACTTGTGGCTGTACCTGGCCGCGCTCGCGCTGATCGGCTGGCTCTGCTATCGCCACTACGTCAATGCACGCGAACTGCTGCAGGCCTGGGCCGACGCGAACGGCTACAAGATCCTGCACGCGAACCGCAGCCTGTTCATGCCATGGCGCATGTACTTCGGCACATCGAAATACCAGGTCGTCTATCACGTGGCGGTCTACGACGACGCGCTCAAGCGGATCCGCTCGGCCTGGGTCCGGCTGGGCACCTACTGGACCGGCTCGATGGACGGCGACGCCATCACGGTGAAGTGGGAGCATGAGGGCTAACCTGGACTGAGAGGCTGTGAGTTTTTCAACCTCTCGGCCCGGCCACGGCGAGGGGCATGGATGCCCGAGTTGAGGCAACGCAGGGGCAGTTGCCCGAGGGCCGGTCGCGAATCGAGCACGCAAGTGCTTGACTCGCGATAGAAGAAAACAACAGGAAGTGCTCTTTTTCACAAGCTCTGAGCGTTCCAGCCGAACATCCACGCAGGCCACGCTTGCGGCAATGAGGGAAATCCGCGCTGGCGTGTATATAGTCGGAAGGCGACTCTTCGGTCGTCACGAGGGAATGGCATGAAGCAGATACTCCGCCGGAGATAACGCTGCTGTCTGGTGTCATCGCCCGACAGCAACAATCCGACGGGCTGATCTCGGCCCTGCATGAATCCGTCGCGCCACCGGCCCACGGCATCCGGGTCGTCGACGGGGCCGCGATCGAGCTGCCCAGCTGGAATCCCGACGTACGCCTCTACCTGGTGCAGTCGGTCGCGCCAGTCCCGCGTGTCGGAGCAAACTGAGCGAAACGTCGGCTTTCCTTGGTCGCGCCACGCATCACGCGTTGCGCAAATTGACAATCCCCGGCGGCATCGAAACACTTCCCCCGTCATCAGGGCGCCGCGGCAGATCGCGACTCGCCATATCCTTCGCGCGGTCTTCGCCAGGGATGCACTTTTTGCCGCAAGAGGTATCGTCTTGTCCGCTGCCATCCCCACGCGTCGCCTGGCCTTCGCCACCTCGGCCGAGCTCCCCTCGATCCAGCGCGACGACGCTCGGCTCGCCAGCACGCTGGAGCAGCTCGGGATCACGCCGGTGTTCTGCATCTGGAATGACCCGACGGTCGACTGGTCCGCGTTCGACGCCGTGCTGATCCGCACGATCTGGGATTACTACAAGCACCACCACGCGTTTCTGGCATGGCTCGACCAACTCGACCGGCGCGGCGTTCCCACCGTCAACGACAGCCGCGTGCTGCGCTGGAACAGCGACAAGCGCTATCTGCTCGAGCTGGCCCGGCTGGATGTCGCGATCATCCCGACCCGCGTGGTCGGCGCCCATGAACTGATCGGCGCATTGGCGGCGATGTCCGCGCAACCGGTGGTGATCAAGCCGACGATCAGCGGCGGCGCCTGGCACACGCTGCGCGGCCATACCGACGACGCGGCGTTCCTGCAGGCGGTGACCAGGTTGCCGATCGATCTCGACTATCTGATCCAGCCGTTCGTGCCGGAGGTCGTCAGCGCCGGCGAATGGTCGCTGCTGTACTTCGAGGGCGAATTCAGCCACGCGGTGATCAAGCGACCAGCCAGTGGCGACTATCGCGTGCAGAGCGAACATGGTGGCAGTGTCGCGCCGGCCGAGCCGGATACCACGACGCTGGCCGCCGCCGAACGGGCGCTGGCTGCGCTGGCCACGATGGGATACGGCGACCTGGCGTATGCGCGTATCGATGGAGTGGTCTGCGACGGCCGTTTCCTGATCATGGAGCTGGAACTGCTCGAGCCATCGCTGTTCCTGGCCGGGCAGCCCCAGGCGGCCGAGCGCTTCGCACGGCAGCTGTCCGCACGCCTGGGCCGGCTGCATCCGGGCGCGGCCGCTGCCACCGAATACCTGTTCTCCTATGGCACCCTGCAGGTCGCCGCGGTGCAGCTGGCCACATTCGGCCGGCGGCTCGCCGGTCGACCCGATCGTCTGGATGGCTATCGTCGCGAGCTGCTCCGCATCGACGATGCGCAGGTGGTTGCCACCAGTGGCGCAAGCCACCATCCGATCGTGCACGACAGCGGCAACCCGGACGACTCAGTCAGCGGCACCGTGTTCCGCATCAGCGCCGCCGAGCTGGCCCATGCGGATGCCTACGAGGTGGACGACTATCGCCGCGTCGCCGTCACGCTCGCCTCCGGCACCCGAGCGTGGGTCTACGTCCGCGCGGCACCGAACTCCCTCACCGAACCATGATGGAGACCGCTACCATCGGCCCACCCCGCCAGAGCACACGGGCATGAGCGATACCGTCACACCGGACCACGATCCGGACCAGTTGCCGAAGCACACCACGCCCACCTGGGAGGTCGAGTTGCTGATCTCCGGCGTGGCCGTGTTCGCCATGTTGCAGTTGCCCGGCTGGCTGGATGACCAGCTGTTCGCGCTGGTGCCGCGGCTGAGCACCGACTTCGCCGGGGTGGTGGTCGCGCTTTACATGTACCTGAAGACCGCTGCGGTGATCCTGGCGGTGACGTTTGCCCTGCACCTGCTGCTGCGTGCGCACTGGATCGCCCTGGTCGGCATGCACTCGGTCTATCCGGACGGGGTGCTCTGGGAAAGACTGCGCATGGGCCCGGTACAGCGGGACATCGACAAGCGCAGGCACGGCTCCTCCGCCGACTCGATCGAACGCGCCGACAATCGCGCCACCGTGGTGTTCGCCATCGGCGTGATGCTGGCGACGCGGTTGCTGATCATCAGCCTGGTGGTCGCCGTCGTGTTCGCGCTGATCATGGCTGGCCTGACCCTGACCGGCCTCCACGTCAACATGTTCCTGGTATTCAGCCTGTGCCTCGCGACCTTGGTCCTGCTGTTGTTCGGCGCCCATGCGATCGACCGCAGATTCGGCGCCAGGTTGCGCGATGGCGGCACCTTGCAACGCGGACTGGCGGCGATCTTCCGGTATTCCGGATCATTCGGCATCGGTTACCGCTCCGAGGTCATGTCGTTGCTCGCCAGCCACAACAACGAACGTTGCATCAATCGCCTGATTTTCGTCGTGTTCGCGGTGTTGTTCACTGCCGTGACGATCGGCCTGAACTCGATGAAGAAGCCGCTTCAGGCGGGCAGCTACGGGCTGTTCCCGCGCAGCGTCGACGATTCCCGCACATTGCGCAGCAATCACTACGACGACCAGCGCGATCCGCTGCACGATCCGGCCAGGCCGTTCGTGCAAAGTGCGGTGATCGAGGAACCTTACCTGCGCTTGACCGTACCGTACCAACCGCAACAGGACGCACCGGACATCGAACGTCATTGCACGGGCGCGCTGGCGCTTCCCGAAGGCGACGCGCGCGGCGACGCCCTGCTGGAATGCCTGACCCGCCTGCGCGCGGTATCGCTCGACGGAAAGCCACTCACCGCGCTGCACTACGACGTCGGCAGCGACCCGCG
>DASRUB010000066.1:0-6309 GCA_035655635.1 Rhodanobacter sp. | reverse complement strand
CGGTAGGCGTTCGCGGGTGACGTCGCCGTGTCGAAGAACTTCTGCACCGCCTGCGCCAGCGCCGGGCTGTCGACGATGATGCCCATCTCGGTGTTCAACAGCTTCGAGCGCTGATCCATGTTCATCGAACCGATGAAGGTTTGTTGCTGGTCCACCACGATCGCCTTGGCGTGCAGGCTGACGCCGGACGAGGTGCCTTTGGCGGTCGCCGGCTGTGGCGCGCCGGTGGCGGGACGCAGTTCCCACAGCTGCACGCCTCCTTCGAGCAGTGCGCGGCGGTGGCGTGAATAGGCTGCATGCACGGCCGGTTCGTCGGTGGAGGCGAGCGAATTGGTGAGCACCTTCACCGTCACGCCGCGCGCGACCAGATCGACGAGATAGCGCACATCCTGCTTGCTGGGCACGAAGTACGGCGAGATCAACAGCAGTTCGTGCTGCGCCTGGTCGGTCATCGCCTTGATACGCGGGCCGATGCGCAGCGCCGGGTCGTCGTGATGCGGCTCGATCTTGGCCGGCTGGTCGGCGACCAGCAGCGCCGACCCCCAGAACCATGCGCCGCGGCGATCACCGGACGGGCCATTGGGATAGTCCTGAGCCGCCGCCAGCGCGTAATCCGTTTGCGCGAAGTGGCGCGCGTCGCGTCCGAGGTTCGCGCGCAGTTGCGCCAGGTCGTAGTGGTTGGCGCGCTTGCCGCGGAACGCCGTGACCGGATAGGCGGCGGGGCAGTTCCAGTATTCGTCGAACGCGTGCGAGGCCTCCTTCACCACCGGTCCGATCGCGATCAGGTCGAGGTCGCGGAAGTCGGTGTTGTGATCGACGCTGAAATAGTCGTCGCCGATATTGCGGCCGCCGACGATCGCCACGTTGTTGTCCACGATGAACGACTTGTTGTGCATGCGGTGATTGAGCCGGCTCGGCGAGAACAGCATCTGCACGGCCTTGGACAGCAGCGAGGGCTTGCGCGTGTGGAACGGATTGAACAGACGCACCTCGATGTTCGGATGTGCATTGAGTGCATCGAGCATGTCGATCTCGTGGCTCGCGTTGATGTCGTCGATCAGCAGGCGCACGCGCACACCGCGATCCGCCGCCGTCAGCAGGTGCTGCGCCACCAGTCGGCCGGTCGCGTCGTTCTTGAAGATGTAGTACTGCAGATCGACCGCGTGCTTCGCCTCGTCGACCAGCGCCACCCGACTCATCAGCGCATTGGTGCCGTCGGTCATCAGGCGCAGGCCGGACTGGTCCGGATGCTGGTTCGCCGCGGCATGCACGTAGTGTGCGCTGGACGTGCTGGTGGTCGGTGGCAAGGCGTGCGACGGACGCTTCACGAAATCGGAGCGCAGCGCCGAGCAGGCGCCAAGCGCCAGCCCGAGCAGCGCCAGCGCCGCGCAAGCATTCGTACGTCGCAACCAGACTTTCACGTTGTTGCCTCCGATGCGAACCCGGAATCCAGGCCCCCTGCCCCGCTCCGCGTGTACTGACACTGTCGATGGTATCCGAATCAGAACGCGGCCTCATGGACGAATCCTATCCGGGTAAGCTCGACCGCGCCGCGCTCGAACAACGCTCTCTACGAAAGCTACGCCGTGGGGAAGAAGGAGTACGACCGGCTGCGTCCCGTAGCCACGGCAAGCTGATGGTTCTTACAGCCGCCCCACGAACAGCCGCACCAGCACCACCGACCGGCGCTGACCGGCTTGGCGTCGGATACCTGAAGAATAAAATGATGCCGATGCGGCACGACCCTTTGCGCAGCTATTTCAGAATGGCCGCGGGGTCCTGCCCGCTTTTCAACGCCGTGCACAGTTCGATCGCTTCGCCGGTCTGCGCCAGCCCACGCGCGACGCCGGCGGCGTCATTCATCCGCGGCTTGAAGAAAGCCTGCAGCCGCGCGACCTCGGGCGTGGAGCAACCACCGCCGGCCGCCAGACGTGGCAGGTAGCCGCCGGCGAAGCTGCCGGTGCGGGCAAGCACCTGCTTGTAGTTGCCGGTGAACCACTGCCACATCGCATCACGCTCCGCCGCGGTATCGCGCCCGCCCATCAGCAGCGAACCCATTTCGCCGACCTTGACCTGCTTGTCCAGCGCGAAGTCGCGCACTTGCGTGGCCAGCGCCGGGGCATCCACATGCGCCAGGCCACCGAGGATGCCATTGCGCAAGGCGGCGTCGCTGGTCTTCGGCAGGGCGGCGATCAACGCGTCGACCGCGCTCTTGCCCTGGGTCTGCACCGCCACGCCCAGTGCAGTGCCGAGCAGGTCGGGATCGGCCGCGGCGAAATCGAGGGTGCCGTCGGCAGCAGGCTTGAGCACCGCCTCACCCTGCTTCAGCAGTGCCGCACGCACTTCGGGCAGCTTGAAGTCGAACGCCAGGGCGCTGGCGAGTGTGCTGCGCAGCAGGGAGTCATCTTCCGATTCACCGGCCTTGCGCTGGTAGCCAAGCTGTTCCAGGCGTGGCAGATAAGCGTCCTTGACCCACGCGGCCAGGCGCGCGCGCTGGGCGTCGGTGGCGGCCTCATGCTGGTAAATCCACTTCACCTGGTCCAGCGGCGCGGTGGCCACTTCGCGCACCTTCGAGCTGGTCAACGGCTTGAACGCAGCCAGCACGTCGCCGGCATCGAGGTCGCCGCGCCGGAAACTGGCGCTGACCGCATCGGCATAGGCCAGTTGCTCGGCGTCGCTCAGCTTGCCGACGTGGGCGGTCAGGTCGACCAATTGCGGCTGGTCCAGGCTGAAGCGGTAATAGCCGCTCGCGTTGGCGTTGGGCATGATCCAGGTCGGCTGGCTGGCGCCGGCGAGCGCGATCGAGCCGCTGGCCTTGTCGAGCATCTTGCATTCGACCTTGCTGGACTGTGCCTTATCTTTGCCGCTGGCGACGATGCCATAGCGCACGCACACCGGCACGCCCCAGTTTCGCTTCGCATCGCCCTTGCTGCCCAGCGGCAGGTAGCGGCTCTGGCTCAGTTGCAGCACGGTCTTGCCATCGGTCTGCACCAGTTTTGTCTGCACGTAGGGCACGCCGGACTGGTCGAGGAAGCTGTTGAAGGCGTGCTTGAACGCCTCGCCCTTGCCGGCGGCGGTGGCGATGGCGCCGACAAGGTCGCTGGCAGTGGCGTTGCCGAACTTGTGTTGCTGGATGTAGGCACGCATGCCCTTCTGGAAGGTCTTGTCGCCGACATAGTTCTCGAACATCGCGATCACGCCGGCACCCTTCTGGTAGGTGATGCCATCGAACGCGGTGAGGATGTCGCCATTGCCGGTGATCGGCTGGCGGATGCTGCGCGCGCTGACCAGGGCATCGCTGTCCATCGCGCCCTCCGCCCCGCGCACCCGATCCAGGTCGGCACGGTATTCCGGATGCACTTCCATGGTGACCTTCTGTTGCATCCAGGTGGCAAACGCCTCGTTCAGCCAGATGTCGTTCCACCATTCCAGCGTCACCGTATCGCCGGTCCACTGGTGCGCCAATTCATGCGCGGTGACGTTGAACGAGCCGCGCACGTTGCGCGCCGGGGAATCCTTGTCGAGCAGCAGCAGCCAGTCGCGGAAGGTGACCAGGCCTGCGTTCTCCATCGCGCCGGCGGCGAAATCCGGCGCGGCCAGCAGATCGAGCTTGTCGAAGGGATAACCGAAGCCGTAGTAGTTCTCCAGTGCATGGATGATGCTCGGCGTTTCGCCCAGCACATGTTGCATGCGATGCGCCTGGCCGGCCGGTGCGATGCCGCGCAACGGCAGCGGCTTTGAACGATACGCATCCGGCGAGATGTCCGGCGCGTTGGCGATGCTCCAGGGGCCGACGCCGAAGGCGACCAGATAGGTCGGCAGCGGCTGCGTCCGCGCAAACGTGAGCGTCTTCCAGCCCTTGCCTGCCGGAGCTTCCTTCACTTGCTGGGTATTGGCGACAGCCGTGTCGGCTTCGGGAATCGTCAGGCTGATGTCGAACGGCGTCTTGAAGCCGGGCTCGTCGAAACTCGGGAAGGCGAAGCGCGCGCTGATCGGTTCCATCTGCGTCATCGCATACGGCTGGCCCTTCGCGCTGACCTTGTACAGGCCCTGCAACTGCGCGTTGAGCGGCGCGGTGTAGTCGAACGTCAGCGTCAGCTCCTGCGGCTTCAGCGTGCTACCGAAATCCACGCGCGCCACGCCGGCCTTCGGATCCGCCTCGACATACTTGCCCGCGTGCACCTTGCCGGCGGCGTCGGTGACCGTCACCTTCGACACTTTGAGTTCGGCGCCATCGAGCCACATGTGATCGGAAGCCTGGCTCAACTTCACCTTGATCACCGTGGTGCCGGAGAAATCCTGCTGTGCCGGATCGACTTTGACCGCGATACGGTAGGACTGCGGCACGGCCCAGCCCGGCAGGCGACCTTGCGGTACCTGGTCGGCAGTAGCGGTAAACGAAGCGCCGCAACAGGCGGCAAGCGCGGTAAGCAGAAGTGGACGAACGAGACGGCGCATGCTGATTTCCCCAGGGACGATTTGGCAATCCCCGAACCTAGGGCGGCCTTGACCTTCGACACAGTGCCAGAAGGCATGGCCGATGCCTGGGAGCGTCGGCCGCCAAACGTTCGCGGCGAAGCGCTTTACAACAGCAAAGCTGGTCAAAGCCCTGCCTGCGAGTGACGTTTTTCGACGATTCGCCGGCCCGTGGTGGTTCTCCATGGGCCAGGAAGCGGCGGAAAAAAGGACTGCAGGCAGGGCTTTGCGGCCCGGACGATTTATTGCAAACGAAACGTGTGGAAGCAGGCGGCTGGGGGGTAGTGCAGGGGTGAAACGATCTCGCCGTGAAGCGCCATGGGGACATGGATAAACGACCCACTTGCATTGTTTTAATTGATTGTTATCATCAAGTTCATAGTCAATATCTATTGACGAGTCGAGACACGCCATGAACCTGCGAGATCTCCAATATCTGGTCGCCCTTGCCGAACATCGGCATTTCGGCCGCGCGGCCGCAGCCTGCTTCGTCAGCCAGCCGACCCTGTCCACCCAGATCAAGAAGCTGGAAGACGAACTCGGCGTGCCGCTGGTCGAACGCACGCCGCGCAAGGTGTTGCTGACCGAGGTCGGTCGCGACATCACCATCCGCGCCCGCGACGTGCTCAACGGGATCGAGCAGATCCGTGGCGTGGCCCGGCGCACGCTCGATCCAGAGTCGGGCACGGTACGACTGGGCATCTTCCCCACGCTGGGCCCGTACCTGTTGCCACACGCATTGCCGCTGGTGCGTGCCGCGTTCCCGCGGCTGGAACTGTTGCTGGTCGAGGAAAAAACCGAAGCGGTGCTGCGCCTGCTGCGCGAGGGCAAGCTGGACGCCGGCATCCTCGCCTTGCCGCTGCATGAGGACAGCCTGCACAGCGAGTTCCTGTTCGAGGAACCCTTTCTGCTCGCGGTATCGGGCGACCACCCGCTGGCGTACAAGCAGGGTCAGCTGAGGCTGAGCGATCTGTCCAACCAGAACCTGCTGCTGCTGGAAGACGGACACTGCCTGCGCGACCAGGCGCTGGAGGTATGTCACATGGCCGGTGCCGGCGAACGCAGCGGTTTCCGCGCCACCAGCCTGGAGACGCTGCGCCAGATGGTGGCGGCGAACGTCGGCATCACCCTGCTGCCGGTCACTGCGGTGAAGCCGCCGGTGGCACCGGTGGAGAACCTGCACCTGATCGAATTCAAGGGTCATCCGCCGAGCCGGCGCATCGCCATGATCTGGCGCAAGAGCTCGGCGATGGACGGATTCCTGCGGCGTCTGGCGGACGTCTTCCGGCAGCTGCCGGCCGACCTGTTCGACCCGCACACGGCGGCCACGCCGGTATTGCCCAGGGTCGCCGCGCCGGCGAAACGCAAGGCCGCCGGCCGATAGCCGCAGGCTATGCGCTCCATCCAGACAATCAATTTCATTGCGGGCCCGCAAGACGCTAGGCTCGGCGGATCACGACCGTAACGGTCGCACTCACATTTTCCTCCCAGCCCAACGCCACGAGGTGATGTCATGAGTAACCTGAAAGGCTCCAAGACCGAGCAGAACCTGAAAGACGCCTTTGCCGGCGAATCAATGGCCAACCGCCGCTATCTCTACTTCGCCGCCAAGGCCGACGTGGAAGGTTTCAACGATGTCTCCGCGGTATTTCGTTCCACCGCCGAAGGTGAGACCGGCCACGCGCACGGCCATCTGGAATATCTGGAAGCCGTGGGCGATCCCGCCACCGGACTGCCGTTCGGCGAAACCCACCTGAACCTGAAAAGCGCGATCGCCGGCGAGACCCACGAGTACACCGACATGTACCCGGGCATGCACAAGGCCGCGCGCGA
>DASRUB010000065.1:0-11245 GCA_035655635.1 Rhodanobacter sp. | reverse complement strand
ATAAGTGACGCCGTGGAAATGAGCCAGATGTTCCTACCAATCTCCCCAACTCGTTGCATCGTGGGACGTCGACCCTCCGTGGAGCGCACTGTCGATGTCCCAGGGGTCAATCGGATCAGTGCAGCCCTGTCCAACGAGTTCGTCATCAGCCATGAAAGAGATAGCGAAACCCTAGCCGGTCTACGTCAATCCATCGGTTCGATGGTCCCCATAGGTAGCGAAGAAGAGATATTCCAGATGCTGAACTCGGGTCCGGATACCTGATCCTCCCAGCTACGTGCGGGGAAAGCAGGCGGGCAGTGCCGCCCGCCCTACGCGACGCTGGAGAGCGAGAGCATCGCGCACAGGGTGCGCTCCTACAGGTGCGGACTACCCAAGAGAAACTTGGCGGAAACTGGGATGGTGGAAGTTAGATAAAAAGGTAGCGGCTGGCGCGCTGCTCCGGCTCTGCTCTGGCTCTTCTGAAAAGTGCGGGCCAGGATGGCGCGCTGCTCTACCCGGGGCCCCTGGTGAGTCGGGGACGACAGGCCGCGTAGCGGGAGTCGACAGGAGGTGGACTCCTTTTCGCCAGCACATGGATGTGCTGTCGAAAAGCCCGGCGCCGGCTCACGGACTTGCCGGGCAGGAAGCCCGGCAAGCGCTAAGCGGGGTGCTCTTTCTCTTTGGTTACTTTCTCTTTGAGCACGCAAAGAGAAAGTGACTCGGGCGCCGAAGGCGCACGAATGCTCTTGATCTTTCAACCAGCAACTCATCGGCAGCGTGCCAAACGCGACGGCCAATCAATCACCATCACGTTCGCGCACCGCCTCCATCGTGAGCGCCGCCAACTTTCGCATCCGCCCGCTCCCGGCATCCGCCAACAACTCCCTCAGTCGCGCCCCCGCATCATCCTGATCCAGCGTATGCCGCTCGGCCAGCGATGCTGCCAGCGCGCGCCCCATCGAATCGAAAATCAGCGCGTAAGCGAACGCATGCAGCACGCCGCCGCCCAAGGTCCCCAAACCGGGAAATGCCTTCAGCGCATTGCCTGCCACCGCCAGCACGATCGAGCTGCCGGTGCGCAAGGTCAGCTTGGCCTGCTGCACAAAGTCCTCGATCTGCACCTCGCTGACTTTCACTCCGTACAACTCGGCCAACGCCCGGGTCAGCCCGGTGGCGAGTACGCCCTGGATCACCAGATCACTGCCGGGAGCCACCGCGGCCATGGCGCCGACAATGGCGCGACGGGCGTATTTGCGCACGATGCGTTCGGCCTGTTCGGCGCGCGTCTGCGCTTCCAGCGTGCCGATGCGCTGATGCAGGCCGGCGAGCACGGCGTTCTCGCGCAGAGGCTCCAGCCCTTCGACGCCGGGTGCAGTGAGTCTGGACAGGGCCTGCAGCAGGGGTGCGATCTGCGGTTTGCGCTGGCGTTCGACGGATTCGGTGCTGCCGTCGGCGAGCTGACGCTGGTAGCGCTCGCTGCCGCCGGCGCTGATCGCGATCACCGCACTGGCCATGCCGCGTGATTGCTGCTGCAGTTTCGCCAGCAACAAATCGCGTTCGGCGCTACCCCACTGGTCGGCCTTGTTCAGCACCAGCAGCAGCGGCTTGCCGAAATCGGCGAGCCAGCGCAGCTCGTCGACCTGGCCGCGGGTGAGGTCGCTGGCGCACAGGTAGACCACGGCGTGCGCACGCAGCGCTTCTTCGCGCGCCGCGGTTTCGCGTGCTTCGCCACCGCTTTCGCGGCTGCCGGGTACGTCGGCCAGTACCAGGCTGCGGCCGTCGGGCAGGGCACTGTCGTAGTGGCCGACCGCGCGGGTGGTGCCGCCGCGCGCTTCGCTGGCGATCTGCACCTGTGGGGCCAGTGCATGGATCAGGCTGGACTTGCCGGTGGAGATTTCGCCGAACACGGCGACGTAGAGGCGTGCGCCCAGCCGCCGCCGGTCGAGCTCACCCAGCTCGGAGGCAAGCGCGCCGGTATCCGCACCATGGCCGCGTAGCTGCTCGATGCGTTGCTCCAGATTGCCGCGGTCAGGCACCGGCAAGGGCCGTCGTTTGCGCCGCGGGCGCAGCAGCCACCACAGCACGCTCAAGCCGGCAGCGGCGAAAACCGCCAGTATCACGCCGAGTGTCCATTGCAAGGCGGCCGGCAAGGCCAGGAATCGCTGGGTCAGCGCGAGGAACCGCTCGGCGGCGGCGAACAGCAACCACAGCAGCGCGGCCAGGGCCAGTGCGGCGAACAGCAATCGCAGGCGTCGGGACATCCGCGCATTCTAACCGGTGGTTGAATGCGGGCGAGATGTACTCAACTGACGCGGCGCTCGCGGCGGCGGGCGCAATTTGGCATCATGCGTCGACAGGACTCGGAAGGCATCCTGTCTGGTGTGCCAGGGATGACCCGCCGCCATGTGGGCACGACACGTGTCCGGGTTGGCATCGACGAGTGCGGAGTGGGCCGTGCTCGGGGAGTTGGAACTCGGTGAATTGGGAAACGGCAGGACGGCGTTTTCCGACACCTTCAGGGGAAACATCACGTGCTTGCCTCGCTCGTGCTGAATGCGGTTCTGGCGGTTGCTGCGCCGGCGTCGAGCGCTGCTGCGGCCAATCTGGCCGGGCCGCTTGCCGCGACTTCGACGAACCAGGCAGACATTCCCGCCACACCGCAGTTTCGTCGCTATGGCGTGGCCGATGGTGTCCCCAGTGGCTCGATCTATGCCGTCGCGCAGGATCAGCACGGCCTGATGTGGTTTGGTGCCGATGGTGGCCTGGTGCGTTTCGATGGCATCAACTTCAAGGTGTTCCGGCATGTGCCCGGCGATCCGTCGTCATTGCCGAGCAACCAGATCTACACGTTGTTCGTCGATCGCGACAACCGCCTCTGGGCGGGCGGCGTCTCCGCCGGGTTGATTGTCTACGACCAGGTCGGCGGCCGTTTCCGGTACTGGGAGCATGACCCGAAGAACCCACACAGTCTCAGCGACAACGAAGTGTGGAGCATTGCCCAGACGCAGGATGGGCAGATCTGGGTGGCCACCCAGGGCGGGCTCGACCGCATGCGTGCCGATGGCAGCGGTTTCGATGCGTTGTCACTGGATGTTGGCTCGACCCATGCGACGTCGTTCGGCCCGACCCGGGCGCTGCTGGCAGGCAGTGACGGGCGCCTGTGGATCGGCACCGAGAACGGCCTGTATGTGCGTTCGCCGAATGGTGCGATCCAGCGTGTCCCGATTGATCCGGCATTTCATGGTGACAGCGGTGCGGTGTGGCGCATCGAGGGGGATGGAGACGAAGTTCGCGTGGCGGTGACTGGCGGGCTGCTGGTGGTGCATGCCGACGGTGTGGCAAGGCCACTGGCCAACCAGCAACTGGCCAACACGCGCATCCTGGGTAGTGTGCGCGACAACCAGGGGCGATTGTGGCTGGGCAGCCTGGATGGTGTCTGGCTGGGCACTGACCAGGGGCCGTTGCAACACATCGTCGGCGAACCACTGCTGCCCGGCGGGCTGCCCAGCGATCGTTTGTGGCAGGTCTTTCGCGACCGTGAAGGTGGCCTCTGGTTCGCCTTCGACCAGTCCAGCATTGCCTATCTGCCGCCGAGCTGGAATGGCTTTGCGCGGTTCACCCATGTTCCGGACCAGCCGAAAAGCCTGTCGAATACGGCGGCGTTGTCCCTGTTGCCCGCGCGGGACGGAAAACTGTGGGTGGGCGGGTACAACGGCTGGATCGACAAGCTCGACACGGCGACCGGGCAGGTCACCCATGTCGTGCGCGGCCTGCATGGCAACCTGACTTCGCTGGCCGAGGATGCGCGAGGCCGCTTGTGGATTACCGGTCCCGGCCGGATCTACCGCTACGACCATGGCAAGTTGCTCACCCTGGATGCCAGCCAAACGCATATGAAGCGGCCGGTTGCGCTCGCCGTCGGGGCGGACGGGCGTATCTACGCCAGTTCATGGGGCGATGGTCCGCACGCTATCGATCCCGAGACCTTGGCGTCGACGCCGCTGTTGCCACCCGATGCACCCGACGGCAGTCGCTTCCATGACCAGCTCCGCGCGCATGACGGCGCAATCTGGTACGCCAGCATGGCGGGCCTGATGCGCAGCGACGGACGGGGTGGGCCGCTGGCATTCGTGCCCGGAGTGCCGCGCCGGGAGATCTTCAATTTCGCCTTCGCTGGCGATGGTTTCTGGATTGCCACGGAGCAGGCGCTGGAACACTACCGCTACGCCAACGGGCGCGCGACGCGCGATGACCGCGTCGACATCAGCAGCATGGGGCTGATTGCCGATCTGCGTACGATCCTCGTTGACCATGACCATCACCTGTGGCTGTTCAGCAGCCCCGGCTTGCGCCGCTTCGATCCCCAGTCGCAACGCTTCACCGTGTTTGGCACGGCACAAGGCCTGTCGAATGCGGAGTTCAGCAACGGCTCCGCCGCGATCACCACGAACGGCACTGTGCTGGCCGCCAGCAGCGGCGGCGTGATGGCGTTCCAGCCCAGTCAACTGGCCCGGCTGGAGGGACCGCGGCAGCCACCGTTGTTGTCGATCACCCGGATCACCGTGCGGCGGGACCGCAAGGTCATCCAGCTGCCACTGGACAAGCCGGTGCGACTGGGTTGGCGCGACGGCGACCTGCGGGTGGAGGCGCGGGTCGCCTCGTATGTCGATCCAGCCACCAACCGCTACTACTACCGCATGCTTGGCTTCGACACCGGCTGGGTGGATGCGGGCAACCTCGGTGAACGCGAATTCGTGGGTCTGGGCGCAGGCAACTACACCTTGCAGGTGCAGGACCACGGCGCGGACGGCCAATGGGGCTGGGCGACGCCCTTGTCAATTCATGTGCAGGCGCCGCCATGGACACGCTGGTGGGCGTGGCTGCTGTACGTACTGGCGGCGGCCGCGCTCGCCGGTGTGCTCCTGCATGGCTGGCGCCGGCGGCTGGCGCAACGTCACCAGGTGGAACTGGCCGAACAGTATCGGCACATGGCCGAGGCTGCCAGCGCGGCCAAGACCCACTTCCTGGCCACCCTCAGCCACGAAATCCGCACGCCGATGACCGGCGTGATGGGCATGGCCGAGCTGCTGCTCAGCACATCGCTGAATCCGCTGCAGCACGACTACACGCGCGCCATGCAACGCTCCGGCGGGATGCTGCTCAAGCTGCTCAACGACGCGCTCGACCTGGCCCGCATCGAAGCAGGCCGACTGGAGCTGGAGCCGGCGCCGTTCAATCCCCGCCAACTGCTGGAGGACGTGGCACAACTGGAGCAGGGCCTGGCGCATGCCAGGGGCCTCCGTTTCGTGCTGGAGTTGGCTGACGACTTGCCGGCGCAGGTGGTCGGCGACGCCGTGCGGATCAAGCAGGTGCTGTTGAACCTGGCCAACAACGCCTTGAAGTTCACCGAGCACGGCCATGTCATTTTGCGCGCCATATCGACCGCCGACGGATTGCTGTTCAGTGTCAGCGATTCCGGCCCGGGCATTCCCGAAGCCAGCCAGGCACGGCTGTTTCAGCGCTTCGAACAGGCCGACAGTCCGCAGCGGCGTGCCGGCAGCGGCCTGGGCCTGGCGATCTGCCGCGAGCTGGTCGACATGATGGGTGGCAGCATCGAGATTGAATCACGCGTCGGTCACGGCAGCACGTTCCGCGTGCGGCTGCCGCTGGTGGGGCCCGCAGTAGCCCATGCCTTGCCGGTGGCCGGTTCTCGCGGAAGTTATCGGTTGCTGCTGGTGGAGGACGACACCATCGTGGCGGCGGTGATCCGTGGTTTGCTTGAGCGCGAGGGCCACGGCCTGGTGCACGTGGTCAACGGGTTGGCAGCGCTGGCCGAGCTGGCTCACGCGCGTTTCGATGCGGTGCTGCTTGACCTGGACCTGCCCGGCGTCGACGGCTTCCAGATCGCCCGCCTGATCCGACAGCGCGAGCCCGCCGGCGAGCACCTGCCGATCATCGCGGTAACCGCCCGTTCGGGTGGTCGCGACGAGACGCGCGCCCGCGAAGCCGGCATGGACGGCTTCCTGCGCAAGCCGGTCAGCGGCGAGCAACTGGTGGCGGCGCTGACGCGGGTCACCGGTGCAGCGGCGCCAGCTGCGTCGGCCTGAACCGGCCCGGTGCGAATGATGGGAGCCTCGAAAACCCGATGGAAATCTCGAATAACCGTTCTTTTGCTCGTCATTCCCCGGAAGGCGAAAACGACGGCCTCTGGAGTTTTTGAGATTCCCTGACGGGAACATCAGACGGTACGCGACGCGCCGGAACCCTACATGTCGAACTTGTGCAGTTCGAAGCCGCGGCGCTGGTATTCGCGCCAGCGCACACGTGAGCCGTCACGCGCCGCAGGGTCGGCGGCCACCACCTCCAGCACGCGCTGGCAGGGGCGGTCCGGGCAGTTGTCGCGCAGGTTGATCAACAGCGGCCGGTCGGGCGTCTCCACATCGGGCGGCACGATCAGCACCGCGGTGTGTTCGTCATCATCGTCGCCAGCCAACTGGTGCGGAATCATCGCGTCCTCGTCGAACGCCCACAGCAGTTCGTCGACGGCTTCGGCCTGCTGGTAGTCACGCGTCAGGATCAAGCTGGGCTGCTGCGACGCGTACGCTTTCTTCGCCAGTTCGCAGACCAGCAGCAGCGGCTGCTCGCGAAAGCGTGGTTTGTCGATCAGGTAGAAGTCGGCGCGGGGCATGGCAGGGAATCGAGAATAGGGAGTAGGGAATAGTAAAGGCAACCGCCTCGCTGCGGCCCCGGCTCTTCCTATTCCCTATTCTCCAATCCCTATTCCCGATCAAGCAGCCACTGCGCCAGCAAGGTCACCGGGCGACCCGTGGCCATGCCCTTGCGGCCGTCTTCCCAGGCGGTGCCGGCGATGTCCAGGTGGGCCCAGCGCTGGCCTTCGGTGAAGCGCGAGAGGAAGCAGCCGGCGGTGATCGCGCCGGCGGTCTTGCCACCGATGTTGGCGACGTCGGCGAAGCCAGATTCGAGCTGCACCTGGTAGTCGTCCCACAACGGCAGACGCCAAGCGCGGTCGAGGGTCTCTTCGCCGGCGGCAAGCAGTTCGGCGGCGAGGTCGTCGTGCTTGCTCATCAGGCCGCTGGCGTGCTTGCCGAGGGCCACCACGCAGGCGCCGGTCAAGGTGGCCGCGTCGACGATGGTGTGCGGCTGGAACGTACGCGTAGTCCAGGTCAGCGCGTCGCACAGGATCAGGCGTCCCTCGGCATCGGTGTTGAGCACTTCGATGGTCAGGCCGGAGAGGCTGGTCAGCACGTCGCTGGGACGGTAGCTGTCGCCGTCGGGCATGTTCTCCACGCTCGGCACCACGCACACGAGATTGAGCTTCAGGTCCATCTTCACCGCAGCCACGAACGCGCCGAGCACGGCGGCCGCGCCACCCATGTCGAACTTCATGTCCTCCATGCCCGGGCCGGGCTTGAGGCTGATGCCGCCAGCGTCGAACGTGACGCCCTTGCCGACCAGGGCGTATGGCTTGTCGCCTTCGTTGCCGCCCTTGTATTCGAGCGCGATGAGGCGCGGCTTGTTGGTCGAGCCACGCGCTACCGCGAGCAGCGAGCCGAATCCAAGCTGCGCCATCTCGACCTCGTCGAGCACGCTGCAGCTGACCTTGTCGTGGTTGTCGGCGAAGGCGCTGGCCTGCCCGGCGATGTACACCGGGTTGCAGATGTTCGGCGGCAGGTTGGCCAGCTCGCGGGCGAAGCGCACGCCATCGGCGATGGCGGTGGCCTGATCCAGCGCCGCCTGTTCGTCGGCGCTGCCGGCGAACGTGATGCTCGCCAGTTCCGGCGGCTTTGCCTTGTCGCGCGGCTTGAACGTGGCGGTGTAGCGATAGGCGGCGAAGTCGCTGGCCAGCGCGGCCACGCGCAGGCGCCAGTTGGCGTCGCGGCCGGGCACGTCCACCTCGGTCAGGTAAGAGAACGCTGTGGTGATCGGCAGGCGAGCGAGCGCCCGGGCCGCCTCGTGGTTTACCTTCTGGAAGCGCGCGCCATCGAACGATTTCTGCGCGCCCAATCCCACTACCAGCACGCGCCTGGCGCTGATCCCGGCGGGAGCGAACAGTACGCTGCTGCTGCCGGCCTTGCCGGTGATGTCACCGCTCTCCAGTTGACGCTTGATCAGTCCGTCCGTGGCCTGGTCCACCCGCTCGGCCGCGCTGCTGAGCGTGCCCTTTTCGTACACGCCGACAACGATGCATGCGTTGTCGACGGATTCGGGCGTGGCGGTGCCAAGGCTGAACTGAAGAGTCATCAGGTGCGTTCCTGTTCGGGCCCGGCCATGGCCGGACAGGCTAGACTTGCGGTTTTCCGCCCATCGGGGCGAACCGCGCAAGCAAACAAGTCTATCGCATGCTGAGCATTCTCGATCGCTATTTCCTGCGCGAGCTGGCGCAGACCGTGGCCGCCACCGTGGTGGTGTTGCTGGTGATCGTCGCCGGCAGCGCCTTCGCCAAGGTGTTGCAGCAGGTCGCCAACGGAAGCTTTCCCGCGAGCGTGATGTTCCAGGTGCTCGGCCTGCGCACGCTCGATGGCCTGACCAACCTGATGCCGCTGGCCAGCTTCATCGGCGTGCTGATGGGGCTGGGCCGGATGTATCGCGAGAGCGAGATGCATGTGCTGGCATCCTCGGGGATGGGGCCGGCAGGCTTGCTGCGCCCGATGGCCCTGCTCGGTGCGGTGCTGGTGCTGATCACCCTGCTGGTCTCGTTGTGGCTGGGGCCGTGGGCGGTGCGCACCAGCGACGCGATGGTGACGGCGGCCAATCGTTCGGTGATTGCCGCCGGCCTGGATGCGGGGCGATTCACCAGTCTTCCCGGCAAGGGCGGCATCATCTTCGTGGACAGCTTGAGTCGCGATGGCAGCCGCTTGGGGCGTACCTTCGTCGCCGCACAGCGCACCAGCAAGGAGGGTGAGGTGCATCTGAAAGTGGTGAGCGCAGCCTCCGGGCGGCTGTACCAGGAAAGCGATGGCGCGGGCCGATTCATCGCCTTCGAGGATGGCTGGCAGTACGACATTCCGATGGGTGCCGACAACTGGCGCCAGATGCAGTACCAGCGCAACGACACCTCGCTGTCCAGCGTGCAGGCCGACGACGATGAGGACCCGGCGCACTCGAAGAGCACGCTGGCGTTGTTCCAGTCCGACAACCCGGATGACCGCGCGGAGCTGGCCTGGCGTACCAGCGCGCCACCATTGACCCTGGTGTTGTTGATGCTGGCCTTGCCGCTGTCGCGACAGAGCCCGCGTGAGCCGAAGTACGGCCGCGTGTTGCTGGCTGTGCTGGGGTTTTATCTCTATTACCTGCTGCTGGCGCTGGGGCGGGCGCAGATCGGCAAGGGCCACTGGCATAACCAGTTCCCGCTGTGGGGATTGCACGTGGTCGTGCTGGGGCTGGCTTGCTGGATGCTGTGGAAGCAGTATTCGCCGCGCCGATTGCCCAGGTCGACGGCGGTCAAACCGTGATGGGCGTGTTCAACATCAAACGCGTGGACCGGCTGGTGGCGATCAGCGTGCTGGGCTCACTGCTGACGGTATGGCTGGTGCTTACCGGCTTCGATGCCGTGACCCAGTTCCTGCGTCAGCTTGGCAACGTGGGCAAGCACGGATACACGGCAACCGACGCCGCGGTGTATGTACTGGTGACGTTTCCGCGTCGTGCCTACGAGATGTTCGGCAACGCCGCCCTGATTGGCGGCCTGCTCGGCCTGGGCGCGCTGGCGGGCAGCGGCGAACTCACCGCGCTGCGCGCCGCCGGCCTTTCCCGCCTGCGCATTGCCGGCTCCGCGGCGGGCGTGGTGGCGGTGTTGATCGTCGGCGTGGTGATCATGGGCGAGACGGTGGCTCCCTGGGGCGACCAGCAGGCCCAGGCGATGCAGTTGCGCATGCGCTCGGGCGCGCTCGGCATGGGTACCGACAGCGGATTGTGGGCGCGCGACGGGAGCAACATCATCAATGCGCGCGGCACCACGCTGAAGCAGAGCGACGGCGTGGGCAAGGTGCAGTTGAGTGACGTGCGCGTATTCACCTTTGCGCCCGACGGCCAGATCACCCAATTTCAGTGGGCCAAAACTGCCGAGCACGACGGCCAGCAATGGATGCTGCATGACGTGCGCAAGACCGTGCTTGACGAACACGGCACGCACTCCACCACGCTGGCCAGCGAGCCCTGGCAGTCAAGCCTGAATTCGCAGGTGTTGGCGCAATCGGTGATCCTGCCGCAATACCTGTCGATGCGCGACCTGCGCCGCAACATGAATTACCTGGAAAGCAACGGCGAGAGTCCGGGCAGTTATGCGGTGGCGTTCTGGGGCCGCGCGCTGTATCCGCTCAACGTGCTGGTGCTGGTGTTGTGCGCGATGCCGTTCGCCTTCGGCACCTTGCGTTCCGGCGGCCTGGGCAAGCGGCTGTTCATCGGCATGCTGCTGGCGATCGGCTGGTATTTCCTGCAACAGGCGATGGTGAACTTCGGTACGGTCTACGGGCTATCGCCACTGCTGGCGAATCTGTTGCCGGCGACCTTGCTGGCCTGTGTGGCGTGGTGGTATTTCAGACGGCGGGTGTGAGGGGCCGGGATTGGGGATACGGGATTTGGGATTCGTAAAAGCAATGGCAACAGCAACGGCGGTGGGAGCGGAAATGGATGTAGTGGATCTGCGCAGTGATACGGTGACGCGGCCGACGGCGGCGATGCGCGAGGCGATGCTGGCGGCCGCGGTGGGCGACGACGTCTACGGCGAAGACCCGACAGTCAACGCCCTGCAACAGCGCCTCGCCGACGAGCTGGGTTTCGAGGCGGGCTTGTTCGTGCCCAGTGGAACCCAGTCCAACCTGCTGGCCTTGCTGGCGCATTGCGAGCGCGGCGACGAGTACCTGGTCGGCATGGACGCGCATACCTACAAGTTCGAGGGCGGCGGTGCGGCGGTGCTGGGCTCGATCCAGCCGCAGCCGATCGTGCAGGCGGATGACGGTTCGCTGCCGCTGGAACGGATCGAGGCGGCGATCAAGCCGATCGATCCCCATTTTGCGCGCACGCGACTGTTGGCGCTGGAAAACACCTGGCACGGGCGGCCGCTGCCGCTGGACTATCTGGGCAAGGCGCACGAGCTGGCGCGGTCGCGACAGCTGGGCCTGCATCTGGATGGCGCGCGCCTGTTCAACGCCGCGATAGCTTGCGCCGTGCCGGCGCGCGAGATCACGCGGCATTTCGATACCGTCTCGATCTGCCTGTCCAAGGGCCTGGGCGCGCCGGTCGG
>DASRUB010000064.1:0-3952 GCA_035655635.1 Rhodanobacter sp. | reverse complement strand
CACGGCACTGCCGGAGATCGGCGGCGCCGGCAACGTCTACGGCGTGCGCGACATCAATGGCCTGGTGTGGGAATGGGTCGACGATTTCAATGCGCTGATGGTCGCCAGCGACAGCCGCGACCAGGGCGACCCGGATCTGCTGAAGTTCTGCGGTGCCGGCGCACTCAGCATGCAGGAAAAGGAAAACTATGCAGTGCTGATGCGCATCGCGATGTTGTCGGCGCTGAAGGCTGCCGACACCACCAACAACATGGGCTTTCGCTGCGCGAAGTCCGATTGAGGAATCTGTTGAGGAACCTGTCATGAAACACCTGCTGTCATCTCTTGCGATGCTCCTGCTGCTGGGCGGCAGCGCCCATGCAGCCCAGCCGCTGCCCGGTGATTCGGTCTATCAGCTGCCGGTGCAGCTGACCGGCCAGGATGGCCAGCAGCAGATGCTGTCCGCGCGCCGTGGCCGCCCGCAGCTGGTGACGATGTTCTACACCTCGTGCCAGATGGTCTGCCCGCTGATCATCGACAGCATGCGGCTGACCCGCAATGCGCTGGATCCGGCGATCCGCTCGCAGATCGACCTGCTCGCGGTGAGCTTCGATCCGGCCAAGGACGATGTCGCCACCCTGCGCAGCTACGCCGACAAGCGCAAGCTCGATCCGCGCTTCTGGACTCTGGCCCGCGCCGGGCCGACGCAGGTGCGGCAATTGTCGGGCGTGCTCGGCCTGCAGTACCGGCAATTGCCGGATGGTGAGTTCAACCACAGCAGCGAGTTGATCCTGCTCGACGCCGAGGGCCGCATCGCGGCGCGTACCAATGTGATCGGCCGGCTGGATCCGGCGTTCGTGAAAGCGATCGGCGAGACGGTTTCAAAACCCTGAGACGCTGATTGACAGGGACGTCTCCACGTCCATCGAGTCGGGAAGCGCCGCCGTCGTGGCGGCGTTTTCGTGTGTGTTGCCGCGGCGTGTTGTCACAGTGGTTACATTCATCGCGTCGACCTGATCGTGGTCAATTTGTCGATGCCCTGGTGTGCGCAGACTGTGCGCATCCACAAGGGGACACCACGATGAAAACGACACGCAGGATTCTTTCCGTTGCATGCCTTCTGGCGACAGCGATGATCGCACCATCGGTCTGGGCCGACGGCGCCGGCAGCAGCGCACAGGCACCGCCCGTCAACGCGCCGCTGCAACTGGAGTGGGATACACGCCTGCGCCAGGAGCAGGTCGACGACGATGCCTTCAGTCGCAAGGCCAGCGCAACCACCTTGCGTCTGCGTCTGGGTCTTCGCGCCACCTTTGGCGGGGGCTGGAGCGCCCTGGTCGAAGGTGCCGGCGTTGCCAGTGCTGACGAGCACTACAACAGCGGCGCGAATGGCCGCACGCAATATCCGGGGATCACCGATCCGCATGGCGCCGAATTCAACCAGGCGTGGCTGCACTGGCAAAGTACGACATTCGGCGCCACGCTCGGGCGCCAGCGAGTCCTGCTCGACAATCAACGTTGGGTCGGCAACAGCGGCTGGCGCCAGTTCGAGCAGACCTACGATGGGATCGCGCTGCAGTGGCAGCCAGCGGCCAACTGGACCGTGCGCTACGACTGGCTCGATCGCGTGCACCGCGTCGCCGGCCCGGACGCTATCAGCCCGCTGGCTCGTGAGCGCAAACTCGATACCAGCCTGTTCAACATGAGCTATGTGCAGGGAGCACAAAACTGGGTGGGCTATGCCTACCTGCACGAGGATCGCGACGTGCGAACCGCCTCCACTGCGACCTATGGCCTGCGCTGGTCCGGCGCGTACGCCGAAGGTGGCTACGGCCCCGGCTGGTCCGCAGAGTTTGCGCGGCAGTCCGATTACGCCAACAACCCGGCCAGCTATGCGGTCACCTACTGGTTGCTGGAACCCGCCTGGACGTTCCGCGGCATTACCGCCAGGCTGGGCTGGGAATATCTGGGCAGCGACGGCGTGCATGCGCTGCAGACGCCGCTGGCCACCCTGCATGCATTCAATGGCTGGGATGACCAGTTCAACGTCACCCCGGCGCGGGGACTGGAAGATCGCTATCTGGGCGCATCGGGCCCGCTTGGTCGTGGTCCCGTCAGCGGCAAGCTCGCCTGGGCCGTGACCTACCACGACTACCGGGCCGCGCGTGGCGGACGCTACGGCAGCGAATGGGACGCCTCGCTGGCGTTCCCCCTGGCGCGTGGACTCAGCGGCCTGGTGAAGGTGGCGAGCTATCAGGCCGACGACTTTCGCCGCGACAGCGCCAAGCTGTGGCTGCAGCTGGAATGGAAGGGACAGGTGCCCGCGCCGTTGTCGCGTTGAGGATTGGCCCGACGCTCGCAAGAGTGGATCAGGAATGTCCCGCGCTGGTGCTGCTTCATGGCGATTTCACCTCGCGGGACAGGTCGAGCATGTACGATATGGGGAACGAACAGAGGTGTCGCTTGCGCGCGATAAAGGCGATCGCACTTTGCCCCCTACACAATCTTGACCCCTGACCTGACGGACTTTCCATGACGCGTCCCTCCTCGTTCGATTACGAACAACTGCGTGCCTGCGGCCGCGGTGAATTGTTCGGCGACGGCAATGCCCGTCTGCCTTCACCTCCGATGCTGATGTTCGATCGCGTCACGCGGATATCGGAGGAGGGTGGTGCCTACGGCAAGGGCCTGATCCACGCTGAGCTGGATATCCATCCGGACCTGTGGTTCTTCGGTTGCCACTTCATCGGCGACCCGGTGATGCCCGGTTGCCTGGGCCTGGATGCGATGTGGCAGCTCAGCGGCTTCTTCCTGCCGTGGCTGGGCGAACCCGGTGCCGGCCGTGCGCTGGGCGTGGGCAACGTGAAGTTTTCCGGCCAGGTGAAGCCGACGGCGAAACTGGTGCGCTACGAGATCGACATCCGGCGCGTGATGCGCGGCAAGCTGCGGCTGGTGATCGCCGATGGCAAGACCTTCGTCGACGACCGGCTGATCTACGAAGCCAGTGACATGCGCGTGGGCCTTTTCCAGTCGACCGAGGGTTTCTGAGATGCGTCGTGTTGTCGTGACGGGTATGGGTATTGTGTCGTGCCTGGGCAATGAGCCGGAGTCGGTGACCAGCGCGCTGCGTGATGGCCGCAGCGGGATCCGGGCGATACATGAATACAGCGAGCTCGGTTTGCGCAGTCATGTGGCTGGCGTACCAAATATCGATCTGGACGCGGTGATCGATCGCAAACTGAAGCGCTTCATGGGTGACGCGGCAGCGTATGCCTACGTGTCGATGCGTTCGGCGATGGCCGATGCCGGGTTGGAGGCAGAGCAGGTTCGTGACCCGCGCATCGGCGTGATCGCCGGTTCCGGTGGCGGTTCGCCGCGGTGGCAGATCGAGACCGGCGACCTGTTGCGCAACAAGGGCGTGCGCAAGATCGGCCCGTACATGGTTCCGCGCACGATGTGCTCGACCGTGTCGGCGACCTTGGCCACGACCTTCGGCATTCTCGGCCTGAGCTATTCGATCTCCGCCGCGTGCGCGACCTCGGCGCATTGTATCGGCGCCGCCGCCGACCTGATCCGGCACGGCGCGCAAGATGTGATGTTCGCCGGTGGCGGCGAGGAAGAGCACTGGGGCATGACCTCGCAGTTCGACGCGATGGGCGCCTTGTCCAGCCACCACAACGACACGCCTGCCACGGCGTCGCGACCCTACGACACCAGTCGCGATGGCTTCGTGATCGCCGGCGGCGGCGGCATGCTGGTGCTGGAGGACTACGAACACGCCAAGGCACGCGGCGCGCAGATCCACGCCGAGCTGGTCGGCTACGGCGTCACCTCCGATGGCGCCGAAATGGTGGCGCCGTCAGGTGAGGGTGCGGTGCGCTGCATGCGGATGGCCATGGCGAACCTCAACGGGCCGATCGACTACGTCAACACCCACGGTACCGCCACGCCGCTGGGCGACATCGTCGAGCTC
>DASRUB010000063.1:0-11870 GCA_035655635.1 Rhodanobacter sp. | reverse complement strand
GTGAGGCGCAGGTAGGCCAGTGCGTCTTTCACCTCGGCGCGCTCGAAGAAGCGCTGGCCGCCGTAGACGCGGTAACCGATCCGGCGCTGCACGAGTTGCTCCTCGAAGTTGCGCGATTGCGCGTTTGAGCGATAGAGAATGGCGCAGTCGCGCGCGTTGCCGTGTTCGTCGATGTATTCGCGGATGCGCTCGATCACGAAACGCGCTTCGTCCTGCTCGTTGTAGGCGGCGTACAGCGCGATGCGTTCGCCATCGTCGCCGGCCGTCCACAATTCCTTGCCGAGGCGGCTGCCGTTGCGCTGGATCACGCTGTTGGCGGCTTTCAGGATGGTCGAGGTGGAGCGGTAGTTCTGCTCCAGCTTGATCGTGCGGGCACCGGGGAAATCGCGCAGGAATTGCGCCATGTTCTCGACCTTGGCACCGCGCCAGCCGTAGATCGACTGGTCGTCGTCGCCTACTGCAAAAACCTGGCCGGTTTTTACGGGATTCGGGATGACCAGACGTTCGTCTGTTGAAAACCGGGATTCGGGATTGGGCAAGGCACCGTGCGCCTCGGCGCGGCCTGCTCTTCCGAATCCCGAATCCCCAATCCCCAATCCCGGGTTCGCGCCCGACAGGACGCGTACCCACGCATACTGCAGCGTATTGGTGTCCTGGAATTCGTCGATCAGCAGGTGCCGCCAGCGTTGCTGGTAGTGCTCCAGCACGGCCGGGTTTTTCAGCCACAGCTCGTGCGCGCGCAGCAGCAGTTCGCCAAAGTCGACCAGGCCGGCGCGGCGGCAGGCGTCGTCGTAGGCCTTGTAGATGTTGACGAAGGTGTGCGCGACCGGATGGTCGCGATGCTCGATGCCGTCTGGGCGCTTGCCCTCGTCCTTCCACTGGTTGATCTGCCAGCACGCCTGGCGCGGTGGAAACTTCGCGTCGTCCAGGCCCAGTCCGGCGACCACGCGCTTGACCATGCGCAACTGGTCGTCGGCGTCAAGGATCTGGAAGGTTTCGGTCAGGCCTGCTTCGCGCCAGTGCCGGCGCAGCAGCCGATGGGCGATGCCGTGGAAGGTGCCCACGGTGAGGCCTTGCGTGCCACCGGGGATCAATGCCGCCAGTCGCGCACGCATCTCGCCGGCCGCCTTGTTGGTGAACGTCACGGCGAGAATCGCCCACGGCGGCACGCCTTCGGCCTGGGTCAGCCAGCCGATCCGGTGGGTGAGCACGCGCGTTTTGCCGGAGCCGGCACCGGCCAGCACCAGGTAGTGTCCGGGTGGGGCGCAGACAGCTTCGCGCTGGGCTTCGTTGAGCGGGTCGATCAGGTACGAGACATCCATCGCATTGATTGTAGCGGGCCCGGCTTCGCTCAGTCCGCCCTGCGCTCGCTGCGAGACCAAAAGAAAACCGCCACAAGCGGGCGGTTTCCTGGCCTGCGTGGTGGCTGCTCAGCGCTTGCGCGTGAATCCGCCAATCGCCAGCAACGCGCCCACCACGATGCCGGCGATGCCGATCCATTGCGGGACGCCCTTGTCGTGGGTCGCGGTGAGCTTGGCCGAGCCCACCTGGACCAGGGTATCGGTGTCCTGATAGAAAGCATGACCGGCCACGATCCAGATGCCCGCGGCCAGCAGAATAATGCCAACGATGATCAATCCTGCACGCATGATGTACCCCTGATTGGATGTGGATCCAGTATGCCGGTTGCCGATGTGCAGAAAACGTACAGACCCGCCGGATCGCGGACAAAAAAAGCCCCGGAGGCTAGGGGGAGCCTCCGGGGCGGGGCGGACGCGAAGACCCAGGGGAGAGGTTCGCGTCCGTGGCGGCTCAGGGAGGTGAGCCAGCCATGGATGCCGTTGCGTGCATCCGTAGTGTTAGTGCGCGTTTGGCAGAGAAAGTTGCACGATTTTCGAAGGAATTTAAAAACGATTCATCCTCATGGAAAGTTAACTCTCAAGTCGTTGTTGCATATGGAGTCATCCCGTGGGCGCGCGATGCTCATAGGGCGGGCAATGCCCGCCGGCTCTTCGGCGGTAGGCGCGGCCCGGGGCGGCGGAGACAGTGGCCGCCCCACGAAGAGCGGAGCCGTTGCGGCGCGGGGGCTCAGTGCGCCTCGTCCCAGTTGACACCGACGCCGGCATCGACCAGCAGCGGCACCGCCAGTTCCGCGGCACCGGACATCCGTTCGATCACCGCGGAGCGCACTTCGTCGACCGCGTCGGCGCGCACCTCGAACACCAGTTCATCGTGCACCTGCATCAGCATGTGGGCGTCGCCGCGATCCTTCAGCCATGCCGCCACCGCGATCATTGCGCGCTTGATGATGTCCGCGGCGCTGCCCTGCATCGGTGCGTTCACGGCGGCGCGTTCGGCACCCTGGCGCAGGCTCCCGTTTCGCGAGGTGAGGTTTTCCAGATATAGCCGGCGACCGAAGATGGTTTCGACATAGCCGTCGCGATGCGCCTGTTCGCGGGTGGCATCCATGAACGCGCGCACGCCGGGATAGCGCGAGAAGTAGCGCCCCATGTAATCGCTGGCCTCGCCGCGGTCGACGCCCAACTGGCGCGCCAGACCGAACGCGCTCATGCCGTACATCAGGCCGAAGTTGATCGCCTTGGCGGCGCGGCGCTGGTTGGTGGTGATCTGTTCCGGCGGCACGCCGAACACTTCCGCCGCGGTGGCGCGGTGCACGTCGCCGCCGGAATGGAAGGCGCGCAGCAGCCCTTCGTCGCCGGACAGGTGGGCCATGATGCGCAGCTCGATCTGCGAGTAATCCGCCGCGAGAACTTTCCATCCCGGCGGTGCGATGAACGCCTGGCGAATGCGGCGACCTTCCTCGGTGCGCACCGGGATGTTCTGCAGGTTCGGATCGGAGGAGGAGATTCGTCCCGTCGCCACGGAGCCCTGGTGGTAACTGGTATGCACGCGGCCAGTGCGCGGGTTGACGATGCCGGAGAGCTTGTCGGTATAGGTCGAACGCAGCTTGGCCAGACCGCGGTAGTCGAGGATCAGCCGCGGCAGCTCGTGGGTGTCGGCGATCGCGTCCAGCGCTTCCTCATTGGTGGACGGCTGGCCGGTCGGCGTCTTCAGTTTTGCCTGCAGGCCAAGTTCGTCGAACAGCACCGCCTGCAATTGCTTGGGCGAGTCAAGGTTGAACTCGTGCCCGGCCAGCGCGTGCGACTGCTGCTGCAGTTCCAGCATGCGCTTGCCCAGTTGCTGGCTCTGCCGGCGCAGTTCGTCGCCGTCGATCAGCACGCCGCGCTGCTCCATCGCGGCCAGCACTGGCACCAGCGGGATCTCGATGTCCTCGTAGACCTTGCGCAGGGCCGGCACGCTCTCGAGCTTTGGCCACAGCGCCAGGTGCAGGCGCAAGGTGATGTCCGAATCCTCGGCGGCGTAGCGGCAGGCGGTATCCAGATCCACCTGCGAGAACGAGATCTGCTTGGCCCCCTTGCCGGCGACCTGCTCGTACTTGACCGTCTCGTAGCCGAGGTACTTCCTGGCCAGCGAATCCATGTCGTGGCGCGTGGCGGTGGCGTTCCACACGTAGGATTCGAGCATCGAGTCGTGCTTCAGACCCTGCACCACGATGCCGTAGTTCGACAGGATGTTGATGTCGTACTTCGCGTGCTGACCGAGTTTCGGCCGCGCAGCATCCTCGAGTATCGGCTTCAGCGCGGCGAGCACGGCATCGCGATCGAGTTGCTTCGGTGCGCCGGGGTAGTCGTGGCCGATCGGGATGTAGCAGGCCTTGCCCGCCTCCACCGCGAAGCTGATGCCGACGATGTGCGCACGCATCGCGTCGATGCTGGTGGTCTCGGTGTCGAAGGCGATCAGTTCGGCGTGGCGCAGTTTTTCCAGCCAGGCATCGAAGGCCGGCTGCGTGGTGACCAGCTCGTATTCGCCGGACTCGGGACTCGGGACTCGGGACTCGGAAGAGCCGGTGGGAGCGAGCTTGGGCCCTGCGATTTTTTGCTCTGCGCCCTGGCCTTCCCCGAGTCCCGAGTCCCGAGTCCCGAGTCCCGCTGAATCGAGCTCTTTCAGCGCCGCCTTGAATTCGTAGCGCGTGTACAACTCGCGCAGTTGTTCCACGTCCGCCTCGCGCTGGGCCAGCTCGGTGGGGCCGAATTCCAGTGGCACGTCGGTCTTGATCGTCACCAGTTCGCGCGACAGCGGCAGCCGCGGCAGCGCCTCGCGCAGGCTCTCGCCGATCTTGCCCCCGATCTTCGCGGCGTTGGCGATCACGCCGTCCAGCGTGTGGTATTCGGCCAGCCATTTGGCGGCGGTCTTCGGACCGCATTTGGGCACGCCGGGTACGTTGTCGATCGTATCGCCGGTGAGCGCGAGGAAGTCGACGATCTGCTCTGGCCGCACGCCAAACTTTTCCATCACGCCGTCGCTGTCCATCACCGTATTGCTCATGGTGTTGACCAGGGTGACCTGCGGGCCGACCAGCTGCGCCATGTCCTTGTCGCCGGTGGAAACCTCCACCTCGATACCGAGTTCCCGCGCCTGCACGGCGAGGGTGCCGATCACGTCATCGGCCTCGACGCCGCCCACGCGCAGGATCGGGAAACCCAGCGCGCCGACGATCGCCAGCATCGGTTCGACCTGGGTGCGCAGGTCGTCCGGCATCGGTGGGCGGTTCGCCTTGTACTGGTCGTACAGCCCATGGCGGAAAGTCGGACCTGGCGCGTCGCTGACGAAGGCCAGGTAATCCGGCTTTGCCTTCAGCGTGGCGCGCAACATGTTGACCACGCCGAACAGCGCGCCGGTGGGTTCGCCGCGGGCGTTGCTCAGCGGCGGCAGCGCGTGGAACGCACGGTAAAGATAGGAGGAACCGTCGATCAGGATGAGTTTGGGCATAGGGTGTGTGGACCTGTGCGGGGCAGCTCCCGCGGGGACCTGCTTGAAGTCGGAACCCGGGAAAGAGTGAGGGAGTGAACGTCGATACCAGACCGAGTGATCACGCGGTGCCGACGGCCGGCAGACCGGGCACTTCGCCTTACCGCGGCCTGCTCCGCGCAAGTGCATACGCCCGGTCATTCTCGCACGGCAACAAGCCAGGCGGCTTCACGAAAGCCTGCCGCAGGCGCCTGCTATGCTCGAACTCCCGATCGAGGCTGCCATCATGAAATCCGCCATCGTGTTCATTGCCGCCAACGTCCTGTTTGCCGCCATGCTGATGCCGGGGGTGCATGCCCAGGCCTATCCCGCCAGCAAGGTGCCACCGCCGCCGGGGATGAACGATCCGGGCGTGCAGGCCACCGCGCCGGCTGCCAGCTCCGAGGCGCCTGCGGCCACGCCCACGCCCAAGCCGAACCTGCAGCCGTTGACCTTGCCTGCGATGAAGAGCGGCGACAGCCGGATGGGTCGCCCGGACTCGGAGCCGACGGTGCAGATTCGCCAGCAGGGTGAGAACACCGTGCAAGAGTACAGCCGCGACGGCCGCGTCTACATGGTGGTGGTGACACCAAAGCAAGGCCTGCAGCAGACCTACATGATCGATCCGCAAGGCCGACTGGTCGACGAGCATGGCCAACGACGCGCATCGCCGGCGCTGTACAAGGTGCTGGAGTGGGGCAAGAGCAATCCGCCGGCTGCAGAAACGGAAGCGCCTGCGTCCGGCAGCAGTGGTTGAGCTGACGCTCGCGCATCGCCGGTGGAGCGTCACGGCCGTGCTGAGAGGTTGTGACTATTCAGCCTCTCAGCCCGGCCATGGCGAGGGCATGGCGAGGGCATGGATGCCCGAGTTGAGGCAACGCAGGAGCGGTTGCCCGATGCCCGAGTTGAGGCAACGCAGGAGCAGTTGCCCGATGGCCGGTCGCGGATCGGGCACGCCAGTGCCTGATTCGCGTGAGCGAGTCTGGGCCTGTACCTGACTCGCGATAGAAGAAAACCACAGGAAGTGGTTTTCTTCACAGGCTCTGAAACCGCGCTTCAGGCCGGATCGTCCAGTTCCGGGTAGTGGCGGAAGATGCCGTTCTCGTTGAACGGCACGCGTCGTGCCGATGTCAGGTAGGCGGCGATGCGCGGTCTTTGTGCCACCCGTTCTTTCAGCGCGAGCAGCAACGGCAGTCCGCGTCCCACGCGCTGCATGGCGCGTGGAAACGCGTACTCCAGCCCGAGCATCAACTGGAACAACGACAGGTCGACGTACGAATGCTGGTGCACGGGATGGCAGCTTCCAGCGCGTTCGATGACTTGTTCGAAGTAGTCGAGGTATTTCGGCAATCGCGTCTCGCGCAAGCTGGCTGCACGGCGTCGCGCCTCGACACGCTGGTCCTCGTAGTACAGGCTGCCGGCGATCGGGTGGTGCGAATCGTGGACCTCGGCGACCAGGTCGGCAATGGTCAGCTGCAGTTGGTGCGCATACAGCCGCCGGCTTTCGCTTGCCGGCACCAGATCGAGTGGCGGGCCCAGGTAGTGCAGGATGTTGGCAGTCTGCGCGATCAGCAGTCGACCTGCCTTGAGAAACGGCGGCGCAAACGGCAGCGCACCGTCATGGACGCCATCCAGGTACTGCACGATCGCGTCGTCGCCCTGATCGCGCGCCACGTCGACATAACTGGCGCCGGCGTCCTCGAGTGCCAGTCGCACGAACTCGCCGCGACCCTGAATCCCGGTCCAGTAGAACAACTGGTAGTGCATGGCAGCCTCCGGGATCGAAGACCCCGATGCTGGAACGTATGACCTCAACATCGCGTGTAGGAGCCCGCTCGCGGGCGATGCTCTACCGAGTCCCGAGTCCCGAGTCCCGAGTCCCGAGCCCCGAGCCCCGGGAGAAAAGCATCGCCCGCAAGCGGGCTCCTACCGGTTTTTGCGATGACTCAATGCCGGAAGTGGCGCATCCCGGTGAACACCATCGCCATGTCGTGCTCGTCGGCGGCGGCGATCACCTCGGCGTCGCGCATCGAACCGCCGGGCTGGATCACCGCGCTGATACCTGCTTCGGCCGCGGCATCAATGCCGTCGCGGAACGGGAAGAACGCGTCGCTGGCCATCACCGAGCCGCGCACTTCGAGCTTCTCGTCGGCGGCCTTGATGCCGGCGATCTTCGCGCTGTAGACGCGGCTCATCTGGCCGGCGCCGATGCCGATGGTCTGGCGGTCGCGGGCGTAGACGATGGCGTTGGACTTGACGAACTTGGCCACCTTCCAGGCGAAGATCAGGTCGTGGATCTGCGCTTCGGTGGGCGCCTTGCGCGTGACGACTTTCAGGTCGGCTGCAGTGATCATGCCGGTGTCGGCCGTCTGGATCAGCAGGCCCGAGCCGACCCGCTTTGAATGGTTGCCGGGGTGTGCGTCGAGCAGGCTGCCGTCGGCAGGCAAGGGAATGACCAGCACGCGCACGTTGCTCTTCTTCGCGAAAGCCTTCAGCGCGTCATCCGCGTAGCCCGGCGCCAGCACCACTTCGACGAACTGACGCTCGACGATGGCTTTCGCGGTAGCACTATCCACCTCGCGATTGAACGCGATGATGCCGCCGAAGGCCGAGGTGGGATCGGTCTGGAAGGCCAGCTCGTAGGCTTTGCCGATGCCGTCCAGGCTCACCGCGACGCCGCACGGATTGGCGTGCTTGACGATCACGCAGGCCGGTTTGACGAAGCTGCGCACGCATTCCCACGCGGCGTCGGCGTCGGCGATGTTGTTGAACGACAGCTCCTTGCCCTGCAGCTGGCGAAAGCAGGCCAGGGTGCCCGGATGCGGGTACAGGTCGCGGTAGAACGCGGCCTGCTGATGCGGGTTCTCACCGTAGCGAAGATCCATCAGCTTGATGAAACGAGCGTTGACCTGCGCCGGGAAAGCGGCATGGCCGACGATGGCATCCTGCGTGTCGTTGAGTTCCAGGCCGGACAGATAGTCACTGATGGCGCCGTCGTAGCTGGCCACACGATTGAACGCGGTCACCGCCAGCTTGAAGCGGGTGGAGCGGCTCAGTCCACCGTGTTCCTCAATCTCTGCCAGCGCTTCTTCGTACTGGTCGGGCGAAGTCAATACGCCCACGTCGTTCCAGTTTTTCGCCGCCGAACGCAGCATCGCTGGGCCGCCGATGTCGATGTTCCCGATCGCGTCGTCGAGCGTGCAGCCCGGCTTGGCGACTGTAGCCTCGAACGGATAGAGATTGAGTACCAGCAGGTCGATTGGCGCGATGCCGAGCTCGGCCATCACGGCGTCATCGCAGCCGCGCCGGCCCAGCAATCCACCATGGACTTTCGGGTGCAGCGTCTTGACGCGGCCGTCCATGATCTCGGGGAAGCCGGTGATCTCGCTGACTTCGCTGACCGCGATGCCCGCCTCGCGTAGCGCTTTCGCGCTGCCGCCGGTGGAGAGCAGCTCGATGCCCTTGTCGGCAAGACGTCGACCCAGCTCGATCAGGCCGGTCTTGTCGGAAACGCTGAGCAGGGCGCGTCGGACAGGAACGACGGCAGGGGCGGACATGGCTTCTCCGGGATTCGTGATTCGGGATTTGTGATTCGTTGTTGCAGCCGTGCGGTGAGTTCGGAGATGTGGCTTCGGCTCTTGCGTATCCCTAATCCCGTCTCCCTAATCCCGTCTCAAAGCAACCCGTGCGTGGCCAGTTTCTTGCGCAAGGTGGCGCGATTGATGCCGAGCGCGACGGCGGCTCGGCTCTGGTTGCCGTCATGGAACGCGAGCACCTCGCGCAGCAGCGGCACTTCGACTTCGCGCAACACCAGCGCGTGCAGGCCTTCGCTGCATTCGGTTTCGCCAATGTCCGCCAGATAGCGGCGCACGGTGCCGGTGACGCATTCGCTCAACGCACTATGGGAGCCGGCACCATGCGAGCCGGCACACGGGGAACCGGCATCATGAGCGCCGGCGCCACGCGACGAGGACGAAACGGCAGCCTCGGCGGCAGGCAGTCTTGCGGCATTCACGGATCTATTCCCTCGCGTAGGCGGCGGCTGCATGGGCCGCGGCGTTTGTGATGGCGTCATGTGCGTTCGCGGCATGAATCGGATGCCGACAGGCGTCCAGCGCGAGGGGTCAAGTCTACCCGTGTGCGCCGACGATTTTAAGCCCCTGGCGACATCGCGTTCACTCAAAGCCGAATTCGAACGCGACTGCCTTGTCGCCAGGGTCCTCCACTTCCAGCAGCAGCACCGCGGTGGCCGCCGGTGCCAGACCACGGCGCAGCACCGCGCGGTCATCGAGGTATTCATCCGGCTGCAGGCGGCGCATGGCCAGCCGTTGCCCCTGCGCGTTCAGCAGGGTGATGGTCAGCACCGGATAGGGCTGGGCGAAGGCGGCATCATTGCGCACGCTGGCGCTGATCATCAGCGCGTCGGGGACGCTGGGGTGAGCCTGTACGTTGCTGGCGAGCAGGCGCAGTCTGGTCGGCGCCGCGATCAGGGGCAACTCGCAGCCGAGTACGGCGCAGCTGCTGCGCAACCAATTGCCCATGACGGGACTGCGGATCAGGGCGTCGCGCTTCGCCCACGCCAGTTGCGCCAGCAGCAACGATGCCAGCAGCACGCAGGCGAGCAGCCATGGCCAGCGTCGTTCGCCCGAGGCGGAGCGCGGGCGGCGCGGCGGCGCGGATACAAGTTTGCGCGAGCGCTTTCGGCGCGGTTCCCGGGCGAAACGCGGTGCGAACACCAACTGCGAGAAATCGTCGGGGGGTGCACTCACGGACGCCGTCGGATCGTCGGTTGTCACCACCGTCGTGGCTTCGGGCTGCGGGCGGTAGACCACCAGATCGACGCACGGTGGCGCGAACGCGGGCTCGTTCACCGGCAGTTCGACGAAAGGCTCGGGTGGGAGTTGGTCGGTGAGGGTGGCGACGCTGTCGAAGCCGGCGCCGCAATGCCCGCACATTACGTGGCCATGCGCCTGCGCAAGGGTGTGCGCGTCCAGCGAAAAGACGGACAGGCATTCAGGACACTGGGTATACATGCGGGCCGCTGCCAATCGGTATGGCGTCAAGCTTAACAGCCTGCACGCGGCAGCCCGCGCGACGGAGACAACCGGTCAACACGAAGCAGGGTTTCCCGTTGAATGCCGTCAGCCACGACGCCGACCGCTGATGCGTACCCAGTCCTCCCGCGTATCCACGCGCAGTTGGTCGAACCACTCGTCGTAGCGTCGCAGCAGCTCGTCCTGCTGGCCGGCGAGGATGCCGGAGATGGCGAATGGTGCGCCGGGTTTGGCGACGGCGGCGAAGGTGGGCGCAAGTTCGCCCAGTGGACCAGCGAGGATATTGGCGATGAATACGTCGGCCGCCGGAGCATCGACGTCCTCGGGAAGGAACAGTGCGAGCCGGGCGGACACGTCGTTGCGTTCGGCGTTGTCGGCGGACGCGGTGAGCGCCTGCGGATCGTTGTCGACGCCGACTGCGCTGGCGGCGCCGAGCTTCAACGCGGCGATCGCCAGGATGCCCGAGCCGCAGCCGTAGTCGGTGATCGTCTTGCCGGTGAGATCGAGTCCGTCCAGCCATTCCAGGCACAGTGCCGTGGTCGGGTGGGTGCCGCTGCCAAAGGCGAGGCCGGGATCGAGGCGCACCACCACGAGATCATCGTCGACGGGTGGCTCGATGTTCCACGGATAGATCCACAGCCGTCGGCCAAACGGCATCGGCTTGAATTGATCCATCCAGACACGTTCCCAGTCCTGGTCCGCGACCTCCTGGAACGTCAACCGGTCCGGCTCCAGCCACGGCAGCAGTTCACCCAGCGCTGCGGCGAGACCGCGCCGGTCGGCGTGTTCTTCGAACAAGGCGTTCAAGGTGATCGTCGGCCACAGCGGCAACTCGCCCACGCCGGGTTCGAAGATGGCCTGTTCGTCCGGGGTCTGCGCGTCCGCATCCTGCAGCGTGATCGAGAGCGCACCCAGGTCCTGCAGGACTTCTTCTGCACGCGGCTGCTGTTCGGTGCGGACGAGCAGGGAAAGTTCGAGGAAGGGCATGGCAAGTCCGTGAAGTGCGTTGCTCCCTTTCCCCTTGTGGAGAGGGTTGGGGTGAGGGGACGGTCGTGCGATGAACTTCCCTCAGAGCTTTGATCAACTCTTTCGCAGCACCCGCCCCTCACCTCAATCCTCTCCCCAAGTGAAACAAAAGCGGGGAGAGGAGGCGAACGCAAAAAGCATCTTTATTGGCCGGTGGTGGCTTTCTCTTTCTGCTCGGCCATGCGCTTTTCGAGGTAGTGGATGTTCTGGCCGCCGTGTTGGAAGCCGACGTCGGCCATGATCCGCTGCTGCAGCGGGATGTTGCATTTCACCCCTTCGATCACGGTCTCGGCCAGCGCCAGGCGCATGCGCGCGATGGCGGTTTCGCGGTCCGGGCCATGCACGATCAGTTTGCCGATCATCGAATCGTAATTCGGCGGAATGCGGTAGCCGTCGTACAGATGCGTGTCCACCCGCACACCGGGGCCGCCCGGCGCCTCGAAGCGCTTCACCGTGCCGGGACTGGGCATGAAGGTGTCCGGGTCTTCCGCGTTGATGCGGCACTCGATTGCATGGCCGCGCACGACGATGTCTTCCTGCCGCAGCGTGAGCTTCTCGCCGCCGGCGATCAGCAACTGCTCGCGCACCAGATCGACGCCGGTGATCCACTCGGTTACCGGGTGCTCGACCTGGATGCGGGTGTTCATCTCGATGAAGTAGAAGCGGCCGTTCTCGTACAGGAACTCGAACGTGCCGGCGCCGCGGTAGCCGATACGCAGGCAGGCGTCGACGCAGACCTTGCCGATCCCGGCGCGCTGTTCGGGCGTGATACCCGGCGCCGGCGCTTCCTCGACCACCTTCTGGTGACGGCGCTGCATCGAGCAGTCGCGCTCGCCCAGGTGGATCGCGTTGCCCTGGCCGTCAGCCAGCACCTGGATCTCCACGTGGCGCGGGTTTTCCAGGAATTTCTCCATGTACACC
>DASRUB010000062.1:0-4056 GCA_035655635.1 Rhodanobacter sp. | reverse complement strand
GTACTTCATCGTCAACAACTCGTCGGCTTTCTTCACCAGGGTGTTGAACTTCACGCCGATCTCGCACTGGCCGGCGTTGGCCACTTCGTGGTGATGCACTTCGACCGTCTGGCCCAGCGATTCGAGCACCTTGCACATGTCAGCGCGCAGATCACCCAGCGAATCGACCGGACTGACCGGGAAATAGCCGCCCTTCACGCCCGGACGATGGCCGGTATTGTTGCCGTCGTACTTGTAGCGCGACGACCAGGCCGCTTCCTCCGAGCCGATCTCGTAGAACACGCGGCCCGGATCGTTCTGCCAGCGCACCGAGTCGAAGATGAAAAATTCCGGCTCCGGCCCGAAGAACGCCGTGTCGGCGATGCCTGTGGACTTGAGGTACGCCTCGCCGCGCTTGGCGATCGAGCGCGGGTCGCGGCCATAGGCCTGCATGGTGGATGGCTCCAGCACATCGCAGTGCAGGATCAACTGCACGTGGGCGCTGAACGGGTCGAGATAGGCGGTGTCCGGATCGGGCAGCAGGATCATGTCCGACTCGTTGATGCCCTTCCAGCCGGTGATCGAGGAACCATCGAACATCTTGCCGTCCTCGAAGGTCGACTCATCGATCGCGTGGGCCGGGAACGTCACGTGGTGATGCACGCCGAGCATGTCGGCGAAGCGGAAGTCGACGAATTCGACGTCGTGTTCCTGGATCTGGTCGAGCACTTGCTGGGCAGTCATGGAGAACCTCGGCAATGGATGGCGCAATACGAGAGCAATTCTGTGTATATGAGCAATACCTGTGCCACAAGATAAAGTTATTCAAGAACAATAATCTACGTCGCCACGAAGCATCGGTCGCGGCGCCTTTGCGCCATTTGCAAGCAAACAATCAAGGTGCTTGCACCAACTTGGTGATATCAACTTGACCCCGCACCGGCCAACGCCAGCGCGGAGCCGGGTCAGTTGCCACCTGCATCCACCGGCGGCAGCGTCGGGTGGTAGTCCGGATAGGCCGGGTCGGGGTAGCTCGGCGCCGGGTGCGCCTTGAGCTGCTGCATCAGCACCTCGACGGCCTTTTCCAGCTGCGGGTCGTGGCCCTGGCGGATCAGCGCCGGATCCTGCCACACCTCGATATCCGGTGCGATGCCGTGGTTCTCCACCTCCCACTGGCCATGCAGGCCGAAGATCGCCCAGCGTGGCGCGGTGACGCTGCCGCCGTCGAGCAGGGGCGGATAACCACCGATGCCGACCAGGCCACCCCAGGTGCGCTCGCCGATCAGCGGACCGACCTCGCTGCGCTTGAAGTACCACGGCAGTGCGTCGCCGCCGGAGCCGGAGAACTGGTTGATCAACATCGCCTTGGGGCCATAGATCGCCTGCGTCGGTTCGGTGTAGGTCTCGCCTTCGCGAGTCATCAGCCGGCTCATCGGCTTGCGCTGCAGCGCGTCGACGATGTAGTCGGCAAGCTGGCCGCCGTGGTTGTAGCGCTCGTCAATCAGCGCACCATGTTTGTCGGTCTGCGCGAAGTAGTAGCGGTTGAAGTTGCGGAAACCACCGCCAGCGGTGTCCGGCAGATACACGTAGGCCAGCTCACCCCCGCTGAGGCGATCGACTTCCCGGCGGTTGTGCTCGATCCAGTCCAGATGACGCAGTCCGAACTCGCTCTTGACCGGCACCACGGTGACGTTGCGTGCCCCGCTGCCGTCGGCGTGCGGACCGACCCGCAGCACCACCTGCTTGCCGGCGGTCTGCTGGAAGAAACCATAGAGGTTGTCGCTGGCATGCAGCGGTTGGCCATTGACCGCGAGCAGGTATTCGCCGGCGCGCACGTTGACGCCGGGTTGGGTCAACGGCGCATGCAGCTCCGGATTCCAGTTCTCGCCGCTGTAGACATGACTGAAGCGATAGCGGTCGTGATCCACGACGTAGTCGGCACCGAGCAGCCCCACGTCGATCTTCGCGATGTCGGGCATGGCGCCGCCACGCACGAACATGTGCCCGACCGACATATAGGCCAGCATGCGCCGGAACAGCACATTGAGATCCTCGCGGCTGCCGACGCTGGCCAGGTAGGGGCGGAAGCGCCGCTCGGCGGCGACCAGATCCAGGCCGTGATAATGCGGGTCGTAGAAGAAGTCACGCTCGATCCGCCACACCTCGTCGTACATCTGCGCCCACTCCTGACGCGGTACCACGTGCACTTCCATCGCGCTGGTCTTGAGCTCGCCTGCGCCCTTTTTGAGCGGCTTGTCGGCGTCGGTGATGAACCAGTCATCACCGCTCTGGTAGAGCAGTTTGTTGCCATCATCGGACAGCGCGAACTGCTTGACGTCGTCGGCCAGCTTCTCGGTCTTGCGCTTGTCCAGTTCAAAGCGTTGCAGCGTGTTGGCGTCGTCCTCCCCCGACACCTGCGGCGCCTGCAGCAGGTACAGCACGCCGCTCTTGCCGGCGACCATGCCGACATAATTGGCCGCCTCGATCGGCAGTGCCAGCGTGCGCTGGGCCAGACCACTGAAATCGATGTCGACCGCCGACTTGTCCGGCGCCGACGGCTTGCCCTTGTTCTTGTGGCCGTCTTCCGCGGCCGGGCCCTTGTCCTCGTCGCTTTGCGGTTGCAGTGGCGACGGCAGGTCCTTGCGCAGCACCGCCACGTAGACACTACGCGTGACCGGATGCGCCTCGCTGGTCATATCCAGCCAGCCCGGACTGAGGCCCTCGTCGGTGCTGGCGGTGTAATACAGGTACTTGCCGTTGCGGTCGAACACCGGATACAGGCAATCGCTCATGCCATCGGTGACCTGGGTGGCCGTGTGCGCGGAGAGGCCATACACGAACACCGCGCGCAGATGGTTCGACAGCTGCTTGGTATAGGTCAGCCAGCGGCCGTCCGGTGACCAGCTCACGTCGAACTCATGTCGCGGCGTGTCGAAGCGATCGGTGTCGACCTTCACCGGCGTCGGATGATCCAGATCGACAACCCAGAGGTTCAGCCGCTTGTCGCTGTACGCGATGCGCTTGCCATCCGGCGACCACACCGGGCTGTAGAAGAACGAAGGCGGCTGGCCCAGGCTGATCCGGCGCGGCTGACCCAAGCCATCCTGGTTGCGGATGATGAGTGCGTATTCGCCGCCGGCGTCAGAGAAGTAGGCGATCGACTTGCCATCCGGCGACCATGCCGGGTCGCGCTCGGCCGCATCGGAGGTGTGGGTGATGTCGCGAATGTCGCCCTTGTCGGCGGGCACGGTGAGAATCTCGCCGTGCGCCTCGAACACGGCGCGGGCGCCGGTCGGCGAAATGCCCGCATGCTGGATCTGCTTGGCTGCTTTTTCGAAGTGCGGCACCGTCTGCGGCAGCGGCCCATCGACGCGCACCGGTACACGCTGGTCATGCCCGCTGGCCACGTCGTACAGGTGCAATGCGCCCATCTGGCTGTAGACGATCGTGCCATCGGCCGCCGACGCACCGTCGATCGGGAAGCCGTGGTTGTCGATCAGCCGGGTCAGCTTGCTACTGCCGACCGCGTAGGCATAAAGCGTGGCCGGGCCGTCGCGGTCGGACAGAAAATAGACCGTGTCGCCCATCCACATCGGATCGCTGTCGTTGGCGTTCGCGTGCGGCAGCTTGACGATGCTGGAGTCGGACAGCCGCGCAATCCAGATCCGGGTGGTCTGGCCGCCGTGATAGTCGCGCCAGTCCGGCTCCCACTGGCCGATCGGGTTGTAGGCAAGGTGCGAGCCATCCGGCGAGAACGCACCCTGCTCGGCCATCGGCAACGGCAACGCGGTCGGCAAGCCGCCGGACACGGGCATCACGTACAACTGGTTGGAGTCATTGGTGGCGTGGCGGTGCGAGCGGATCAGCACGCTCTTGCCATCCGGCGTCCAGCCCACCGCGACATCGGTGTCCGGATGCCAGGTCAGGCGCGTCGGCTGGCCGCCGCTGGCCGGTACCACGAACACGTCGTCGTTGCCGTTGACGTTGGCGGTGTAGGCAATGCTGCGACCATCCGGCGAAAACACCGGTGCGCTGGCCGTGCCTTGGCCACCGACCAGCAGCGTAGCGTCGCCACCG
>DASRUB010000061.1:0-13425 GCA_035655635.1 Rhodanobacter sp. | reverse complement strand
CAGCCAAACAGCAGCGCATCGCCGTCGGCGAAGCGGGCGTCGACGTGGGCGACGTGGCCGCGGGTGCTGAAGGCGAATACGCGCGGCGCGCCGATTGCCTCGCAGCAGCCGGCCAGGTCGTCATGTACTGCGACGCGTGCGTATTCGTGGTAGTCCAGCCCGGCCCGGCGCAGGCGTGCGTCATCGAGTTCGAAGCCGAGCGGGCGGATCAGATGCAGCGCGGCACCCGAATTCGCGCACAGGCGAATCACGTTGCCGGTATTGGGCGGGATCTCGGGACGGAACAGGATGACATGGAGCATGGACGCATTATCGCCCGTTCCCCGCTGATCCGTGGCAGCTCTTCAACCGGCAATCCGCGGGCAGACCACGCCATCGGGCGGCAGCGTGCAGGTGACTGGCGTGGCCAGCAGGATCGCAGCCACGCGGCTGCTGGCAGCCAGTTGCACGCCCGGCGACGGAACCGCGGTCAACATGGCGCCAAAGACCAGACCGCAAACGGCGAGGCAGGCGAGGAACAGGCAACGCAGTACGAGGTTTTCGAATTTCATGAGGTGTCTCCAGCTTGTGGTTGAAAAGCCCTGTGTCATGGACATTGCAATCGCTGTGCCATGCGACCAGGCATCGGTAAGTCGCTGAGCAAGCGCGTTTTGTTGACAAGCGTGCAGCGTCGCACGTGCGTCCGCGGACGGTCCGCGTCCGCTGCCGGACAGGCGGACACCTGCCTGGGCGACGCCGTCGGCTGTGCCACAAGTCATTTGCCGGGTCCGGCGGACGCCGGTAGCCTGCGGGGACTTCATCCGATCCGTGCAACAGGAGGTTCACCGTGACAAAGAAGCCGCTCGCCCTGCTCATCACCGCCCTGCTCGCCTTCGGCGCTGCGGCTCCGCTGGCTTTGGCCGCCACTGACGCGCCCAGCGCGAGCGCCAATGCCGCCGCGACCCAACAGATTCCCGACCTGGCCTACAGCCGCTTCACCCTGCCCAACGGCCTGACCGTCGTGGTGCACGAGGACCACAAGGCACCGGTGGTGGCGGTAAGCGTGTGGTACCACGTGGGTTCGTCGTACGAGCCCACCGGCAAGACCGGCTTCGCCCACCTGTTCGAACACCTGATGTTCCAGGGTTCGGAGAATCACAAGGACGAGTACTTCAAGCCATTCGAGCTGGCCGGCTCCACCGACCAGAACGGCACCACCTGGCTGGATCGCACCAACTATTTCGAGACCGTGCCGACCACCGCGCTGGACATGGCATTGTGGATGGAGTCCGACCGCATGGGCCATCTGCTCGGCGCGATCGGCATGCCGCAGCTCGACGAACAGCGCGGCGTGGTGCAGAACGAGAAGCGCCAGGGCGAGAACCAGCCCTACGGTCGCGCCAGCGAGATGATCCAGGCCGAGGCCTTCCCGGCCAACCATCCTTATCACCACGACACCATCGGCTCGATGGCGGACTTGAACGCCGCCTCGCTGGCTGACGTGAAGCAGTGGTTCCGCGACTACTACGGCGCGGCCAACACCGTGGTCGTGCTGGCCGGCGACATCACGCCGGCGGTGGCCCGGGGAAAGATGCTGAAGTACTTCGGCGATATCGCGGCCGGCCCGCAGGTACCGCGGCCGCAGCCGTGGGTTGCCGCGCGCACCACCTCGACCAGCGGCAGCATGACCGACAACGTGGCGCAGACGCGCATCTATCGCGAATGGAACGTGCCCGGCCGCGGCAACAGTGACGAGACCCAGCTCGAACTTGCCGCCGCGGTGCTCGGTGGCAGCAAGACCTCGCGGCTGTACCAGCGTCTGGTTTACCAGGACAAACTTGCCGACAGCGTCTCGGTCGACGTGGAACAGCATGTGCTGGCCAGCATGTTCGAGCTGCAGGTGGACGTGAAGAAAGGCGTCGATCCGGCCAGGGTCGAGGCCGCCATCGCCGACGAATGGCAGAAATTCCTGAAGGATGGCCCCACCACCGATGAACTGGCGCGCGTGAAGACCGAAACGCGCGCGGCTTTCGTGCGCGGCCTGGAGAAGGTCAACACGCAAGCCTCGATCCTGGCGCAGGGCCAGCTTTACCACGGCGATCCGGGCCAGTATCTGAAAAACCTCAAGGAGCTGATGGCGGCCACGCCCGCCAGCGTCAAGGTGGCGGCGGACAAGTGGATCGCCAGGGGCGATTACACGCTGACCGTGGTGCCGGGCAAGGTCGAGGCCACCGACATGGCCACCATGAACGGACGCGCCGCGGCACCGGGTGCTCCCGCGCCGGTGCTTTCGCCCAAGGGCGACTACAAGACGGTGGCCAGCGACCTCGACCGCAGCAAGGGTGTGCCGCAGGTCAGTAGCTTCCCCGACCTCAGCTTTCCGGCCCTGCAGCGCGCCAAGCTCGACAACGGCGTCGAAGTGATTCTGGCCGAGCGCCATGGCGTGCCGGCGGTGCAATTGCAGTTGCTGTTCGACGCCGGATACGCGGCCGACCAGGGGCGCAAGCTGGGCACCTCCAGCTTCAGCATGAGCATGCTCGACGAGGGCAGCAAGGACCTCGATTCGGTCGAGATCGCCAAGCGCAAGCAGCGTCTGGGTGCGTTGATCGCCACCGGTTGCGGTCTGGATTACTGCAATGCTTCGCTCAACGCGCTCGATGACCAGCTCAAGCCCTCGCTCGGCCTGTTCGCCGACATCGTGCGCAACCCGGCCTTCCGCGACGCCGACATCAGCCGCCTGCGCGGTCAGTGGCTGGCAGGTATCGCCCAGGAAAAGAGCCAGCCCACCGGCATCGCCCTGCGCACCCTGCCGCCGCTGCTCTACGGCAAGGGTCACGCCTATGCGATCCCGTTCACCGGCTCGGGCACGGAAGACTCGATCAAGGCCTTGTCCGCCACCGACATGCGCCAGTTCATGACCGATTACATCCGGCCGGACAACATGAAAATCCTGGTTGCCGGCGACACCACCATGGACAAGATCATCCCGCAGTTGAACGCGGTGTTCGGCAACTGGAAAGCTCCGGCCAGCAAGGTTCCGCACAAGAATATCGGCAAGGTGGCTCCGCCCGGCGATGTGCGCGTGTTCCTCGTGGATCGTCCCGGGTCGCAGCAGAGCCTGATCCTGGCCGGCAGCCTGGCGCCCTCGACCGAGGCGTCGAACAACCTGCAGATCCAGACCATGAACGGTGCCTTCGGCGGCACCTTCACCTCGCGCCTCAACATGAACCTGCGCGAGGACAAGCACTGGGCCTACGGCGCCTTCAGCTTCCTGCAGAACGCGATCGGCCAGCGCCCGTTCATGCTCTACGCGCCGGTGCAGACGGACAAGACCGCGCCGTCGGTCGAGGAAATGCTGAAGGAAGCGAACGGCGTGATCGGCGACAAGCCGCTGACCGACCAGGAGATCAACAAGGTCAAGGTCGGTGACGTTCGCAGCATGCCGGGCCAGTACCAGACCACCTCGGCAGTCATGAGTGCGATGCAGGGTATCGCCCTGTACAACCGTCCGGACGATTACGTGCAGACCTTGAAGGCGCGCATTGAGGGGCAAACGGATGCCTCGGTGGAAGCGGCGGCGAAGGAGATCATCCAGCCGAACCAGCTGACCTGGGTGATCGTCGGCGACCTCGGCAAGATCGAGGCACCGATCCGCGCGCTGAAGCTCGGCAAGGTGCAGGTGCTGGATGCCGATGGCAAACCGGTAGACGCCAAGCCGGCAGACGCGAAGCCGGCAGACGCCAAAGCGGCGAAGTGAGCGTGGCGTGCGGCGCCGGTCTGAACCGGTGCCGCACGATGCGAATCGGCAGCGGGACGCGCCAGCGCGACCGCGTTACGATGGAGGCCGGGCCTGGCAGCCTGTCGGACTTTGGTGGTCGAGTCGAGGATTCGGCTGTGCGAGGACAGATTGCTGACGATTTGCCGGTCCATAGTGGTTCTATGGACCAAGAATCGGCGGCAATATGGGCCGCACAGGCGGATTCGCAGACCGGCCAACCAAAGTCCGACAGGCTGCTAGAGGTCCGGCCTCTTCCATGTCAACGTCATCGCGGAGCCACCATGCGCAAGATCCTCACCCTGCTTGTTCCCGTCGTGCTTTTGAGCGCCTGCAGCTGGGGCATCACCATGGACCCGGCGGCAAAGAACGTGCGTACCGCCTGGAGCGGCGATGTCTCCGCTTGCCGCGACCTGGGCAAGGTCACCGTGTCGGTGATGGATCACGTCGGCCCGGTCGATCGCAACAACATCACCGTGCGCGACGAACTCGAAGTGCTGGCGCGCAACGAAGCGGCCAAGATGCAGGCGGACACCATCAAACCGCTGGCCGAACCTGCCGGCGGCTCGCAGGCGTGGGGGGTGTACCAGTGCGGCGCCAGCGGATTGAAAGCCGGGCAGCGGGCGAAGCCGGCGAGCGCATCATCATCGGTCGAGGTGCAAACGTATCCGGTGAAGGGCGGTTGAGGCTTGTCCTCTTCCTGATGGGGACCAGCTGCTCTTTTGACGTATCGCCAGAGAACACATCGCGACATTCGAGGGCGCGCTCGTATTTCCGTTGACCCGTCAGCGCGCTCCCCACCACAGTTACCTGGACGACGGATTTTGTCCATCGGGTAGTTCGACTACCTCGGCGGTGACCGCAGTCTTGCTCGTCGCAGGATCACGGTGACAAGCCGAGCCCGCCATCAACGTCGCTCAGATGCCCCGCCGCGCTGAACGCAGCTCGTTGCTGCAGTCACGGAGATGGTTGATTCATGGTGCCCTCGCAGGCGGCTTGAGTGGCCGATCGAGGCGATCGCGCCAAACACCTGGCGGACGGTAAACCCCTACCAGATACACGTGGACTCCTTGTGCACGATGGATGCCGTCGGCATCAATTCATTTCGTTCGTGCGCAACAGCTCGTCCAGCGGCTTTGCCCGGCTGAACAACCACCCCTGCGCAAAGACGACGCCGTGCGCACGCAGAAAATCCGCCTGTTCCCGGGTTTCCACGCCTTCGCTGATCAAGGTCAGGCTGAGCGATTTCGCCATGTCGATGATGTGCAGCACCACTTCACTGGTGACCGAGTCGGTGCCGATCGCATCGATGAATACCTTGTCGATCTTCAGGTAGTCGGCGCTCAGGTTGGTCAGGTGCGAAAGGCTGGAGAAGCCGGTGCCAAAATCGTCGATGGCCACGCGGATACCCAGGGCGCGGATCTGGCCGATGACCCGGTTGGCACTGGCTGGATCGACAAACGAGTGTTCGGTCACTTCGACCACGATGTTGCAGGGCTCGATGCCCGGTGTCGCGATCAGGCGGCGCAGCCGTTCGACCACGTCATCCGAGCGCAGGTCGTTCGGGGACAGGTTGACGCTGATGTACGCGCCCGGGTACCGGCTGAAGTAGGGGGGTCCGTCGATAGCCACCTGGGCAAGCACGTACTCGGTAAAACGCTGGATCAGGCCACAATCCTCGGCGGCCTGGATGAACAGCGTCGGGCGCAGGCCGATCTGGCTGTTGCGCGGCCAGCGCAGCAATGCCTCGACACCGACCATGTGGCCGGTGTTGATCTCGACGATGGGCTGGTAGTGCAGCACGAACTCCTTGCGCTTCAGTGCCGCGCGCAGTTCGCCGGGCAACGAGGCGCGCTGGCGGGCGAGGTACACGATCGCCGCGGCCACGGCCAGACCCAGTGCCAGCCCGATCGGCAGCAGGATGACCAGAAACGCGCGCAGCCGCGACTTCAGATCGGCCAGTGGAATGGCCGCGTACGCAGCCAGATCGAACTTCTTCGAAGCCTGGATCACCACCAGGTGCTTGCCGTCGAAAAGGATCGCCTGGGTCGCCCCCTTGCCCAGCGCAGTCATCCATGCCGGATCAAAAGTCCCGCGATGGGTCCACAGTTGCCTGAAGCTTCGGCCAAATACACCCAGCGACAGATCTTGTGTGCCGGTCGACATGTCGATCAGCGTCTCCGGGTGTATCGCGGCAGCAGAATTGCCCAGCGCCGTCACCACAAAGCGATGGCGGCCGCCGATCGCCGCCGACAGGTAGACCCGTGTGCCTCCCGGGCTGACGTAGGTGGGTGCACCCAGGTCCGCGCCGTCTCCGTGCGGCCCCAGCGCGGAGCACACGATCCGGTTGCCGGACAGGCGGCCGACCGCCTGGACATTCCTGTAGTCCATCGCAATTTCGCGCATCTGCTCACGCATGGCATCGGAGCAGGCGTCGCCGGTATTGATCTGGCGCAACCGCTCGTAGGCTGCGCGCGCCTGTTCGCCCGCCATTTCCGTACGCTGCAGGATCTCGGTGGTCAGGCCCACCGCCTGGGCAGTCGCTTCCTCCATGCTCTGGCGATGGGCCAGGTACAGCGCCGCTGCCATCGGCACCACGACAGCCAGTGCGCACATGACCAGCGCGATCGTGGTGGCGACTCGTTTTCGCATCACATCCCCTGCTCCGTGCGCGTGCGCGAGTACGGGTCTGTACCGGACTCGCGATAGAAGAAAATCACGGGAAGTGATTTTTTCACAAGCTTTGAGCTCATCGATACGACGGATCATGCATCAACGACGCCTGTCGTGCACGGGTCACGGGTCCATTCCAGTGGGGTCATGCTCGGGCGCGCGACTTCGTCGCGTGGCTGATGACCGGTCGGCCACGTCCAAGTGCACCAACCCGCAACACCCGGCGATCAGGTTGATGGCATTGGGCGCCGTGCGCGCAGCAAGCATGTTCCAGAAGTACGCAGGCTCCCGATCGCGGCAGACCCGACCTCGCGCGGTCGCGCGCCACGGCCCCCTCGCGCAGAGGACTTTGATCAGCTTCGCTACCGGCCGGCGGCTCGCAGGCGTGGGGCTCCCGTGTGGCGCCTTCGGATCGAAAGCCGGACAGCCCGCGAAGCCGACGAGCGCATCGTCATCGCCGCGGTGCAGACGTATCTGGTGAAGGGCGGTTGAGCTGCTCTCCGGTTCTTCATGCCGCAGGCAACATGCGCTCGGGCTTTGTGCTCGATCCCCACGTCACGCGGCGCGCGTGGCGGGCAAGATGGGCCAGCATTCGCGGCGAGCTAGATGCTGATCCTGAGCGTCAACCGGAACTCCCGCGGTTCGCCCGGATGCACCGTGATGCCGTCCGGCACCTCGGGCGAAGTCGGCGAGATGCGGTAGTCCTGCTCGTAGGCGATGTCGTTGTAACGGCGGTCGAACAGGTTCAGCACGTCCAGCGCGAGCGTCACCGATTTCGCCAGCGCATGCTGTACGCGCAGGTCAGTGACCACCGAGGAGGGGCCTGCCAGCTGCCCGTCCTGCGACAGCGGATACTTTCCGATATAGCGCAGCTTCGCGCCACCGGACCAGCCGTCCAGGTCGTGCACGCTCAAACCGACCGAGGCGACCTTCGACACTGCATTGGGAATGAAGTCGCCCGCTTCGCCGTTCTCGCCCGGGTGGGCGAAGCGGGCGTGGGTGTAGGCCAGATCGGCGTCGAGCAGTAGCCAGTCGTTGAGCACCAGGTGGTTGCTCCACTCGACGCCGTAGCGCTTGCTGGCGCCGTTGGGCGAGGTGCTGCCGATTGCCGAATCCGTGTTGTAGACCAGCTCAGATTCGCTGTTCAGGCGCCACAGTGCCAGCGAGCTTTGCAACCCCGGCACGATCTGGGTCCTGAGGCCGAGCTCCTGGCCTAAGGCGCCGACCAGCGGGGGCGCCGGAACGGCCGGGCCACCGGTGGTGGGATCGATGCGGTAGATGACCCCGCGCGCATCGTTGCTGTGAAAGCCGTTGCCGGCATTGACGAAGAACTCGGTCTGGTCCCACGGGCCGAAGATCAACGACAGCTTGGGCGAGGTGCGACTGGCCGATGCGTGGCCACTGTTCTGCGGCAACGACAACGCGGTCAGATTCATCCAGATCGCGTCTTCGCGCAGACCCACCTGGCTGGTGAACCCACTGTTCCATTGCGTGGTGTTCTGCAGATAGATCGCGGCCTCGGTTTCGCCGACCAGGTTGTCGTTGACGGTCTGGAAGCGCGCGCGGGCCTCGCTGTTGAACAGGCCAACGTGGATGGCGTCGTGGCGCAGCTGTACACCGGCCTCGGTAGTCGAGTCGTGACCGAACAACTGGTGCAGCCAGCCGTGGGCGAGCTTGGTGCCGAGCAGGTTGCGCGCTTCCGCCTGCTCGAACTGGTCGCCGGTAGCCGGACGCAACTCGAAAAAAGTGAAGTTGGAGAACAGCTGCAGCCGATAATGTTCCAGATACGCCGAAACACGGGTATAGCCGTTGACGTCATGCGTGTGCCATTCGCCAGAAAGAATGTCGCGCGCTGTGTTGCCGCCGTCGCTGGGATCGAGCGCGCAGTAGCGACATAGCTGGCCGGACTGGATCAAGGCCAGCGGCACCTGGTCGGTGGAGTTCCAGTGCGCCTGGTAGGACAGACCGTCGACTGACCAGCCACGTGCGGTGTCGCCGTCGCTGAGGCGCAGCAGGCCGTTGAGCTTGCGCATGCGTTCGGGCGATTTCCACGGGCCGTCCTGTTCGAGCCCTTCCACCGCCGCAAGCAGAGTCGGTCCGGGACTGCCGCGTGCGGGAAACAGCGGGAACGAACCGGCCAGGAGTACGCGCCGATACTTGTGACTACCTGCAGTAAAGGCCGCGATCGGATGGTCCAGTTGGTTGCGGTAATGGATATCGGCCGAGCCGGCCGCAGAAAAATCGCCGTTTTGCGCAAAGTACGTGCCTTTGCGATAGTCGATCTGCTGCACGAGTTCAGGAATCAGAAAATTGAGGTCCGTATAACCTTGGCCGTGCGCATTGGTCGGCATGTTCACCGGCACCCCGTCCACGCTGGTGGCGAAATCGGTACCGTGATCGAGGTTGTAGCCGCGCAGAAAATACTGGTTGGCCTTGCCATCGCCTGAGTGCTGGGTGACCACCATGCCCGGGATGCTCTCCAGCACTTCGCCCGGACGCAACAGGGGAATGTCGCGCAACAGTCGACCCAGGATGATTCCTTGCGACGCTGCGTCAGAGGTGCCAACGCCGTCGTCGTAGTGGCCGACGACGGTAACCGTCGGCAAGGTATTGATCGACGTTCCGTCGGCGGCGCGACTGTAGTCCTGCGGCGCCGGAATCGGTTGCGGCTCAGACACCTCCGATGGCTGCGTCTTCGTAGCGCCCGACGACAACAGCATCATGGCCGCAAGCAAGGGAACCGTGGAATCAATCCAGCGGCGATGAATGCCGGTCCCGCCGATGCGAGTGCGCACGCCCTGACCTTGCATCCTGCGCGCGGACATCGCGGCGTTCCTATTTGGGCAACAAGATGCTGAAGCCCGGGATCAGTATGTCGAACGCACGCTGGACCAGCCAGCCGGCGGCCACGACGATGATGAGAATCGAGCCCCAGCGCATCACCACTTTCTGGTAGAAAAACGTGTAGCGCAGCAGGAACGCGATTGGCATGACCAGCAGCACGACCGCCTCCTGGCCAATCTCGACGCCGACGTTGAAACCGCCCAGCGAAGCAGCCATCGCCAGCGGCGGCAGTTGCAATCCCGATAGCGCGGAGGCGAAACCGAGCCCATGGATGAAGCCGAACGCGAAGGCAAGCAGCCAAACGCGCTTCCTGACGATCGGATAAAGGTTGTTGCCGGCGGCGATGATCACCGAGAGCGCAATGCCCGACTCCACCAGCCGGCTGGGCAGGTCGACGATGCCGAGCACCGCCAAGGTCAGGGTGACCGAATGCGACACGGTGAAGGCCGAGATCACCTTGATGATGTCAAGGAACGCTGGCCACCAGGCGTCTACCGCCTCCCAGTGGTAACCGATGTTCGGTCGCGCGCTGGCCAGCGCGCCGATGCCCGCGGTGCCGGCGAGCAGGCCGCGACCGGTGCCTGGCCAGTCACGCGGGTCATTGCGGCGGCGGATCAGTACGGCGGGCAGCAACAGCGACAGGATGAACAGCAGATGGTCGATGCCGGTCCAGATATGCCAGATGCCGTCAACTACGAAGCTCTTGAATTGCCCCCACCGATCGGGATTGCGCAGATCCAGGCTGGTGCTGGGGTTTTCCGGGCCCAGCACCGCGCCCGCGGTGGTCCTGGCGGTATGGATGGTGATGATGCCGCGGTGGTACGGGTCGACGTCCTGGAACAGGTGATAGACGACGGTGAGCTTGCTGGGAATCTCCTTGTCGCAGACCGCATCGAGCAGGATGACGGCATACGCACCGTCGGTGTGATCGTCGATCTTCTGTCCGGTCGGTTGCATCGCGCAGGTCAGGCCATCGCCTTTGATCGCCAGTCGCGCCAGCGCATAGAGCTCGATCTGGGCGCGGTGCGCCTGCACCTCGCCCCAGGTGATCGCGCCGTCGCGATTGCTGTCGATGCCGATCGCGAAGTCCAGGTCGCGCAGGGCGATATCCCACTGGCCCTTGAGCACGTGGTCATTGGCCGGATCGGTGCGCAAGGTGAGATAGGCATCGCTCTCCTTGTGGGCGAACGCCGGCAGTGACACGCAGACCAGGCCAAGCAACAGCACGGGCAACAGCATGCGCGCCAGTTTCATCGGTGCGCCTGCGCGCGCGACGCCACATCGCCGTCATCCGGCGTGCGGGTCGCCGCGATCTGTTCCACCAGACGATTGACCGGCGGATCCTGCAGGTGGCTGTCCACGAGCAGGTCCAGCACCGGTTTGGCCGCCTGCGGCTGGCCGGCCGCGAGCGCGGCTTCCAGATAGATGCGCATGTCCTCGGGGGCGCGTTGCACGGTCCAGTTCTGCTCGGCCAGTTTCAGCGCGCCGGCAGGATCGTGGCGCAGATGCAGCTCGAAACCGGCCTCCTCACGCCGGTAGACATGGCTACCGCGCCGGTCCATCGCGGCGAAGCGTGCCTGCATGTCGTCGATGTCGCGTTGCATGTGCGGGCTGCCCAGCGCGGCCTCGGCATAGACCAGGCGCAGGAACGAGGTGTCGGACTCGGTGTAATCCTTGAGCAGCGCAATGACCTCGCGCGGTCGGCCACGATCAAGCAGGAAGTCGCCGTAATCGGCGAGCAGGAAATTGTCGCCCGGCGTCAGCTGCAGCGCGGCCTTGAAGTGCGCCTCGGCTTCGTCGTTGTTGCCCAGGTGCTTGGCGGTGTCAGCCAGCAAGCCCTCGACGTAGGCTTTCACTCCGACTGGCGCCTTCGGTCCCGGGTGCTCGATCAACGAAAGCAGCACCCAGGCTTGTTGTGCGTGTCCGGTAAGGGCACGAAGTTGCGCTGAGCACAGCTGGCCGTAGAAGTCGCCGCCCACATTGGCCAGATGCACGCAACTGTCGTTGGCGGCGGGGTAGTCGCCTTGCACCATCGCCACGGTGGCGAGCGTGAGCCACGCCTGCACGTTGCCGGGGTCGCGCGCCAGGATCGACTTCAGTTCGGTGCGCGACTCGCTGAAGAAATGACGGCTCTGCAAGATGGTGGCGTGGGTCAGCAAGACCGGCACCGGTACCGGCTTTTGTTGCATCCACGGATCGATGACCGCCTGGGCGCGGCCCAGGTAGCGTGCATCGCCGGTGGAGCGACCATAGCCGATGTAGGCGTCGGCAAGTTTCAGGGCGCGCGGCATGTCCTTGGGGTGGCGCCGGACGTCGGCCCGCGCCTGGTCGAATTGACGGACACGAGGATCCGAAGACGCTGGAACGTGTTGCAACACGGTGTCTGCGGAAGCGGGAACATAGGGAGTGCGGTGATCGTCGGCCCATGCCGGTGCCGCGATCGCCATCAGCGCGAGCGTGATCAGGAAAGCGACGCCACGCCGTCCAGGGCGCCATCGCTCGCAGCATCGGGTCGCGCTGGACAAATCCGGGTTTATCGTCATCTGTGTTCTGCATTTCAGGGTCATGACACGCATCCGTGCGGGATGCGGGAGGGACTCGGGTTTCGCTCCACCCACGATCGAGGGTGTCGCAGGCGACTGCAAAACGGCGGTGTCCGTCGCCCGTGTCAGTCGGACGCGAGACGAGAGAGTGATATCCGTAATCACGGGGCGGTGGCGCATGGCGAACCATGCGTCACCGCCCCGCTGTACCCTCGATATGGCGCTTGACCGCCGTTCTACTCAGTTGGCCGGCAGGCCATTCTTGCCATTGGGCGAACCCGGCAGTGGCGTCTCCAGATACGGGAAGCCTGGGAGGTAGGCGTCGTTCGCGTATTCGTCGCCTGTCCTCACCACGGTTGCTGCGGTGGCGCCGGCCGCCCGCGCACCATCTGTATATGCCGCTCCCTTGTTCGGATCGCTGGTCTGGCTGCCGCAGTTGCCGATTGCGCCGCACAGCGCGCCTTCGGCAACCCGCAGCGTGATGTCCACAACATCGTCATAAGGGCGGCGGCCGTTGGGGAACCCGGCGACGTCACCACCCAGCACCCCGAGGTCGTTCTGCTTGGCCGGCGCTGTCGGCAGCGTCGATGTGTTGAGCCGTAACTCCTCGCCCGGCGCGGTCAGCTTGGCGGGCTGGTTGAGGCCCGGGACGCCGGTGAGAAAGGCCGCTACCAGATCATTGCGTGGCGTTTGTGGGACCTGCGCGGCAGGGCCGAACAACGCGTTCAACAACACCGGCAGAGAGGGATTGGTCACGTAGTGGAGAAACTGGGTGTCGTTGGCAGGTTGGCTCGCGTTGAAGCCGTTCTTGTCGGGCAGGCCGATGACCAGCTCATTGACCAACGGTGCGCCAAGGCGCGAAACCTGCGAGTAGCCGCCGATGCCAATCTCCGCATCGTTTTCACTCTTGGGCGTGGGGTTGATCATGCTGGCGCTGCGCAGGCTCGCCGTGGTCCAGGCGCCGATCACCGGGTCGCCCGAAGCATTGATCAGGCAGCTCTTCGGCACCTCGAGTGCAATCGAGGTCACGTTCTTGTTGTGCAGTGCATTCTGGGTGCCGTCGCGCGGACCCACCGGGTTGAGATTCACCAGGTCGAAAACCTCACCGAGGTTTACCACGAATCCATCCTTGCGCTGGCCCACGAAAACGCGTCCAGGCGTCGCGCAGCCGGGAATCTGCACGTTGTTGTACATGTACTGATTGGCGTAGCCGGCGTAGTCGGCAATCGACTTGTTGCCGATGTTGTCCACCGGTTTGTTGAATGTGGAACTGCCCGTGCTGCTCTTCAGCAACTGGCCCGGGCCTTTGGTGCCTTGCGCGCCCTTGTATTCGGTCACCGTGTAGGTTTCGTAGCGGTTGAGTGCAGCCGAGTCGTTCGAGCTGAAGGAACCGATGTTGATCAGCGGGACCGCGGTCTGGTTGCCACCGGCGGGAACCGTCAGGTTCCGGTAGTGGTTGGTGAACTGAAAGCGGAACACGAGGTCCGGCTTGGCGTTGCCGCTGTTGTCGATGTTGATGTCGTAAACCGCGTCCTGATTGAGCGCGAAATAATTGGGCCCGCTCCATGCGTCCTGCGACGGGTTGTAGTTGGCGATGATGGTCACGTAGCC
>DASRUB010000060.1:0-2838 GCA_035655635.1 Rhodanobacter sp. | reverse complement strand
GCCGGTTGACTCGCCCCAGTCCGCTTGCCTGTATCCGGGCCTGCCGCTATCCTTCCGCTTCTTTGTCGGACAGCGATTTCCCGGCAAAGGCGGTTTCACCCATGCGGAGAGGTGTCCGAGTGGTTGATCCGGGATGGTCTGGAGTTGTGTATAGGGTAAAACCTATCGCGGGTTCGACCATTTCGTCAGGAACGAAATGGGACAGCCGCAGGCTGGCCCCGAACGCCAGTGAGGGGTGAGGCTCAGGAGGAGCCGAACAATCCCGCTCGGTGAGCGTGTTGCGAAAGAGTCATGTGGAGAGGTGTCCGAGTGGTTGAAGGAGCACGCCTGGAAAGTGTGTATAGGGTAAAACCTATCGCGGGTTCGAATCCCGCTCTCTCCGCCAGTGAGTGAAACTGCAAGACGCAGGTTGAGGTTCGACAAATTCGTCTGGAACGAATTTGGACAGCCGCAGGCTGGCCCCTCGCGGAGCGAGGGGTGAGGCCCAGGAAGGGCCGAGCAATCCCGCTCTCTCCGCCAACGTGTAGTCAAAAATAGTTTCAGGGCTCCAGAGCCCACGTCCATGGTGGCCCCGTCGGTCCCCCCGCGACGATAGTTCGCAAACTCCGCCAGGTCCGGAAGGAAGCAACGGTAGCGAATGATTCGGGTGCCGGGGTGTGGCTGGCGGGGCCGCCGCCATTTTCGGCGGGCACTTTGCGATGGCGGTCCCGGTGGCGACGATCCCTGCCCGGTATGTCCAGGAGCATCGCTGCTGAAGCCGCTCCTACCGAAAGCCCGGCCAACTTGTCACAATCAAGCTTTGTCCCCACGTTGGTAGTCATGTCCTATCAAGTACTCGCCCGCAAGTGGCGCCCGCGCAAGTTCGCCGAACTGGTCGGGCAGGAACACGTGGTGCGCGCACTGACCAATGCGCTGGAGACCGGGCGCATGCACCACGCCTACCTGTTCACCGGCACCCGCGGCGTCGGCAAGACCACGATTGCGCGCATCTTCGCCAAGTCGCTGAACTGCGAGCGCGGTCAGTCGGCTGATCCTTGTGGTGAGTGCTCGGTGTGCACGGCGGTGGACGAGGGGCGCTTCGTCGACCTGCTGGAGATCGATGCGGCCAGCAACACCGGCGTGGATGACGTGCGCGAGGTGATCGAGAATGCGCAGTACGCGCCGTCGCGCGGCCGCTTCAAGGTGTACCTGGTCGACGAGGTGCACATGCTGTCGAAGAACGCGTTCAACGCGTTGCTGAAAACGCTGGAAGAGCCACCTCCGCACGTGAAGTTCCTGCTGGCCACCACCGATCCGCAGAAGCTGCCGGTGACCGTGCTGTCGCGCTGCTTGAAGTTCAACCTCAAGCGGCTGCTGCCGGAACAGATTTCCGGCCAGATGCGTCACATCCTCGGTGCGGAGAACATCAGCTTCGAAGACAGCGCCATCATCGAACTGGCGCGCGCGGCCGACGGCTCGCTGCGCGACGGTTTGTCTCTGCTGGACCAGGCCATCGCCTACGGTGGCGGCGCCCTGCATGCGGACGACGTACGCACCATGCTCGGCAGCGTGGCGCGTGGCCAGGTGCTTGGCGTGCTGGATGCGCTGGCTGATGGCGATGGCGATCGTTTGCTGGCCGAATGCAGCCAGATTGCCTCGTATTCCCCGGATTTCGGCGGGGTGCTGGACGATGTCGCCAGCGTCCTGCATCGGCTGCAACTGATCCAGCTGGTGCCCGGCTACCGGCCGGAGCAGGACGGCGATGATGATGCCGCGCTGATGGCGCTTGCCGAGCGGATTCCTCCTGAAGACGTGCAGCTGTACTACCAGATTGCCACGTCGGGTCGGCGCGATCTGCTGTTGGCACCGGATGCGCGCACGGGCTTCGAGATGGCGCTGTTGCGGATGCTGGCGTTCCGTCCAGGTGATGCCGTTCCGACGGAGCGTGCCTCGCGACCGATACCCGCGAGCCCTGCATCGGTCAGCGCGCCATCACGCACGTCCTCCACGCCGGCAACGCCGGCCAGGACGCCAGCTCCTGCGCCACGCCAGCAAGCCTCGCCCGCGGCGCCGCCTGCCGTGTCCATGCCGGACCGGCCGGCACCTGCGCCGATCGCCCGGGATGCCCATGGCTTGCCGGATTGGGAGGCCCTGATCGAGCGGGCCGGCCTGCGCGGTCCGTTCAGCGTGCTGGCGCAAAATGCCGTACTGCGCGAGCGCGATGGGCAGACCCTGGTGCTGGCGTTGCAGCCGACCCACATGGGCATGGCCGTGGAGCCGATGGTCAGCCAGATGGAAGAGCGCATCGGCGAGGCCATGGGCGAGCGCATCCGCCTGCGTTTCGTCAGCCAGAACCAGGCCGCGACGACGCAGACCCCGGCAGCACGCGCCGCGCAGGTGCGCAGCAGCGCCCAGGCGGCAGCCGAGCAGGCGATCGAGGACGATCCGCTGGTGCAGACCTTGAAGCGCGATTTTGGCGCGCGCGTGGTACCGCAATCCGTCAAACCCCTGGGTAATTAACCTTGGGCAATCAAACCTTGGGCAACGAACCCGGAGTCGTGTGATGAAAGGACAGATCGGTCAATTGATGCAGCAAGCCCAGCGCATGCAGGAAGACATGAAGCGCGCGCAGGAGGAAATCGCCAAACTCGAAGTCACCGGCAGCGCCGGCGGCGGCCTGGTCAGCGTGGTGATGACCGGCGCCCACGAAGTGCGTCGGGTGCAGATCGATCGGCAGACCTTTGCCGATGATCCTGAAATGGCGGAGGATCTGGTCGCCGCCGCCGTCAACGACGCGGTGAACAAGGTGGCTGAGGCCAGCAAGGACAAGCTCGGCGGCGTCACCGCCGGAATGAATCT
>DASRUB010000059.1:0-3525 GCA_035655635.1 Rhodanobacter sp. | reverse complement strand
GATGCGGGCCGCGGTCGGACAGGAAGTAGATGTCCTTGCCGATCCATACCGGGTCGCGATCGGTATTGGGGTCGTTGGTGATGTTCTTCGCGGTCTTTGCCGCGAAGTCGAAGATGAACAGATCCTGCGCCCAGCCGCCCTGGTAGCGATCCCAGTCGCGGAAATCGCGGAACTTGGGCGAATACACCATCTGCTTGCCGTCCGGCGAGAAGCGCGCGGTACCCGATTGCGGCATCGGCATCACGGTCGGCAGGCCGCCGGTCACGGCAACGGTGAACACGCGCGGGTCGGAAATGTTGCGCGAGTCGCGCCACGAACGGAACAGCACGGACTTGCCATCCGGAGTCCAGCCATACACCTGGTTGTCGAAGCCCCAGCGCTGCGGCAGCGGGCCCATCGCCGGGTACCAGGTGAGCTGGGTCGGGACGCCGCCGTCGGCGGACACCACATAAACCTGGCTGTCGCCGCCATATTGCCCGGTGAAGGCGATTTGCCTGCAGTCGGGCGAGAAGCGCGCCGACATTTCCAGGCCCGGCGCGGCGGTGAGGCGGGTGGCGGTACCGCCCTGGGTCGAGGCGGTCCACAGGTCGCCGGCGTAGGTGAAAGCCACGCGGTCGCCGCAAACATCGGGGAAGCGCAGCAGCCGCGTGCCGCTGCCGGCGGCGATCGGGGTGCTTGCGGAGGCCGCCGGCGCCGGAGCCGCGCTCGCCGGCATCGCACTGGGCGCTGTCGCGGCCGCAGGCGCGGTCGCCGCCGACGGCGTCGCTGACGGCGCCGGTGATGGGGAGCAGCCGCTCAGGGCCATTATCGCGGCGAACAAGACGCCGCCTGCAGGAATGAACAAGCGACCTTCCATCACGCGTGCCATGCGAATCCCCTTCTATCATCACGAACAAGCAAGAGGCTTGTGTACGCCTTTTCAGTCATCATGGCCAGTCTCGCGCCCGCTCTGACCGACCCGCTCGGACCGAGTCGACTGGCGGCATGGACTGGCGGCGATCCATCCGCTTCACGGTCGACCGCAATTCCACCACCTGGAGGCAACATGGCCCGCAATCGCTACTACCTCTCCATCGCCGACCTTGCCCACGCGCGCGGCGAAGACCCCCGTTTCAGTTACGACGGGGCCGGCCCGAATGATTTTGCTGCGGCGTTGCAGCAGGCGTTGCGCGGCGACGGGCTGTTCCAGCGCTGGCGCGCGGCGCAACCCGATCCCAAGGCGATCGATACCAGCCTTGGAACCACCGACCCGGCCGCCGAGGTGACGGCGAAGGTCGCCGACCTCCACACCGATGTGGAACTCAACACCAGCCTGCCGATGAGCGTGGTGCGGCATCGGCTCTACCTGCTGATCGGATCGTCCTGGCAGTTGCGCGACATGCGGGCGGCCTGACTGGCCCGGAGCACATGATCCTGCGATCGTTTGGAAACTCGCAGCGGTATCAGTACAGTCGGGGATTGCCAACCCATCCTGTCCCGCCGCGGACGCTCTCCTCAGGGAAACCCGATGCTTCGTCTCCGCATGCTTGTGATTGCCACCACGCTCGCCCTGGCCGCCTGCTCGCAGCAACCCAATGGCGCCAACCCGACCCCCGCGACCACCGTTTCGGTGGCGGCCGCCAGCACCGCCGCAGCAGCCACCGCCATGACCAGTAACCCGTTCTTCCAGGCCAGCACGCTGCCGTTCCAGGCGCCGCCGTTCGACAAGATCACCGATGCGGATTACCAGCCGGCGATCGAAGAGGGCATGCAGCGCCAACTGGCCCAGATCCAGAAGATCGCCGACAACCCGGAGCCAGCCACGTTCGAGAACACCTACGTGGCGATGGAAAAATCCGGTGTCATGCTGACCCGGGTGATGGCCGTGTTCAACGGAGTCACCGCGGCGAACACCGATGACACGCTGCAGAAAGTGCAGAAGGACGAGGCGCCGAAGCTGGCGGCCCACCAGGACGCGATCTACCTCAACGACAAGCTGTTCAAGCGCGTCGAGTCGGTCTACAACCAACGCGACAAGCTCACTCTCGACCCGGAGTCGGCGCGCCTGGTCGAGGTGGTCTACAAGGACTTCGTGCACGCCGGCGCCAAGCTGTCCGACGCGGACAAGACCAAGCTGAAGAAGATGAACCAGGAGGCCTCCAGCCTCAGCACGTCGTTCACCAACATGCTGCTGGCCGCGACCAAGGATGCCGCGCCCGTGTTCAGCGACAAGAGCAAGCTGGCCGGGTTGTCCGACGCCGAGCTTGCCGCCGCCTTGCAGACCGGCAAGAACCGCCAGCAAGACGGCAAATACGTGCTGTCGTTGCAGAACACCACCCAGCAACCGGAGCTGCAGGACCTGAGCGAGCGCGCCACCCGCAAGCAGTTGTTCGAGGCGTCGTGGAACCGCGCCGAGCGCGGTGACGCCAACGACACCCGCAAGACGATCGAGCGGCTGGCGCAGCTACGCGCGCAGGAAGCGGCCCTGCTCGGTTACCCCGACTACGCCGCGTGGAAGCTCGACGACCAGATGGCCAAGACGCCGGCCACGGCGATGGACTTCATGGACAAGTTGGCGCCGGCCGCGGTGGCGCGCGCCACGCGCGAGGCGGCCGACATCCAGGCGCAGATCGACAAGGACCAGAAGGCGCTCAAGCAGCCCACCTTCAAGCTGCAGCCGTGGGACTGGAACTACTACGCCGAACAGGTGCGCAAGGCGAAGTACGACCTCGATGAAAACCAGATCAAGCCGTACTTCGAGCTGGACAACGTGCTACAGAACGGCGTGTTCTACGCCGCCAACCAGCTCTACGGGGTGACCTTCAAGGAGCGCAAGGACATCCCGGTGTACCAGCCGGACGTGCGCGTGTTCGAGGTGTTCGACCAGGACGGCAAATCGCTGGCGCTGTTCTACTGCGACTACTTCAAGCGCGACAACAAGGGCGGCGGCGCCTGGATGGACAACTTTGTCGGCCAGTCGAAGCTGATGAATACCAAGCCGGTGATCTACAACGTGGCCAACTTCACCAAGCCGGCCGCAGGCCAGCCGGCGCTGCTGTCGTTCGACGACGTGATCACCATGTTCCACGAGTTCGGCCACGCGCTGCACGGCATGTTCGCCGACGAGCAGTATCCAACCCTGTCCGGCACCAATACCGCGCGCGACTTCGTCGAGTTCCCGTCGCAGTTCAACGAGCACTGGGCGACCAATCCGAAGGTGTTCGCCAACTACGCGAAGAACTACAAGACCGGCGCGCCGATGCCACAGGCGCTGGTCGACAAGATGACCAAGGCCGGGAAATTCAACTCCGGCTACAACATGACCGAGCTGGTCGCCGCCGCGATGCTCGACATGAACTGGCACATGCTCGGCGCCGATGCGCCACTGCAGGATGCGGACAAGTTCGAAGCGGCCTCGCTGAAGAAGGATGGCGTGGACCTGAGCTACGTGCCGCCGCGCTACCGCTCCAGCTACTTCCAGCACATCTGGGGCAACGGCTACGCCGCCGGCTACTACGCCTACCTGTGGACCGAGATGCTGGCCGA
>DASRUB010000058.1:0-6668 GCA_035655635.1 Rhodanobacter sp. | reverse complement strand
CGGCACCCGGCTCGGCGTGGCCACGATCCTGGATGCCAGCGTGCGCCGCGAGGGGTCGCGCCTGCGCATCACGGCGCACCTGTCCGACACGGCCACCGGCTTCACTCTGTGGAGCCATACGTATGATCGGGAGCTGTCCGGCGTGTTTGCCACCCAGAGCGAGATCGCCAGCGAAGTCGTGCATGCGCTGCTGGGGACGATCCCCGGCGGGCGCGAAGCCCTGGCGAAACGGCTGACACCCACCCACAACGAGGCCGCGTTCGACAGCTATCTGCAAGGCCTGACCCTGCTGAACCGCCGTGCCTCGCCCGACACGGCCAACCAGGCGATCGAGCGCTTCGGCCAGGCGCTGAAGCAGGACAGCGGGTTTGCGAAAGCGCAGGCGGGGATTTGCCGTGCTGAAATCTGGCGCTTCGAGAGTGCTCACAGTGTCGAGGCGTTCAAGAACGCCCAGCTCGCGTGCCAGCGCGCTGCCCAAATGGATCCGACATTGGCCGAGGTGGACCTGGCGCTGGGGGATCTGTACCGCGTAAGCGGGGACGACGAGCGCGCGTTGCAATACTACCGCCGTAGCGCGCGGGCACCGATGCAAAAGGTCCGTGCACATGTCGGTGCCGCCCAGGTCTATGCGGCGAAGGGCCAGCACAAACTGGCCCTGGCGGAGTTTCAGCAGGCGCTGCAACTGAGCCCGGACAATCCCAAAGTGCTGGCGCAGATCGGCTATCAGCAGTATCTCGATGGGCACGTAAAGGATGCCGTGGCCTCCTACCGTCATGCACTGGATCTGCAACCGGGTAACGCCAACTTTTGGGGTACGCTGGGGGCGCTGTACATGGAAGCGGGCAACAATGCCGATGCCGCGAAGGCGCTGGCGCAGTCGATCGCCATCGAGCCGGCGACTGATACCCTGACCAATCTCGGCACGCTCAGGTACCAGTCCGGTGATTATGCGGCGGCGGTCGATCTGCAACGCCGGGCGATTGCGCTGGACCCACAGAATTTCGTGACTTGGGGCAATCTTGGTGACTCGTTGAGCGCGGATGGGCAGGGTGGCGCCGCGGAGACGCACAAGGCATATCAGCAGGCAGCGGCACGCGCCGAGAGTTACCTGCGAATCAAGCCGGACGATGCCCGCGCGGTTGCGTCGCTGGGCTTCTACAGGGTCATGTTGGGCGACGCGGCCAGCGCCCGCAAGCTGGTCAAGCGTGCTGAATCGCTGCCCGGCCAACCTGGCGAAGTGGCCTTGACGAATGCGGAAACGCTTGCCCTGCTGGGCGACATCGCGCAGGCGCGCCAGAGGCTGGCGACCGCACGAGCTGCCGGCATCGCCGACACGCAGATCGCCAGCAATCTCACGTTCCGTCGCCTCGGCCTGCTCTCTCCGACCGCGGCTTCCGGGAAAAATCCGAACGCGGAACCGCCCGCCCCGCGCCCGAACAACGGGCATCCACCAGGAGGATGACATGGAAAGAAAACCCAGCAAGCAACCCCTCGTCGGCTGCACGCCGGAGCTCATCACGCACAGCTTTGACCTCGCAGATATCAAGAGCATCAACATCGAGGCCCATGCCCCAGGCGGGCGGGGACCAAAACCGCCACAGCAGTTCAGGGTACAGATCGTGGTGGTGAAACCACCGCCGGCTTGATCCACGATGGCGCCCAGGACGACTCGCACGTCGCATTGACACGGAATGGCGGGGCGACGACGCAGCCTGCGCCTCCACGCGTGGCGCCAGCCAAAGCGCCAGCTTGCCCCTGTCCCGGATACGCGCAGGTACACGACGTGATCGCGCCGCATCTCGGCGCGATCACGTTTTTGCGCGTTGCCTCAGCTCTGCCGGTACAACTTCATCAGCGCCACCACGCCGAGCCCCCACACGCCGTTGAGCAGCAGCGCGCCGACGATGAGTTTCGGGTCGAAGCCGCCGCCGATCGGTCCGCCCTTGAGCGGAAACACCACGAACAGCGCGACGATGCTTGGCAGCAACGCGCCCCAGATGGCGGCCCACAGCCAGCGCCGGCCGCCGCGCAGGTGGCGGATCAGCGCCCACAGGACGATGCCCCACAAGCCACCCCAGAATGCCAGTGAGATCACCGCCGGCACGCCCAGCGGCGGCACCGCCGTCACGTTCCAGGCCGGTCGCGCAAACGCGCCGACCAGATGCAGCAATTCCAACAGGCCCTGATGGAATATCAGGGTGGAGAAGAAGCCCGCCACGAACGCCAGTAACCACTTCATTGTTGTCTCCCGTGAGGATGCGTCATCCGTGGTGCGGGGCCGCGTGCGCATGGGTGCGATGCGCGGTCGGGCCACTATAGCTGGCCCTGATCGAGGAGCGCGGCGGGAGCGTGACCGGGTGACAGCTCCCCTCCAGGGCTGGCTTTCCCGAGTCGATCCGGGTGCGGCCACGGAGAGTTGGCAAGCCTGTTGCATTACCTCAGGCATGAACGACATGGCCTATGACATCACTCACCTGCTCGACGTCGAACTTCCCCAGGCCGACCGGCCTGCGCCGAGGGTCGTACGGGCTGTTCCCACCGCTGCGGTCATGCCGGCACCATCAAGCGTGCCCGCAGCGCAGGCGGCGCTGGCCCGCGAGCTGATGCAGGCTGCGCCCATCCACGATGCGCTGGTCCAGCAGTTTCTGCGCATGCGCGGCGAGACGTTCCTGGAAGTCAGCGCTGGGTAAGTCGCCATGGCGGGCGCGATGTCGTGCTTGAGCCAAACGTGACACGCTTCGGCACCTGACCTGACCCAGACCGGTCACGCCATCGAGGCGGAATCGCCGATTGCCATCATGTGCGTGAAGACCACAAAACCCGGGATTTCCCGCGCTTTGTGGTCTGGAGATGGTTGACGTCTCAGAGCTCGTGAATAGTCGACCGCCTGTCGGGGAACCCGGTTTTTCCTTCCCCTGCGAAGCGGGGGAAGGTGCCGACTGCGAAGGCAGGATGCCGAAGCGAACGGCGAAGCCGGCCCGAAGGGCGTGCCGCAGGAGCGGCACGTAAGGCAGTTGGGGGTGCTCTTGATCCTGCTTTTGCACGGCGAAAAGCGCCCCCTTCCACCCTTCGGGCACCTTCCCCCGCTGCGCGGGGACGAGATGGCAGGATTGCCATCTTGAGCAGCAACGCTGCCCGAAGGGCTGATGCCATGGATGGCATCAGTTCAAGCAAGAGCACTATTCACAGTCTCTCGGAGCTTGTGAAAAAAACCACTTTCTGTGGCTTTCTTCAATCGATCGTCGGCAAGCTTGCCACGCCGGCCTCGATGCCGGCCTGATGCATCAGGGTGCGCGGCAGGATGCGGGCGAAATAGAACGTCGCCGTGTCACGCTTGGCCTGTTTGAAGGCGGTCGATTGCGTGCTGGTTTCCACTGCCAGCACACTGCGTGCCCACAGATAGGCCAGCGCCACATAGCCGGAGTAATACAGATAGTCGTTCGCGGCGGCGCCGAGTTCCTCCGGGTTGGCCCGGGCGCGCTCTGCCAGCGCCAGGGTCAGATCACTCCAGTTGCGCGTGGCCACGGCCAGCGGGCCGATGAACGTCTTCAGCGATTCGGTCTGGGCGTGCTGCTGGCAAAACGCGCTGATCTCCTCCAGGAAATGCTTGAAACCCACACCCTGCAGCTGGAGGATCTTGCGACCGAGCAGATCGGCCGCCTGGATGCCGGTGGTGCCTTCGTACAGCGTGATGATGCGCGCGTCGCGGACGAACTGCTCCATGCCGTTCTCGGCGATGTAACCGTGGCCGCCGTAGATCTGCAGTGCTTCCTTGGTGCACTCCTGCGCCAGCTCGGTGACCATGCCCTTGGCAATCGGGATCAGGAACGCGACCAGTTCGCCGGCCTTCTTGCGTGCAGCTTCATCGGCATCGCGGTGCTCGATGTCGGTCTGCAATGCGGTGTAAAGCACCAGTGCGCGCGAGCCTTCCACGAACGCGCGCTGGGTCAGCAGCATGCGGCGCACGTCCGGCTGCACCAGCAAATTGTCGGCTGGCTTGTCGGGGAACACGGGACCGGAGAGCGCACGCGACTGCAGTCGCTCACGCGCGTAGTTGAGGCTGTTTTGCAGCGCACGCTCGGCCAGCGCCAGGCCCTGCACGCCGACCGACAGGCGCGCCGCATTCATCATGGTGAACATCGCCATCAGGCCCTTGTGCGGCTTGCCGATCAAATAACCTTCGGCGCCATCCAGGTTCATCACGCAGGTGGAGCAGGCGTGGATGCCCATCTTGTGCTCGATCGCACCGGCGGCGATGGTGTTGCGTTCGCCCAGCGAGCCGTCGACGTTGAGCTTGAACTTGGGCACGATGAACATCGAGATGCCGCGACTGCCGGCAGGCGCGTCGGGCAGGCGCGCCAGCACCAGGTGCACGATGTTCTCGGCGAGGTCATGCTCGCCGGCGCTGATGAAGATCTTGGTGCCGCTGAGCCGGTAGGTTGGACGGCCGTTGGCATCGGCGTTGCCCGGTTCGGCGCGGGTCTTGAGCAGGCCGAGGTCGGAGCCGGCCTGCGGCTCGGTCAGGCACATCGTGCCGGTCCAGCGGCCGGCCACGATCGGCTTCATGAAGTGCTCGCGCTGCCATTCCTCGCCATGCTGTTCCAGCGCGTGGGTGGCGCCCTCCGACAGCAACGGATACAGGCTCCAGGCCAGGTTGCCCGACTGGAAGATTTCGGTGGTGGCGGTGCCCAGCACGCCGGGCAGCGCCTGGCCGCCGTAGGCCTCGGGATTGGTCAGGCTGGTCCAGCCGCCTTCGGCAAACTGCCGGAACGCCTCCTTGAAACCCTTGGGGGTGGTCACCTCGCGGGTAGCCTTGTCGAAGTGGCAACCTTCGGCATCTGCGGGGGCGTTGGTGGGCGCCAGCAATTGCTCGCTGAGCCGACCGGCTTCTTCCAGCACGGCATCGAGCAGGTCGCGGCTGTGCCCTTCGCCGCCTTGCAGCGCAGTCAGGGTCGATTCGGCGCCGAGCACGTCAAACAGGGCAAAGCGCAGGTCGTCGAGGGGAGCCTTGTAAACGGTCATGGGGATTCCTTGCAAAGAGTCGTCGTGAGGCGCGGCTTGGAGCTTGTGAAAAAAATCACTTCCTGTGATTTTCTTCTGTCGCGAGTCCGGTACAAGCCCGTACTCGCTCACGCGAATCAAGCACTTGCGTGCTCGATTCGCGCCCGGCCATCCTTGGCCGGCTGAGAGGCTGTTGTGTCACAGCCTCTCAGCGCCAGGTGTCGGGGATGCCCGGTACCGGCGATATCCAGCCGTTGCCATCGAAATCGAACTCGCGGGCGCGCTTTTCCTGTTCCGGTTTGGCGCTGGCGCTGCCCTTGATCTGGTATGCCACCGAGCCGGCGCTGCCCTTGCCGGCGGCTGCCTGCAAGGTCTTGTTCATTGCGGCGGTGGGCAGTACATCAAGCAGCAGTACGTCACCGGCCAGCTCGGGGATGTCAAGTTCGAAGGTGGCGTGCACGCGGATCGGGGCCAACGCGCCGATCTTCAACTGCCCCTCCAGCGACTTGAAATCCATCTCGCCGTAGCTGTTGTTCTGGATGCGCAGGGTCACCCGCCACTGGCCGTTCGCCAGCACGGTCAGTTGCTGGATGCTCAGCGTGGGTGGGAACACGCTCTTCCTGGTCGGGCCGCAGGCGACCAGCCCGGCGCCGAGCAGGATCAGCAGGAATCCGCGTAGCAGTCGTTTCATGGCTCACCTCAAACGATTGTTTGAATCTTAGCAGGGATTGGGAGTTCGGGATGACCAGACAGTCGTCTGTTGAAAGCCGGGATTGGGGATTCGGGATTCGGGTACTCGCGAATCGTGGGTGTCCGTTCTGCTGCTCATCGTTCGCGGCGGTTTCCATTCGGCGTGGCAATCGGCATCATCGTCGTTCTTTCCGATACGCCAGCAGAGTTTTCCATGCCGCAGGTTTCACGTCCACGCCGCTTCGTCGCCCGCCGCTCGCCCATCCATGGCAATGGCGTGTTCGCCGCTGCTCCAATTGACAAGGGCGAGGAGATCATCGAGTACAAGGGCAAGCTGCTCAGTCACGCCGAGGCGGATGATCTTTATGGCGACGGCGGCGAGACCGGCCACACCTTTCTGTTTACGCTCAATGACGACTACATCATCGACGCCAACCAGCAGGGCAACACAGCGCGCTGGATCAACCACAGTTGCGCGCCGAACTGCCGCGCGGTGGTCGAGGAAAGTGCCAGTGGCGATCCGCGCCGCGACAAGGTGATGATCGAGGCGGTCCGCAGTATCGAACCCGGCGAAGAGCTGACCTACGACTACGGCATCGTGCTCGAGATACCGCACACGGCGCGGCTGAAGAAGTTGTGGGCATGCCGCTGCGGCTCGCCCAAATGCACCGGCACCATGCTCAAACCCAAGCCAAAGTCCAGGGCTAAGCCCTAGCGCCATTGAGAGGCTGTGAATACTGCTCTTGCTTCCCCCGCGCAGCGGGGGAAGGTGCCGAAGGCGGATGGGGGTGCTCCTGATTCTGCTTTTGCACGGCGAAAAACGCCTCCTTCCGCCCTTCGGCAACCCGCTGCGCGGGGGAAGGAAAAACTGGGCTCCACGTCGGCCCGTGGACTATTCACGACCTCTGAGCCGGGATGCTGGCCCGGCTGGTGGCGCGGCACCCCATATCGTCCGCGCTGGTGCTGGTCAATCGGGA
>DASRUB010000057.1:0-2906 GCA_035655635.1 Rhodanobacter sp. | reverse complement strand
AACGGGTTGCGTTCGAATTGCAGACATTCGTCGTGCCATGCAAGTTCGCAGTGTTGCAGCAGCCTGCGACTGCAGGCCTCCTGCGAATCCACGATCGCCTCGTAGTCCAGTTCCAGGATCCGGCCCGGCAGCACTTTTTGCCAGTGCGCCATCAGGCGATCGAACAGGACGTAATAGCGGCCGGTGTCGAGCAGGTCGAACGAGTAGTCGAAGAATGGCGACTTTGGTGCGAACAACTGCCGGAAGTTGCTCAGGCAGGTGTCCATCGGGTCGCGTCGCAGGCAGACGATCTTTGCCTTGGGCAATGCCTTGGCGATGTAGCCCGCATAGAGGAAATTGTGCGGCAGCTTGTCGATGAAGCGAGGCTTTTTGCCGGTGCCCGGGCGGGTGCTGTCGAGATAGGTCTCACCGAGTTTGCGCCAATCGGGTTGACCCGCTGCCGCGATGGTCGCGGCGTCGACCAGCGCTGGCGTCTGGCTGCCGGAAAAATGCTTGAGTGACATGCCGAAGTTCAACAATTCGCCGGCGGATTGCACGTCCGGATGGCTGGAGATGATGCGTTCCACCAGGGTGGTGCCGGAGCGCGGCATGCCGATGATGAAGATGGGCTCTTCCGACTCGCAGCCTGGCGCAGGCGGCATGGGTTGCGGGAACGCCGACGTGATCGCGGCGAACAGTGCCTCGTCGCGTTCGATGGAATACTCGCGGCGCGTGGCTCCGGCCGCCTTGCCGCGCACCAGATGACCGAACGAGCTGGCGTAATCGGCCAGATCCTCTTTTTCCTTGGCGAGTGCCATGTTCAGGCACATCAATGCCTCGCTGTCGGCGCCGTTCTGGTTGGCCTGCTGCAATAGCGATTCCAGCCGTGAAACGTGGTTGCGCTCGACGGTCTGGCGCCGCAGTTGGGCCAGCGTCAGATGTGCCAGCCAATGATGCGGGTCCAAGGTCAGACATACCTCCAGCTCGGTTTCCGCGGCATCGATATTGCCCGCGGCGATCAGTGAAGTGGCCAGGTTGTAGCGGAAAGGCGCGTGCCTTGGCGCTATCGCCGCGGCCTCGCCAAACATCACAGCTGCCAGGTCGTAGTCGCCTGTGTGGTTGTAAACCACCCCCAGCGTATCCAGCATTGCAGCATTACCTGCCGACAGCGTTCGTGCCCGATCAGCCGCCGCCTTCGCATCTCGATTCCTGCGCGCCAGGCTGAGTGCTTTGGCAAAATGCACGGCGAAGTCGGCACGCGAGGGTTCGATGACTGTGGCGAGGCGCAGGTGCTCCAGTGCCGGTGTCAATTGCTGCAATTCCATGCAGGCGATGCCGGCGATGTAATTCACCACCGGATGGCGTGGTTCAAGCGGCAACAGACGGGTGGCCAGCTCCTTCGCCTGGGACCAGGCGCGCTGGTCAAAAGCGCGGGTCAGCTGGTTATAGAGCTCGGCGGGCTGGACCATGGGCATCTTGGTGGCTTCCTCGGCCGGGTCGGGGCGTACGCCGGTTGCTGGCTGGGATGGGGGTCACCGTGCAGGCACCAACGTGGCCCAGGCCGAATCGGCGGGAGCTCCCGATTGTAGCGTGATCATGCGGAATGCCTGTGACGGGTACGAAGTCACCCACCGCCCAGCATCGCGGCGATCTTCGCCATGTGCGACTCGGCGGTTTCGCGGGTCACTTGCTTGTCGGCCTTCGCATCCTTGCCCTGCCAGTGCAGGTCCTCTTGCGGCAATTCGTTGAGGAAGCGACTGGGCTGGTTGCGGTGGATGTCGCCGTAGCGTTTGGTCTGCGCGGACCAGGACAACGTTAGCAGCTCCTTGGCGCGAGTGATACCCACGTACATCAGGCGGCGTTCCTCCTCGATGCGGCCCTCGTCGATCGCGCCTTCGTGCGGCAAGGTGCCGTCTTCGCAGCCGACGATGAAGACGAAGCGGAACTCCAGCCCCTTGGCCGCATGAAGGGTCATCATGCGCACCGCGTTGCCCGGCTCGTCGCGGTCGGCGTGACTGAGCAGGGCCAGTTGCGAGGCCAGATCGCCAGCGGTGTTGCCACCTTTCTGCATGGCGCGGAACCAGTCGGCGAGTTCCTTGAGATTGCCGAGCTTGCGATCGCGTGCGCTGGCATCCGGCGTGCTGGTGGCAATCTGTGCGGCGTAGCCGGTGCGTTTCAGGATCATCTCGACCAGGTCGGCGGCGTTCTCATGCAGGGACGCGCTACGCAGCTCGTCGAGCAGGTTCGCGAACGAGGCCAGCGCCGCGGCGGGCCGCGGTGTAAGTTGACGAAGCACGCCGTCGCTGCGGGTGGCGTCGAGCAGGGACGAATGGCGTGATTGAGCGATCTGGCCCAGCTTCTGCAGCGTGGTCGCGCCGATCTCGCGTTTGGGCACGTTCACCACGCGCAGGAAGGCGGCATCATCGCTGGGATTGGTCAGCAGGCGCAGGTAACACAGCAAGTCCTTCACCTCGGCGCGATCGAGGAAGGAGAGCGCGCCGGTGAGGTGATACGGAATTCGCGCCAGGCGCAGCGCCTTCTCCAGCGGCCGCGCCTGAAAGTTGCCGCGGTACAGGATCGCCATGTCGTGCCAGCGCGCCTTGTGCTTCTCGGCCAGCGTGGTGGCGATCGCCGCGACGTGCTCCGCCTCGTGATCGGCTTCCCTGCATTCGAGTACGCGGATCGGCAGACCCTCCGGGTGCTCGCTCCACAGCTTCTTTTCGTGCAGGTGCGGGTTGTTCGCGATCAGCGCATTGGCCACACGCAGGATGCGCTTGCCGCAGCGGTAGTTCTGCTCCAGCTTGATCACGCGCAGGTTTGGCCAGTCGCGGCCGAGCTGGTCGATGTTCTCCGGGTTCGCGCCGCGCCAGGCATAGATCGACTGGTCGTCGTCGCCCACGCAGGTGATGCCGCCGCGCTCGCCGGTG
>DASRUB010000056.1:0-2188 GCA_035655635.1 Rhodanobacter sp. | reverse complement strand
GACCAACACGTCCTATTCCATGGACGACATCGGCATGGCGACGTTCTCGGACTTCTTCATGCAAAGCCCGGCCTGGTTCAAACCAAGGTCACACTGAACTGGGTTGACGAGGCCGGGAGCGGATGGTGACACCCTGACTTTTTTCAGTCGGGGTGCGAGATGGATCGATGCGTCGGGGCAGCAGCGACGATGCCAGGGGATGACCGCAAGGACTTGGCCGTTCAGGCGTTGGCGCGATCGGCGACGGTTAGCGATCTGTCTACCCGGCACGGGGTGAGCCGCAAATTTGTTTACCAGCAAGCGAACAAGGCGCGTCACGCTCTGGATGACGCTTTCCTCTCCGCTGCCACGGACGATACGGTGCTATTCCAGGTACAGGTCACCAAGCGATGGCTGCGCCAAGTGATCGTCGCACTGGCGCTGATGTGCCGCAGTTCGTATCTCGGCATTATCGAATTCATGCGCGATTTGCTGGGCTGGCCGATCAGCATCGGCACCATCCACAACGTGCTCCGTTCGGCCGCGGAGCAGGCCGGCGTGATCAACGGCACGCAGGACCTGTCGAGCATTCGCACCGGGTTGCATGATGAGCTCTTCCACGCCGGAAAGCCGGTTCTGGCCGGCGTCTGCGCCCAATCGACCTATTGCTATCTCCTGGCCGCGGAGCAGCACCGCGACGCCGACACCTGGGGCGTACATCTGCTTGACGCCGCCCAGCAGGGACTGAACCCCGATTATACGATCGCCGATGCCGGGCAGGGCCTGCGTGCTGGGCAGAAGGCCGCCTGGGGAGACACGCCGTGCCATGGCGATGTCTTTCACATCATCCACCAATGCGAAGGCCTCGCCAATACGCTGTCGCGCATCGCCAAGGGCGCCAGGTCGCGGCGTGAAAACCTGGAGTCCAAGCCCGGCCGTGCGGATCAGCCTGATCCGAACGAGGCGTTCGTCACCGAACTGGCGCTGGCACGGCAAGCCGAAACCCGGGCGCGTGAACTGGGCCGCGGTATCCGCACCCTCGTCCAATGGCTGAGCCACGACGTTCTGGCGCTGGCCGGTCCGGACCGGGCCACGCGGCGGGAGTTGTTCGACTTCATCACCGATGAACTGGAGCGTCTCGAGCCGGAGGATGCGCGGCGCATCCGCCCGGTGCGTGTCGCGCTGCGCAACCAGCGCGATGATCTGCTCGCCTTCGCCGGCGTGCTCGACAAGAAACTGTCCGGCATCGCGGGGAGCCTCGAGATATCGCAGTCCCTCGTGCGCGAAGCCTGCCTGCTGCACCGCCTGCCCAACACCTCGACCGCGTACTGGCAGGGATGGAACCGGCTTCGGGCGAACATCGGCGACAAGTTCCGCGCCGTCTTCAAAGCGGTGAGCCAAGCCATGGCGCGGACCCCGCGCAGCAGTTCGCTGGTGGAGAACCTCAACTCGCGGCTACGCAACTACTTCACGCTGCGCCGCCACCTGGGTAGCTCATACTTGGATTTGTTGCGGTTCTTCCTCAACCATCGGCGCTTCATGCGCAGCCAGTTGGCCGAGCGCGTCGGCAAGAGCCCGCGAGAATTGATGACCGGCGAAAGCCATCCGCATTGGCTGACGCTGCTGGGCCTCGGACCGCTGCAAAACCAGCACGCCTGAACCGGGGAGGCTGACCGCCTCCCTCGTACAACAGCCACGCCGACCCAGTCCGACCCTCAACCGCCGGCCGCTTCCGCGCGGCCGTCTGTTACCCAAAAATGGTCAAAAATGAACCGCGCCCCGACCGCGAGGTCCCACGTTGCATCCCGTTAATGCGTGATTGCCGCCGCGGCACTGGAGGGATTGAGGAAATAGCTGAAATTGAAGGTGGGGTTGGCAAATTGCTGGATGTGCTGATTGTACCACTTGTAGACTTCGGCGATGCCGGTGCGGGGCACGTAGACGACGTCGAACGGTGCCAGCCTGATATCGGCTGAGGCGTCGTGCGCACGTACGATGTCCTGGAAACGCGTGGAGAGGAATTCCGGCGTGTCGTTGGACCTGCGCCGGATGATGAACACGCGGTCCTCGTCACCGCTCATTTTCACGCCGCCCGCGCGCGCCAGGGCCTGCGACAGTGTCGGCGCCGTGCCCGAGGTCGAATATTCCCCCGGCGTACCCACTTCTCCCGCGACAAAGATTTCGGTGGGTGCTGAGGATTTGACGATCA
>DASRUB010000055.1:0-22201 GCA_035655635.1 Rhodanobacter sp. | reverse complement strand
CTTGATCCTCTGCTTCAAATCCTTGGTCATCTTCGTCTGTTCATCCGCACAGCGGGGTGGTCGAGGCTGGATTATCGCGTTTTTCCATCGAGCCGACGCGCAGGCCGAGCATATACAGCATCGTGGCGGCGATGATGGCCGTGCCGCCGATAAGCACGAAGAACCCTGCGTGGGACAGCAAACTCCACAAGGTGCCCAGCGCGCCGGCAAGCAAATTGCCGAAAAACCCCGCGAAGAACCAGCTGGCGATGCAGGTGGCGCGAAAGCCCTCGGGTGCCATGCGACCGAACAGTCCCAGCCCCACCGGCAGGATGTACAGCTCGCCCAAGGTCATCAGCGCAAACCATCCGACCAGCCAGGCCCAGTGCGCGCGGGTGCCGTGCATTTCTGTCCACGTGGCTACGCCGGCCAGCAGCAGGTAGGACAGTCCCACCACGGCGGCGCCGAAAGCCATCCTGGTGAGCGCTGGCGTCTCGATACCACGCCGGGCCAAGCGCGACCAGCGCGCGACCAACAGCGGCGTGGCCACGAACACCACCAGTGGATCGAGCGCCTGGAACCAGGTCATCGGGATGCTCCAGCCGGCCGTCACCTGACGATCCACGCCCTGCGCTATGAACACGGCGATGGTATTGCCGACCTGCTCGTAGGCACCGCGAAACACCACGATGATCGCGGCGATACCGAGCAACAGCTTGAAGCGCCCGACCGCCGCGCGATCGAGTGGCGGCCGCGCCTTGCGCGCTTGTGCGCCGCGTTCCGGTTCGGGCGGCAGATGGCGGTAGCCGCCCACGTAGATCACCAGCGAGACCAGCATGCCGACGCCGGCGGCCGCGAAGCCCCAGTGCCAGCCGTAGGCTTCGCCCAGCGCGCCGCATACCAGCGGCGCCAGGAAGGCGCCGATGTTGACCCCCATGTAATAGATGTTGTACGCGCTTTTGCTGCGTGGGTCCCCACCGCGGTACAGGCCTTCGATCTGGCTGGCCAGGCTGGGCAGGAACAAGCCGTTGCCCAGCGCGATGGTGGTCAGCGCCGGATAGAACAGCGGCTCGGAAGCCATCATGAAATGGCCCAGCGCCATCATCACGCCGCCGATCAGGACGGCGTTGCGCTTGCCCAGCCAGCGATCGGCCACGATGCCGCCGAACACCGGCGTGAAGTACACGAAGGCCGCGTACGCCCCATAGATCAGCGATGCATATTCCTGGTCAAAGTCCAGGTGCCTTGTCATGTAATAGACCAGCAATGCGCGCATGCCGAAGAAGGAAAACATCTCCCACATTTCGGTGAGAGACAGCACGGTCAGGCCGACGGGATGGCCGAAGAACTGGCGTTCCCGCGCGGGAATGCCTGCGGTGGACGGGGCGGCTGGCACTCAGCAGCGCCTCATGCCATGGCCGTCTGCGGGCCGCCCCAGACCGTGTCCGGGCACCAGATGCGCCCATCCTGGTAACTTGCGGCCGGCTCGCGATCGGTGTGGATGATGGTCGGTCCGTCCAGGTCGACGACCGAACAGAGGGAGCCGATCACGAACGCCGGCGCCATCGACCAGGACGATCCCCCCATATTGCCCACCATCAGCTCGAAGCCGAGATCGCGTGCCTCGCGCGCGAGTGCAAGCGCCGCGGTCAAACCGCCGCACTTGTCCAGCTTGATATTGATCACTTGCACGCGACCGACCAGGTTATGCAGATCCGTCCGATCCTGCACGCTCTCGTCAGCGGCAAGAGGTACCGGGCAATCCAGATCGTCGAGCCACGCCTCGGAGCCGACGGGGAAGGGTTGCTCCACGATGGCGACGCGGGCTTCCACGAACGTCGGCACGAGCTGCGCGAACGACTCACGGGTGAAGCCCTGGTTGGCATCGACCATCAGCCAGGCATCGGGGCAGGCCGCGCGGACCGCGCGTATGCGTTCCGCGTTGTGCTGGTCATTGCTGAGCTTGAGCTTCAGCGCGCGCGCATCCCTGAAACGGCGCGCGCTCTCCGCCACCGCGTCCGGGGCGTCGGCACTCAGCGTGTAGGTGGTCAGCAAAGGCCGGGGCGGCGGCATGCCGGCCAGTTGCCAGACCGGTTTGCCCTGGCGCTTGGCCTCCAGGTCCCATAACGCGCAATCGAGCGCGTTGCGCGCTCCTCCCGCGGGCAGCAGCGTCTGCCATTGCTCGCGCGTGACGCCGCGTTCGATGGTGTCGCGCAATGCCTCGATCTGCGCCAGCATCGAGGTCGGCGTGTCCTGGTGGTAATAGACGCCCAGTCCTTCGCCGATTCCCGTGAGGTCGCCGTCCTGCAGGCGGACGACAAGCATCTCGCATTCCGTGAAGGTATAGCCGGTGATATGGAACGTCTGCATCAGCGGCAGTTTTTCGATGTGCGCGCCGAGCTTCAGCGGAGCATGCTGTACCGACATCGTGGATTCCCCTTCAGAAGTGCGTGTTGAAGCTGACCAGGCCGAAGGCCACGATGAACCAGCCGAGGTAAATCGCGGCCAGCCCCAGCACGGTTTCGCCCGTGCACAGCAGCCAACGGCGCGGCGCGGCGCGCCAGCTGTGCCGTGCATGCACGAGGAAGGCGACGACGCCAGGCAGGGCCGCCACGCCAAGCACGTAGAGCAGAACCATCCACGGCGTTGCCGTGCCTTGCAGGAGCAATGTCGGATCGATGGCGACGTTGACGGTCAGCAGGATCCAGCCGACGACGACCACCACCAGGGCCAGCGCGCCCAGTCGTGACAGCAGGCGGGTGCGCCGCAGGCCGCGTGGCAGGACCAGCGTCGATCGATGGTGGCGACGTATCCAGCACCCGCCCAGCCACACCACCAGCGACGCCAGCACGATCAGGGTGGCAAGGCCGGCGAACAGCGCCACACTGCCCAGGCTGCGGCGCCCGGGCACGGGCTGGAATACCTCGATCGGCGGGATGTAGTCGGTGGTCCAGTAGCGGATGCTGCCGTCTTCATGGGTGACGAAATCGAGCCGGTCCGGACCGTTCACCTGGCGATAGTGCAGCGGGCCGACCTCGCGCCAGTGCAGCGGCTTGCCGGCATCGTCGGTCAGCATGGATACGCTCAGCGTGCCATCCGGTGCCGACGCGACCTGGGTTTGCGCGGTCAGGTAAAGCAGGCGCAGGGCACTGTCATTGCGGCGGCTGGGCTGGTACCAGCCGGTGACCCGGGCGGCATCCGTTTTGGCGCTCGATGACGCAGGCTGGATCGGTGCGGACCAGGGAAAATAACGGTCGAGGAAAGCGTGGAAGATCGCGGCGCGCAACATCCGGGTGCCACCTGCGGCGCTGCTCCCGGCACTGTTGAAGGACATGAAAATGCCGACGTCCTGGTCGAGCAGCAGGTGCAGGTCGCTGTGGAACAGCACCGTGTCGCCGCCATGGCCGATGATGCGCAAGCCGTTGCGGTCTTCCTGGTAGAAGCCCAGGTCGAAACCTGGCATGCCCGGCGCCGGCGTGTACTGCTGGCTGTGCATCATCCGCGCCGTGGCGGTCTGCAGGATGCGCGCGTCGGCGTAGCGACCGTCCTGAAGCTGCGCGATCATGAAACGGGCCATGTCCATGGCGCTGGTGGTCATCGCACCGGCCGGTGCGGGATCGATCAACTCGAACGGTTGCGGTTTCCCGTCCGACGCGGTGTGGTAGCCCTTCGACAACAGCGCGGCGAGCGCGGGCGGTGGCGGTTGCGCGAAGGTCGAGTGGGTCATGCCCAGTGGCTGGAAAATATGGCGCGCGATGTAATCCTCGAAGCGTTCACCCGAGACGCGCTGCACGATATAGCCGGCCAGCCCGGCACCGTAGTTGGAATAGGCGACGATCTTTCCCGGCGGAAAAATGCGCGCCGGGATGTGCGACTTGAGATAGCGCTCCAGGTTCACGTCGGTGGCCGCGGCCGGCATCAGGTCCCTGGCGGAATCCTCGAACCCCGGGGTGTGGGTCATCAGGTTGCGCAGCGTGATCGGCTTGCCGTCGTAGGGCGGGATCCTGAAATCGAGGTAATCGTTGATGTCGCGATCCAGCCCGAGCTTGCCTTGCTCGACCAGCTGCATCACGGCGGTCCAGGTGAACAACTTGGAGGTGGATCCCGGCCGGAACAGGGTGGTTTGCGGAGACACCGGTGTGCGTTTGGCCAGGTCGGCGTAGCCATAGCCACTGGCGAACAGCACCTTGCCGTCCCTGACCACCACGACCACACCGCCGGCGATGTCGCTGCGACGGAGCGCGAAGGGCATCAATCCATCGAAGAAGGCACCGAGGTCGGTTGCGGTCAAAGCGGGAGCGGTAGTTGTCGTGCTGACGGCTGGCGCTACCGGGGTGTCCGCCGATGGCACAGGCAATGCCTGCGCCATGGCGGCGCTGATGCCGAAACCGGCGAGCAGGCCCACCCAGCGTTTTATCCATCCATTCATGCCATGGTTCCTGTGCTGAGTTCGAGGAGAACGACGGCTTAGAAATCCACGCTGGCGGAAATGCCGATGGTGCGCGGCGTCTGCACGGTGGCATTGAAGGGACTGGCGATGGGGTTGAGCGTCTCCGGCCATGCCGACGTGATGCCGTGCTTGTTCGCCAGGTTCTTGACGTAGACCTTGACAGTCCAACTGGCGACGTAGGCGCCGGCATAGAGATTGACGTTGTTGTAGCCGGGCAACTGCACGCGCGGACCGGGCACCGGGTTGAAGTCCCCGGCACGCGAGCCGACAAAGCTGAAGTTGCCGCCGATGAAGCCGGACCAGCCGCCCATCGGGAAGTTGTAATCCGCGCCCAGGTTGGCGTTCCACTTCGGCACGTACGGCAGGGCGTCACCCTTGATGCCGTAGACGCTGCCGGCCGGCGTGTTCTCCGCCAGTTCGGCCTTGGTATAGGTGGCGTTCGACCACAGCGTGAACCCTGATCCAAGGTTGTATCGCCAGCTCGCCTCGGCACCCCAGATATCCGCCTTGCCCCCGTTGGCCAGGAAGCCGATGCCGCCGCTGATGGTGGTCAGCTGCACCTTGCTCCAGTCGATGTAGTACGCGCTGACGTCCACGCTCATGCGCTTGTCGAGCATCAGCGATTTCAGGCCAAGTTCGTAGTTCACCAGCTTGTCGGGCTCGAATGTCTGCGGTGCGCCGAGGCCGGGCGGCACGCCCACGTTCGCGCCGCCGGGGCGGAAACCCGAGGCCACGCGTGCGTAACCCATCACGTTGTCGGTGAACTTGTAGCTGGGGTTGAACAGGTAGGTGACTGGACGATCGCTGCTGCGGGTGGTGAATGCGATGTCTCCGATCAGCAAGCCGTGGGAGGTCTGCGAATACGTGGTGCGGTCGCTGCTGTAGCGGGCGCCGACCAGGATGCTCAGTTTCGGGGTGGCGTGCCAGGTGAGATCGCCGTAACCCGCCCACTCGGTGAAGTCGGCCGGGCCCACCGCCACGGTGCCCAATGGCGGTAACGCGATGGGAATGCCAGTGGTGGCGTCGAAGCTGGTGATGTCCTGCTGGTCGGTCGTGTGCTCACGCGTGTAAAACATCCCCGCGCGCCATTCCCAGGCCTGGTCTTCAGGCGATTGCAGGCGGAACTCCTGCGTCGTCTTGTTCAGCGCAATCTGTTGCAACTCCGCATACCCGCCATTGGACAGGCCGAAGATCGGATTCAACAACGGGCCGAACTGCGAGGTGAAGTCGAGGTTCTCGTTGAGGCGGAGCGTGCCGTAACTGCTGGTGGAGATGAACCTGGCCCAGCCGAGATCGGCGTTCACCGACAGGTCGTAGAGACGGTACTTGACGTTGAACAGGCCGGTACTGGCTGCCCGCGCCTGTTCACGCCAACCGTAGACCGGTTGCACCGTGACCGGGTCGAGGTCGATGCCGCCATTGGCGAGGCCGTCGCTGCTGAGGTTCTGCGCCAGTGCCGAGAAGCGCACCGAAACCTTGGCGTCGGGCGTCCACAGCAACTGCGCACGGCCGCCACTGACCTTGGCCTCGTTCACCTCCTTTTGCCCGGTCGTGACGTTGTCGATGTAGCCGGGATCGGTGCGGGTGTAGGCGTTGACGCGCAGCCCCAGGGTGTTGTCGACCAACGGAAGGTTCAGCGTGGCATGCGTGCCGAACCCGCTGCCGCCACCGGCGACGCTGTTGGCATCGATCCCGGCATAGGCGCTGGTCTGGGTGGTATCCGGCGGCGTGGTGACGAACTTGACCAGTCCGCCCAGGGTGTTCGATCCGTATAGCGTGCCCTGGGGGCCGCGCAGCACTTCGATACGCTCCAGATCGTGCGGATCGATGTCCGGCGTCAGCATGCTGCCCGCCGCGTAGACGGAGCTCGATCCAAACGGTGTGTCATCGATATAGGTGCCGACCGTGGCGTTGGGCTGGTGGCTCCCCGAGGTCACTCCGCGCAATACCAGTTGCGTCCAACCCTGGCCTGAGGAAATGGTGTTGAGGCCGGGCACCTGGGTGGCGTAATCGGCGAAGCTGTTGGCGCTCTGCCGGTTCAGTTGCGCTTCGGTCAGGACCGAGACGGCCATGGGCACGTCCTGCAACCGTTCGTCGCGTTTGTTCGCGGTGACGATGATGGCGCCCAATTGAGTGGGTTCCGTGCCGGCTGCCCGCGATGGGGCGTGCTTCGCGTCGGCGCTGGCTGGCTGGTCGGCCGGTTGCTGGCCTTCGACAGCGTGCTCGGCTCGCGACGTGGTGGTCTGATCGTCGCTGCCCGTGGACTGCGCGTGGGCGCACAACGGACCGGCAAGCGCCAGGGCGATGGCCAGGCAGATATGACGATGGAAGTGCGGCGAGCAACGCTTGTTCATGATGCTTCCCCAGAGATACGGACAGCCCGTAGTTGCGATTGATATCAAACATATCATTTATTTGTCAATGGTATGTTTCGAATCATTCGCTCAGGCTGGTCTGGGCCGACAGGTCGAGCTCATGGGTGCCGAGCCCTCGGCACGATCAAGGGTGGAGAGTTTGGGGTTGGCTGTTGGTTTCCAGCGCGCGTCGGGCCAGCCCGACGGGCCTTTCCGACTCGCCAGCAAGCCTGCAGGGGACTTCAGCCGCGACTGTCAGGGCAAGCGTATCGCGCCCGAGGCTGACTCCCGCCGGGGCCGCGGCGGCTGGTTCACGGCAGCGCGAGCCGGGTCAGGAAGCCACCGATCGCGCGGCTGTAATTGTCGATGTCGACCAGGAAGGCGTCGTGACCTTGCGGCGAATCCAGCGCCACGAATTCCACCCGCGCACCGGCGGCCTGCAGGCCTTCGGCAATCTGTTCCTGCTGTTGCAGCGGGAACAGGATGTCGGTGCTGACGCCGATCACCATGGCCTGTTCGATGCGGATGCGCTTGAGCCCTTCGTGCACGCTGCCGTGGCCGTATTCGGCCATGTCGAACCAATCGCTGGCGCGCGACAGGTACAGGTAGCAGTTGGGGTCGAAGTTGCGCACGAAGCGTTGGGCGTGGCTTTCCAGATACGACTCGACCTGGAATTCCAGGCCGAACGGCTGGTCCTCGCGCTGTTCGGGATCGAGCCGGATGCGGGCGAAGCGTCCGTTCCATTCCATCGCGGAGCGATAGGTGATCACACCGAGCTTGCGTGCGATGCTCATGCCGATCTCGGGGTAGTTTTCGTCGTCGTAGACGCCTTCGTTCCAGTGTCGATCGAGCCGGATCGCCTCCCGTTGCAGCGAGCGGATCGCGATCGCGAACGGTTGCGCCTGCGGCGCCGTGTCCACGCTGATGTGCGCACGCACGCTGCCCGGATGCAGCAGCATGTAGGCCAGTGCGCTCATGCCGCCCATCGAGCAGCCGATCAGGCAGGCCAGATGCTCGATGCCGAAGCCTTCCACGACCGCGTGCGCCGCGTTGGCCACGTCTTCCAGCGCCAGTTCGGGGAAGTCCAGCCGGTAAGCCTCGCCGGTGGCAGGGTTGATGGAGGCGGGGCCGGTGGAGCCCTTGTCGCTGCCCAGTGAATTCACGCAGATCACGAACCAGCGGTTGCTGTCGATCGCCCTGCCGGGGCCCGCCATTTCTTCCCACCAACCCGGGCTGGGATCTTGCGCGCACGAGGTCATGTGCGCGCTGGGGGACAGGCCGGTAAGCACCAGCACGGCGTTGTCACGTGCTGCATTCAGCGTGCCCCAGGTCTCGTAGGCCACATGGGCGCCATGCAGTTCGCCGCCGCGCTTCATCGGAAACGGTGAGGGCAGCGGGAGCGAGCGGCGTGCGTCGCCCATCGTCAATGCACCTTGTCGATGGTGATCTTGACTGGTGTCTTGCGCTTGACCGTGACCACGCCGGCATCGCCTTCCAGGTCGCCAGCCTGGGCGGTCGGCTGGCCGCCGTGGCTGATTCTCGCGCCGACGAAGACTTGCGCGGCGCCGGATAGTTTGAGCGCTGGCGTCATCGCCATGGCATCAGTCAGGGTAACGGTGGCGGGGAACCTGGCGGGATCGATCCTGGCCACGGCCAGCGGCATCGGCGGCCCGTCCGGCGCGCGCGCATAGACATACAGCACATCGCCCTTGGCCAATTTGTCCTTGAGCCTGGCTGCCAGGGTAACGTCCACCTGCAGTGAGACACCCTGCGGCGTCTGCGCTGGCGCGGTGCTGGAGGCCGCGGTGCTGGAGGCGTTCGCGGGCGCGCCGGCGGCGCGGGCATCGGCCACCGCGATCTGTTGTGCCACGGATGTGGCCACGTTGGAGCCGGGCTCGAGCTGCGGTTGCAGCAGCCGCCAGGTCGCGGCCGCGCCGCGGTAGTCGCCGCGCTGGAAGTCGCTGATGCCGAGCAGCCACAGCGCGCGCTGGTTGTCCGGGTGCAACTGCGCCGCACGCTGGAGCAACTCGCGGGCGCGACCTTCGATCATGTGGTCGTCGCGCTGCATCGAATCGCTCTCGGCCCAGCCCACCATCGCCTCGGCGTTGTTGGCGTCCAGCTGCAGGACATGCTCGTAGGCATCGCGCGCCTCGGTTGGCTTGTGCAGCATCGCGCTGGTCTGTGCCAGCAGCATCCAGGCCTGTTGGTCATCGGGCTGCTGCGCCAGGTGTTGGCGCAGTTCGGCAATCGCCTGGGGCAGGCTGATCGACGCGCGAGCCTGTGCGGAAACGCCGTTGAGCGCGGCCGGCGTGCCAATCAGCAGATACAGCATGCCCGCGCCCAGGGGCAGCACCAGGGCGATCGCCAGACTCAGCACGAACACGCCGCGACTGCGCCCGGACCGACGTCCCTGGCGTACCAGCGGGACCAACAGCACAGCCAGGGCCAGCGCCACCATCAGCGCGGCCACCACGATAAAAACGATCTTCACCAATCTTCCCCGTTGTCGACGCTGTCGTCGACCGTCGTTGTCGCAATGCCTTCGCGCTTGCGTTTGCGGATTGCCACCAGCACCACGCCGGCACCGCCGAGCAGGATCAGCAGTGGGCCGAACCAGAGCAGCCACGTGCCTGGCTTCACCGGCGGGTCGTACAGGATGTAGTCGGAATAGCGCGCGACCAGGTAGTGCTTGATCTCCTGGTCGCTCCTGCCTTGCTGCATCAGCTTGAAGATCTGGTTGCGCAGGTCGCGTGCGATCGGCGCGTTGGAATCGGCCAGCGTCTCGTTCTGGCACATCGGGCAGCGCAACTGCCGGGTGAGCTGCTGGAAGCGCAGCTCCTGCGCATGATTGGCAAACGGCATCGGCTCGATCGCCTGCGCGTGGGCCACGCCGGCAAACACCAGCAGCACCATGAAGATCACCCGTAGGAGCCCGCTCGCGGGCGACGCTCTTTCGAATCCCGAATCCCGGCTTTCAACAGACGAATGTCTGGTCATCCCGAATCCCGGCACAAAAGCATCGCCCGCGAGCGGGCTCCTACGCGCGAAGAAGCGCATCACGGTGCGTCCTTGAGCATCGCGGCGATCGCCGGTTTCAGTTTCGTCGCCAGCACGTCCGGGGTGATCGGCCCGATGTGCTTGAAGCGGATCACGCCCCCGGCATCGATCAGGAAACTTTCCGGTGCGCCGTAGACGCCGAAATCGATCGCGGTCTGGCCGGATTCGTCGGCGATCAGCAGGGCATACGGGCTGCCGTGCGCCGCCAGCCAGGCCTTGGCGTCGGCCGGCACATCCTTGTAGTTGTAGCCGACCAGCTTCACGCCCAGGGTGGGCGCGGCGGCTTCCAGCACCGGATGCTCCACGCCGCACTCGACGCACCAGCTGGCGAACACGTTGAGCAGGTAGGGCTGGCCCAGCAGGTCGGCCTTGCTGACTGTCTGCGTGGGCTCATACAGCTTGGGCAGGTTGAAGGCCGGCGCCGGTTTGTTCAGCAGCGGTGTGGGGATCGCGTTCGGGTCGTGCCGGGTGTTCCACCAGATGCCGAAGCCGAACAGACCCACCAGCAGCATGAAACCGATGAACGGCCACAGTCGGTTCATGCGCCGGTTTCCTGCGGCTGCAACTCCGCGCGAACGACAGCCGTTCGTTTGAGGCGGAAGCGCTTGTCGGCGGCGCAGGTGAAGCCGCCCAGCATCATCAGCAGGCCGCCGCCCCAGATCCAGCGGACGAAGGGTTTGTAGTAAAGGCGCAGTGCCCACGGGCCTTCGATGTTGCCGGCGTCCATCGGCTCACCCAACGCCACATACAAGTCACGGAAGATGCCGGCGTCGACCGCCGACTCGGTCTGCACCTGGCCGCGCGGGTAGGTACGTTTCTGCGGGTGCAGGACGGCTACCTGCTTGCCGTCACGGGTCACCGTGATCACGCCCTGGTCGGCTTTCCAGTTCGGCCCGGTGGTGCGGTGCACGCCTTCGAAGCGGAAATCGTAAGTGCCGATGTGCTGGCTTTGGCCGGGCGCCATGCGCACGTCGCTGGTGACGCTCAGCGATTCGGTCAGCAGCACGCCGGCCATGAATACGCCCACGCCGAGATGAGCCAGCAGCATGCCGGCCAGCTCGCCCGGATAGCGCCGGCCGCGCGGTGCGTCGCGCCAGCGCTTGTAGGCGTACAGCAGCACGCCCACGCCCAGCCACACCAGCGCCGCCACGCCGACGATCGCCTTGAGCTTGCCGTCGACGAAGAACGCCGCCACGATCGCGCAAGCCGCCGCGGCGATGCCGGCGCGCAACAGCACCTGCCTGAGCAGCGGCGACTCGCCCTTGCCCCAGCGCAGGAATGGCCCGAACGGCATCAGCAGCACCACCGGCACCATCAGCAGCGGGAACAGGAAACCGAAGTAGGGCGGACCGACCGAGATCCGGCCCAGGTTCAACGCATCGCCGATCAGCGGGAACAGCGTGCCCAGCAACACCATCGCCGCCGCCACCGCGAACATCAGGTTGCCGATCAGCAGCACGGTCTCGCGCGACAGCAGCTTGAACGGTTTGCCTCCCGCCACCCTGGGTGCCCGCAGCGCGTACAGCAGCAGTGAGCCGCCGACCACGATGGTGAGGAAGATCAGGATGAACACGCCGCGACGTGGATCGGACGCGAACGCGTGCACCGAGGTGAGCACGCCCGAACGCACCAGGAAGGTGCCGAGCAGACTCAGCGAGAATGCGAAGATCGACAGCAGGATCGTCCATGCGCGCAGCGAGCCGCGTTTCTCGGTGATCGCCTGGGCGTGGATCAAGGCGAGTCCAACCAGCCACGGCATGAAGCTGGCGTTTTCCACCGGGTCCCAGAACCACCAGCCGCCCCAGCCCAGCTCGGCATATGCCCACCAGCTGCCGGCGACGATGCCCATGGTGAGGAACGCCCACGCCACGTTGGTCCACGGCCGCGCCCAGCGCACCCACGCCTGCTCCAGCTCGCCGCCGAGCAAGCCCGCGATGGCGAAGGCGAACGCCACCGAAAAGCCCACGTAGCCCATGTACAGCACCGGCGGATGGAAGACCATGCCCGGATCCTGCAGCACCGGGTTCAGATCGGCGCCGTCACCGGGCATCGGCAGCAGTCGGCCGAACGGATCGGAGGTGAAGACGATGAAGGCGAGAAAGCCCACCGCGATCAGCCCCATCACGGCCAGCACGCGCGCGGCGAATACCTCGGGCAGCTTCTGACTGAACGCGGCCAGCGCTACCGTCCACACGTTGAGGATCAGGATCCACAACAGCAGCGAACCCTCGTGCGCGCCCCACACCGCGGCAATGCGGTAGTACCACGGCAATTCGAGGTTCGAGTTGTCGGCCACGTACTGCACCGAAAAATCGAAGTGCAGGAAGGCCCACACCAGGATGCCGAAGGCAAATGCGACGAACACCGCCTGGCCGGCTGCGGCCGGACGGGCGACCGCCATCAGCGCACGATTTCCGCGCCATGCGCCGATCAACGGCAGCACGCCCTGCGCCAGCGCCAGCAGCAGGGCCAGGATCAGCGCGAGTTGGCCGAGTTCGGGGGTCATGACTCGGGACTCGGGACTCGGGACTCGGGACTCGGAGAAGAGCCGGCGAGTGCGAGTGTCTGGCTTTGATGTGTGGCAGTTGGATGATGCATAAGGTTTCCTCTGACTGCTCTACCGAGTCCCGGGTCCCGAGTCCCGAGTCCCGGCGTCTTCGATCTTCTTGTTCGCGTGCGCCTTGGCCATCGCGTCCTTCAGTTCCCTGGGCATGTAGGTTTCGTCATGCTTGGCCAGCACTTCGGTGGCGACGAAACGGGCGCCGTCCATGTGGCCGGTGGCGATCACCGACTGGTTGTCGCGGAACAGGTCGGGCAGGATGCCGGTGTATTCCACCGGCATGGCGCCGCCGGCATCGACCACGGTGAAGGTGACCTTGAGCGACTCGCTGCTGCGCTGGATCGAGCCGGCCTTGACCATGCCGCCGAGGCGGAAATTCTTGTAGTCGCTGGCTTGCCCGGATTGCACCTGGCTCGGGGTAAGCAGGTAATTCATGTTGTTCTGCAAGGCAACCACCGCCAGTACGGTGGCGACGGTGGCGGCGGCGAGAATCAGCAGGACGATGATGAGCCGGCGTTTGCGTGTGGGATTCATGGGCATGGCAATCAGTCGTCGTCCATCAATCGGACGGCGGGGGAATGGAGTGACGTTCGTGACGTGCGCTTTGACGCGCCAGGCGCGCTCGAAGTTCCGCCAGGATGCGGCGGCGGCGCAGGCGTGGCGCCACGGTGTCGGCGATCAGCACGATGAAGAACAGCGCATACGCCGGCCACACATAGGCCGCGTACCCTCCCATCGCGAAAAAGGTCTGCAGCGCGTTCATCGATCGGCCTCGCTCTCGGCGATCTTGCGCACCCAGTCCTTGCCGCTTTCCAGGTCCAGCAGGTCGGTCTGCGCACGGCGAAACAGGCTGGCGGCGTAGTAGAACTTGGTGGCAAGGGTCATCGTCAGCAGCGGCCACAGCATGTCCCAGGCCATCTTGGAATGACCGAAGATGTTGACCGTGCTGCCCTGATGCAGCGTGTTCCACCAGTTCACCGAGAAGTGCACGATCGGCACGTTGATGATGCCGATGATGGCCAGGAAGCCGGCGGCGCGCGCGCCCTGGCGACGGTCCTCGAACGCGTGGTACAGGCCGAGCACGCCCAGGTACAGGAACAGCAGCACCAGCTCGGAAGTCAGCCGCGCGTCCCAGGTCCACCAGGTGCCCCACATCGGCTTGCCCCACAGCGAGCCGGTGACCAGGGTGATGAAGGTGAAGGCCGCGCCGATCGGTGCCGATTCCATCGCCACCACTTCGGCCAGCTTGATCCGCCACACCAGCGCGATGAAGGCCGACACACCCATCACGGCGTAGATGAACATGCTCATCCAGGCGCTGGGCACATGGATGAAGATAATCCGGTAGGCGTCACCCTGCTGATAATCCGCCGGCGCCAGTACCAGGCCACCGACCAGGCCGATGACGCCAAGCACGATCGCCAGGCCCATCGCCCACGGTCGCAGGGTGCCGGCGAAGCGGTAGAAGGTGGGCGGCGAGCTCAGCCGATGTAACCAGAGTGGGATCCAGTTAGCCATAAACGTCGGGGATCACGAATCCAGGGCAATGCGAAGGGCGGCGGCACAGGCCAGTGGTGCCAGCACCACGGCCAGCACCAACAAGGCGGCAAGCCAGCTGATCGGTGCAAGCCAGGGCAGGCCCTGCTGGGCGGCTGCCACGGCGCCGGCGGCGAAAATCAGCGCCGGGACGCACAAAGGCAGCAGCATCAAGGCGAGCAGCATACCAGAGCGGCGGGTGCCAGCCGTCAGCGCGACCAGTACCGCGCCGAACAGGCTGATCAACGGCGTCACCAGCAGCAGCGCCAGCAGCAGCACCGGAATGATGGCGGCCGGCAGGTGCAACATGGTCGCCAGCAAGGGGGTGATCACGATCAGCGGCAGCGCGGTGGTGAGCCAGTGGGCAAGGATCTTCATGCCCAGCATCAGCGCCAGCGGCTGCGGCGCCAGCATCAATTGTTCAAGCGAGCCGTCTTCGATATCGCTGGCGAAAATCGCATCCAGCGCCAACAGCATCGCCAGCAGCACGGTAACCAGGATCACGCCAGCGGCGATCCGCTGCAGCAGCGTGTCTTCCGGCCCCAGCGCAAACGGGAACAGCATGGTCACGATCAGCGAGTACAACACCGGCATTGCGATGTCGCTGCGCCGGCGCCAGGCCAGCACCAGGTCGCGACGCAGCATGGCGAGGCAGGCACGGGACAGGGGCGCGCGGCTCATGCGTGCATCCGGATGTGGCGCGGTTCGCCACCGTGGAAACTCATGCTGCCGTGGCTGGTGACCAGCGCGGCGCCGCCGTGGCTGGTGTGCGTCTGGAGCAACTCGTTGACCACGGCAATCCCGCGGCGATCGAGATTTGCATACGGCTCGTCGAGTAGCCACAAGGTCGCCGGCAGCAATTGGAGGCGAGCCAGCGCAGCGCGCTTCTTTTGTCCCGCCGACAAACGACGCACCGGCTCGTCCTCGTAGCCACCCAGGCCGATCCCGGCCAGCACGCCAGCAGGAGTCGCGCCTTCGCGGCAACCGTGCAGCCCGGCGGCGACGCGCAGGTTCTCGCGCGGGCTGAGGTCGGTCTTGAGGCCGAGTTGATGGCCCAGGAACAGGATCTCTCCGGCACAGGCGTCGCGCTGCAGCGGTTTGCCGCGCCAGTGCAGTTCGCCAGCAGCGACATGCAGCAAGCCGGCCAGCATGCGCAGCAAGGTGGTCTTGCCACTGCCATTGTCGCCTTCCACCAGGGCCAGTTCGCCCGCATGCAGCTGGAAATCCAGCGGCGCGAACACCGGTTCGTCCTGGCGATAAAAGCTCAAGGCCCGCGCTTCGAGCAGGGGCACGGCGGCATGGGCGGTGGTCATCCCGCTGATTGTCCGCAATGCCGGTGGCGCTTGTCCATGCGGCGTGCTGCCGCTGGCCCTAACAGGGTGTTGAAAAACACCCTGTTAGAGCGAGCCATGGATGGCTCGTCGCAAATCAGGCACTGCAAGTGCATGGTTTGGCGTAGCCGAGTACGGACATGTGCCGGACTCGGCGCGTTGAAAAAGGGCAGGACAGCCCTTTTTCAACAACCTGCTAATCCAGCTCACGCAGCACGGCAGCGCCGTCGGCGTGGCCATGCACGTAGGCCAGCTGGCGGTGAAGCCGCGCCAACGGATCCAGCACGGCCGTGTCGGCACCGATCACCAACAGGCTCGGTTCGCTCCAGCCGCTGCTGCCGACGCCAATGGCCGGGTAGACGCTGACATCAGACAGGTCTTGCAGCGCTGCCAGCAACGCCTGCTGCGCGGCGATGTTGTCGGCCGCCGCGCGGCGGCGTGCCTGCGGATTCCAGGCCGTGAGGAGGGCCCACGGCTGCGTCCCGACCGCGGCGGTGAGTTCGGTGGGCAGCGGCAGGTCGATGCGGATCGTGGCCCAGCTCACGGTGTCCAGGTTGACGAGGTAGGCGGTGGCCCGAAAGGCTTCACGCAGCAATTCATCCACGGCGCAGCTCCGGCAGCGGCGGCAGGCTGGACTGGAACAGTTGCACCGCCGCGTCGAGATCGATGTCGGCCACTTGCGGCGCTGCCCCCAGCAGTTGCTCCAGCAGTGCGTCCTGGGCACGTCCGCGCTCCACCGCGTAGGCATAGGGCAGGTGGGTGAAGGTGACCAGGCGATAGCGCGCCATGTAGTGTCCGGGAATCCGTGCTGCCAGCATGGCGCCCAGTTCGCGCTTGGCCAGGTAGTGCGGATCGGCGACCGAGTCGCGCATCTCGATGTAGTTCTCCAGCGCCATCTGCGCGATCGCATCGGCATTGGGCTGCCGCTGGCGCTGGAACTCGGCGAATACCGCGGCGCTGTCGTCCGGTGTGGCCGCAAGCAGGTCCGCCAGCACCACGGTGTCTTCGAAGCCGCAGTTCATGCCCTGGCCGTGGAATGGCACGATCGCGTGCGCGGCGTCGCCAACCAGCAGCGCGCGGCCGTCCAGATGCCATCGATCGAGGTACAGGGTGGACAAGCTGCCGACCGGGTTTTGCTCGAAGTCCTCGGCAAAACGCGGAAGCAGCGACAGCAGGCCCGGAAATTGCTCGCTGAAGAACGCCGCCGCAGCCGCCGAGTCGGTCAGAGTGGCGAAACTGGGCGCCATGCCCTGTGCCGGCAGGAACAGCGTCACGGTGAAGCTGCCTTCGGTGTTCGGCAGTGCGATGCACATGTAGCCGCCGCGCGGCCAGATGTGCAGCGCATGCGGCTCCAGCGCGTACTGGTCGCGACCGCCGCCCAACTGCTGCAGGGCGGCAGCCAGTTCATGCGCAGGCGGAATCTCCAGTTCCTTGTAGCCGTGCCCAAGCGCTTCAACGCGCTCGCCCAGCGAGGCATGCGCATTCATCGCGGCGCGCAGCGCGGAGCCGGCACCATCCGCGCCGATCAGCAGCCCCACCGCCACCTCGCGTTCGGTGCCATCGAGCCCGGCGAGACGAATGCGTTGTCGATCGAAATCCGCGGCGACCAGTGACTGCCCGAAATGCAGTCGCACGCCGGCCGCCTCGGCCGCGTCCAGCAGCAGGATGTTCAACGCACCACGCGAGACCGACCAGATCACCTCGCTGTCGTCGACGCCGTAGCGCTGCAGGCTGCTGTTGCCGTCGCGGTCGTGCACCATGCGCCCGCGCATCATCACCGCGCGTTGCAGCACCTCGTCGGCCAGCCCGGCCGTGCGCAGTGCCTGCAGGCCGCGTTCGGCCAGGGCCAGGTTGATCGAGCGACCACCGAGGAAGCCGGCACGTCGTGGGTCGGGCCGCTTTTCGTACACCTCGACCGCAAAGCCACGCCTGGCGAGTTGCACGGCCAGCAGCGCGCCGACCAGGCCGCCGCCGATGAGGGTGATGGATTGTTGCGCCATGTTGCGAACCATTCGGGAAACCCGTCCACTGTTCCGCAAGCGGGGTCAGACTGCAATGCCGGCGGAGTGTCCTGCCGTGACTTTTCTTGCCGGGCAGCGTGAGGTGTGCGTCAGTCGATTTCCAGTACCTTCTTCAATGGCCGTCGCAGCCCGAAAGCCAGCACACCGCCGACAGCCGCAATGCCGGCGTGCATGGCCCAGAACGCCGCCGGCGTCATGTGTTCGTAAAGGGCGCCAAGTCGGCCGATGATGGTGTTGCTGATGAACAGGGTCAGGAAGACCGCGCCCATCAGGGTGGCTTTCACCCGCGCCGGTGCCGCGCGCGAAACCAGGGCAAGCAAGGTCGGCCAGTAATACAGGAAGGCGATGCCGAGGATGATGTCGTACAGCAGCGGCGCCAGCGCCGAGACGCGCGTGCCGGCCATGCATGCGGCCACCAGTACCAGGTTCGCTGCTGCCGCGAGGAAGGCGCCGGTGCCGATTTTGCCGAGGTCATCCGGCTCGCGGCCGCGCGCAGCCTGGGATCGCCACAGCGCCAGCAGCAACGGCACACCGAGGATGCTGGCCAGCGGATCGATCGAATTGAACCAGGCCACCGGTACGTGGAAACCGAGCAGGTTGAGGTCGACGCTGCGGTTGATCCAGACCAGCGCCATGTTGGTGTTCTGGAAGTAGCCGATGCTCTGGAAGATGGTGATCGCCGAGACCACTGCCAGCGCCCCGACGATGCGCCACTGGCGTCGGTCCAGCGGAGGCCTGGTTTGCGCGGGTTCGCGCCGTGCGCGGTCACGCGGGAGGTAGCGGAACCCGGCGACATAGGTCACCAGGCCGATCAGCATGAGCGCGCCAGCCAGGCCAAAGCCCGCGTGCCAGCCATACAACTGCGCCAGTAGCCCGACCAGCAAGGGGCCGAGCACGGCGCCGACATTGATCCCGACCGAGAAAATCGCGAACGCACGGGTGCGCGCCTCACCGTCGGACTCCGGGTAGAGCTCGCCGACCTGGGTGGAGATATTGCCCTTGAGCAGGCCGCTGCCGCTGATCAGCAACAGCAGGGCAAGCAGGAACGAGGCATCGAACGCCATCGCCAGGTGGCCGGCGCTCATCAGCACCGCACCGAGCATCACGGCGGCGCGGCGGCCGATAAGACGATCCGCGATCCAGCCGCCCAGTACCGGGGTGAAATAGACCAGACCGGTGTACAGGCCCATGATCTGCGAGGCCAACGCCAGCGTGCTCATCGGCCCGAACACCGATTCCAGCGCCGCACGGAAACTGGAGAAACCGACGATGCCTTCGACATGGCCCGGCATCAGCAACGCCTGGCTCATGTAGAGCACCAGGATCGAGGTCATGCCGTAGTAGGAGAAACGCTCCCATGCCTCGGTGAAGCTGAGGTAGGCCAGCGCCATTGGCTGGCCGAAAAACGTGCGTGGTCGATCGTTCGTCGTGGTGTGCATGCATCCCCCGGTCCCGGTCGGCGGAGCCTAGCAGGCTGTCGGACTTTGTTGGTGGAGTCGAGGATTCGGTTGGGCGAAGGAACGCGCCATGACGACAACACTTCGCCCTCTACGGAGCGCCGGCGTCTCGCCGGCATGCTCTGGCGGGCGGGACGCCCGCGCTCCCAGTGGGCGGATGGTGGACCGCACTGGCGGGTTCGCAGGCCGGCCAACCAAAGTCCGACACGCTCCCGGTCCGAATCGATGTACCTGAATCCCCGGGGTTAGCGCCCGGACGTCAGAAACTCATGAAATAGCCGCCGTTGACCGGCAGGTTGGCGCCGGTGATGTAGCCAGCGTCGTCAGCGGCGAGGAAGGCTACGGCGCGGGCGATGTCGGCGGGCGAACCGAGCCGGCCGATCGGGATGCCGGCGATGATTTGTGCGCGGATTTCGGCGGACACGGCAGCCACCATCGGCGTGTCGCAATAGCCGGGCGACACGGTGTTGACGGTGACGCCCCTGCGCGCGGTCTCGCGCGCCAGCGCCATGCTGAAGCCGTGCACGCCGGCCTTGGCGGCGGAGTAATTGGTCTGCCCGAACTGGCCGGTCTGGCCGTTCACCGAGCTGATGTTGACGATGCGGCCGAAGCCGCGCGTGGTCATGCCCTCGACCACGTGGCGGCACAGATTGAACACGCCGTCGAGATTGACGTGCATCAGCTCGTGCCATTGTTGCGGCGTCATCTTGCGCAGACTGGCGTCGCGGGTGATGCCGGCGGCGTTGACCAGGATGTCGATGCTGCCGAACTGCTGTTCGATGCGCGTGGTGAGTTGCTGGCAGCTGTCGAAGTCGCTGACGTCGGCCGGCTCGAAGGCGACGGCGCCGTCGAGGTCCGCCAGTTCGTGGCGGAACGCCTCGATCCGTTCGGCGCGCGCGGCGAGATCCAAGGCGATCACCTGACGGCCAGCCTGGGCCAGCTGACGGCAGATTTCCGTGCCCAGTCCGCCGATGCCGCCGGTGACGATGGCGACGCGTTTTTGAATGTCGTCAGGGTTCATCGAGGTCAGGGTGCCGGCCGGGTCATGCCGCAGGGCAGCACGGGTTGTGCTGCAGCGGTGGGGAAGGGGAATGCCGCTGGCGCGTGCGGCGTCAGCGGACGGCGGGGATCAGCCGGATTTCTTGCTGTCGCGCTTGCCGGCGGGCGTCGGCGTCGGCACCACCTTCGCGGCGGTGTCCATCAGCCCTCGCTGCATCGCCTGGAACGCGGCCATGTTGCGCTCGGTCAGGTCGTTCAGCGTGTTCCACGGGGTTTGCCCCATGAGATTGTTGAGCTGGCTGCGGAACTGGGTCTGCTGATCGAGGAACACCTGCAGGCTGCGCTCCAGGTAGGGTCCCATGAAGCCCTGCAGCGAATCGCCATAGAAGCGGATGATCTGGCTCAGCAACTGTGGCGACAGCATCGGCTGTCCCTTGTCCTCGTGTTCGGAAATGATCTGCAGCAACACCGAACGGGTCAGATCCTGGCCACTCTTGGCGTCGCGAACCTCGAAGTCCTCGTTGTCCAGCACCAGCTGGCGAACTTCCTCCAGCGTGATGTAGCTGGAGATTTCCGTGTCGTAGAGACGACGGTTCGGATACTTCTTGATGGTGCGTTTGGTTTGTGCCATGCGCCACAAACTAGCAGAAGATATTGCGGCGCACCAGTCGTCGCGGGTCATTTATGTTGCAGCGCGGGCTGCAGCAATTCCGGTCGATCAGTGGCCGACAGCGCCGTCGGCATTGCCGAATGGCGGTCGCGCCAGCCACAGCATGGGGATCATCGCGATGAACAACACGGCGCATGCCAGATAGACATCGTTCACTGCCAGGGTCAGGGCTTCACGCGTGATCAACTGGTCGACCAGGCCCAGTGCCTTCTCGGAAGAGAAGCCCGCATGCTGCAATTGCTGCAGGAAACGGGTGGCTGCCGGCGCCGCCGGGGTGATGTGTTCGGTCAACACCGTGTGGTGATACTCGCCGCGGTGCTGCCAGAGGGTCACCGTCGCCGCGGTGGAAATGCTCGAGGCCAGCGTGCGGCAGAAGTTCGCCAGGCCGGAGGCGCTGGCCACCTGGTCCGCATTCAGCCCGGACAGGTACATCTGATTCAGCGGGATGAAGAAGCAGGCGATGCCGATGCCCATCACGAAGCGCGGCAGTATCAGGGTGCCGAACGACGCCGAACTGTCGAAGGAGGCAAACCAGTACGAGGTGATGGCGAACACGATGAAGGCGAATGTCACCACCGCGCGCAACTCCAGCCGCTGGATGTTGGCGCCGATGATCGGTGCCATCACGAACGCCAGTATCCCCACCGGAGCACTGGCCAGGCCGGCCCAGGTGGCGGTGTAGCCCAGGTCGATCTGCAGCCACAGCGGAAACACGACGTTGATGCCGAAGAACGCCATCATGCCCAGTGACAGCGCCACCACCGCCACCGTGAAGTTGCGTCGCTTGAACAGCGCCAGTTCGATCACCGGATGCCTGGCGTGCAGCTCCCACACAATCAGGAAGGTCAGGCAAACCAGAGCAACGATGCCCAAGGTCAGGATCATCGGTGAGGAAAACCAGTCGTTGTCGTTGCCGTTGTCCAGCATGAACTGCAGTGCGCCCACGCCCACCACCAGCAGGGTCAGGCCGATCACGTCGATCGGCGATTTGTAGGTCCTGGTTTCGCGCTTGCGCAGCAATGTCCAGGTGATCGCGGCGGCCAGTGCACCGACCGGCACGTTGATGTAGAAGATCCACGGCCAGGAGAAATTGTCGGTCAGCCAGCCACCCAGGATCGGCCCGAAGATCGGCGCCACCACCACGGTCATCGCCCACAGCGCCAGCGCCATGCCCTGTTTCGCCTTGGGATAGCTGGACAGCAGCAGAGCCAGCGACAACGCCACCATCGGGCCGGAACCGGCGCCCTGCAACAGGCGGAAGACCACCAGCGCGGGCATGCTGGTGGCCATGCCGCACAGCATCGAGAACACCACGAACAGCAATACCGAGGTGATGAAGGTGCGCACTTCGCCGAAGCGCCGTGACAGCCAGCCGGTCAGTGGCTGCATGATCGCGCTGGCCAGCGCGTACGAGCTGATCGTCCACGTCCCTTCGCTGGGGCTCACGCCGAGGCTGCCGGCGATGTGCGGCACCGAGACATTGACGATGGTCATGTCCAGCACTTCCATGAAGGTGCTGACGGCGACCGCGATGGTCAGCAGGACCAGCACTCCGCCTTGCAGCGGCTTCAGCGGACTGGCGTCGTCAGGCGTGGCGGCCATGGGTTCGACTCAGTCGGCTTTTTGCGGAAGGTTGGCGCGGATGATCTGTTCGGCTTGCGCATCGGCCTTGCTGGCCATCTGCTGGTAGACGTCGGTCTGTGCCACCGGCTGCCCGGTCGGCGCCGCGGCCAGCACCGGGCCCTGGTCCTGGGTGATGTCGACGCTGACTTCCGTGGACAGGCCGA
>DASRUB010000054.1:0-4078 GCA_035655635.1 Rhodanobacter sp. | reverse complement strand
TCCTCATCACCGCGGCTGCGCTCCGGCGGCGGTTCCCGCTGAGCCTGGCGAAGTAGCGGTTTGAGTTGCCGGTGGCAGCGAAAATACCGGGCATGGACCCCCTGCATCCGGCAACGCCTGCATCCACCCAAGCAGCGGCGGGACCAGCCAGGCGGTACGCATCGGCAGGCTGAGATGCCCTTCGCCGGGGACTTCCACGTAACTCACCCGCGACGATCGGCGACTCAGTGCGGCCACCGCCTTGGCTGAAGTCAGCACGTCGCGGCTGCCGCGCAGGATCAGCGTGCAGACCGGGGTGCGGGCCAGCGCATCGCCGGGATCGATCTGCTCCAGGTTCACATCCAGTTTTCGGCCGGCACGTGCGATCGCCGCATCGATTTCCCTGGGCGTGATCCAGTGCGCCAACCAGTTGTATCCGAACAGGCCGCTGGCCGGCGCACGGCGAATCACGGCGGCAGCATTGGCATACGGTTCCAGCGCCATCACGCCACGCAACCCGGGCAGTTGCGGGGCCGCAAACAACGCCACAGTGGCGCCGTAAGAAATGCCCAGCACATACAGTGGCCCGGGCAGCCGACGTTTCGCCTGCAGGTCGCGCACCAGCTCAATGATGTCACTCGCCTCGCGTGGCCCGTAGCCCACCGGCGCATCCGAGGACTTGCCCTGGCTGCGCAGATCCGGCATCACGACCTGATAGCCAGCGGCGGCGAAGTGGATACCCCACGCGGACATCGCCGCGCCGCTCATGCTCCACGGATGCAACAGCACCACACTGCCTTTCGGGGCGAGCAAAGGCGCCTTGGCCGGATCATCTTCGAAACTGAAGTTGAAGGAGAAACTGGCGTGCTTCCCCTTGCGTTGCACCTGGTACTCGTCCTTGACGTGATACGTCCGCGGCGGTGCGATCCAGTAGGCAATGCGCACGCCATCCCGGGTGCGCAATCTGTCGCGCTGGAATCCCGCATGTGCAAGAAACGCGTCCACCGAATGGGACGAGGCATGCCCCGGATGCTCGATCTGGCGTGCCACGAAAGCCGTACAACCACTCAGGCACCACCCCAGAACCAGCGATATCAACCATCGCCCGTGGTACATGTCGCCCCCTTTGAACTCAAATCAATCCGGTCACGACTCGCGCAACGCCGTGGTCACCGGCAAGCGCGCCGCGCGCACCGCCGGAAACAGGCCGCCGATGAAGCCGATCGCCAGTGCCCATTTCAGGCCATTCCACAGCAATTGCGGCGACACCTGGAAGCGAAACACGACCTGGGTCAAACCGCTCAGCGTCGAGGTGGTGTAGCCGTTGAACACCAGCCACACCACCAGTGCACCGAGCACGCCACCGAACAGCGCCAGCAACATGGTTTCCAGCATCACCGACACCACCACGGGCACGCCGCGGAAGCCGATCGCGCGAAGCGTGGCGATCTCCCTGGCGCGCGAGGCCACCGCGGCGAACATGCAGTTGAGCGCGCCGAAGATGGCGCCGATCGCCATGATGATGCCCACCGTCAGGCCGACAATTCGGATCACCTTGGCCAGGCCGGCGGATTGTTTGGCGAAATAGTCCGTGGTGGTACTGGCTTCGACCTTCAGCTTCGGATCGGAAGCGAGTGCGGCATTGAAGCGATCGAATGCGGCGGCACTGGTGAGCCTCACCAGCACGGATTCGGCGCTGTTGCCGCGGCGATAGGCCGAGGCCAGGGTCTGGCGATCCGACCACATTTCCGAATCGTAGGCATCGCCGGAAGCAAACACGCCCACCACTTTCCACGACTCCGTGCCCAGCTTGACCTCGTCGCCCACGGCCATGCCGGCAAACTGCCGCGCCGCGCCCTGACCCACGTCCATTTCGCGCAGGCCGGGCTTGAACTTGCGTCCTTCGATGATCCTCAGGTTCGGCCGCAATGCCCAGGCTTCGGGATCGACGCCACGCAACTGCGCGTTGGCATCTTGCTCCGAACCTTTCTGCTTGACGTTGGCAGCCACCACCAGTTCGGCCGATGCCATCGGCTTGCCGCCGGCATCCCGGGCGATCCCCGGGGCTTGCTCGACCGCCAGCACATCGTCGTGCGTCAGCACCGAGGCCGACTCCGCCGCCGAGCCACCGCGCAGCACGATGGCCGTGTCGGCGCGCCCGCCGCTCGCCAGCGTGGCGGTGAGTCCTTCGCCCATCGCTAGCAGCGCGACCAGTACCGCCACCACCCCGGCGATGCCGATCACGATGACCGACGAGGAGCCCGCCCGCTGTCTGATCGTGCTGACTCCCACCGCGGTCACCGACGCCGCCTGCCGGCCACTGCGCGACAGCGCCAGCCACGCGCCGAACACCAGCGCCAGCGCGATCGCACCAGACCATGGCAACAAGATCCACGCGTAAATGGCGAGAATCACCAGTACCACGAGACCCAGGTTGAACAGAAATTTTTTCATGGCGAGCTCCGGTCAGCGGCCGCTGAGTGCGTCGACGATATTCAGGCGCATCGCACGCCAGGCAGGTATCCAGCCGACGACCAGACCGATCGCCAGCATCAGCGCAACGCCGAGGATCCAGGTACTGGCGCCGACCCCGTGTACCGGAATCATGCCGCCGCTGGCAGCACCAATACCCGGCACGATCGCCGCCACCAGGGCCAGGCCGATGACGCCGCCCAGCAACAGCAACAGCACGCTTTCGGCCAGCACCATCGCCTGCACGCTGCGATTGGAGAAGCCGATCGTCTTCAACACCGCCAGCTCCGAGGTACGCTCGCGCACCGCCTGCATCATGGTGTTGCCCGTCAGCAGCAGCAGCGTGAAGAACACCGCGCCCATGATCGACACCACGATCAGGCCGATATTCACCAGTTGCTTGATGAACGATGCCTGGAACGCCTGCTCGGTCTGCGCCTTGGTCTCGTGATCGGAATTGGCCGAGATGGTGTCGATCGCCGTGGCCACCGCGTCGGCATGCGCCGGGTTGGCCACCTTCACCACATACCAGTGCACGGTGCCGGAGCCGAACGCGTTGTTCTCGTCGAAATACTTCCAGTGGAACAGCAACATCTGTTCGCGCCCCGCCGCCGCTTCGGTCTTCGCATGAAAGATGCCGGTGATGTCGAAGGTCCAGGTGTTGCCGCCAGATGCCCTGGACGGAAAGATGGTCGACTGCAGCGGAATCTTGTCGCCAATCTTCCAGCCGTACTTCTTCGCCAGCGCCGCACCGACGATGGCGCCGGTACGAGTTCGATCCCAGCTGGCCCGTTGATCAGCGGGCAGCACCATTTCGGGATACAGGTCGATGTAGTTCGGACTCACCGCGAAGCTGATGACCTGGTTCCTCGGATCCTGGTAGACCCCGCCAAACCAGTTTGCCGACGCCACCGCGCTCACTCCCGGCACGGTCGCGATGCGCGCGCCCAGGCTTTCCGGCAACGGCTGCTGCATCGACATGCGCGAATTGACGATCAGCCGACCTGCGCCATCGACACTGTCGCCGGCCGTGAACGCCACCCGCACCGAGTTGAGCAGGCCGAACAGCAGGAACGCGGCAATGATCGAGACCAGGGTCAGGAAAGTGCGGGTCTTGCGCCGAAACAGCGCGGCCCAGATCAGGTGAAGATATTTCATGAAACGCGCTCCCGCTTCAATTTAGTAACGCGCTTCTTGCGTTCGCCTCCTCTCCCCTTGGGGGAGAGGATTGAGGTGAGGGGCCGGTGCCTGCGGAAGCGCCGAGTGAAGCTCGCCCCGTTGAAGCACTTCCGCAAGAGCAGCCCCTCACCCCAGCCCTCCGCAATCGCTTCCTGCACTGCTCTACCCCCTGCATCCATGCAGTCGTCTCCCCGGTGGGGAGAGGGAGCAACTGCGCGCGCCTTCACGCGGCCACCTGCTCGACCAAAGTGCCCTTGTCCAGATGCAGCGTATGCGTGGCGTATTCGGCCGCCTTGGGATCATGGGTGACCATCACGATGGTCTTGCCATGCTCGCGGTTGAGTTGCTGCAGCAAGCCCAGCACGTCCTCGGCGGACTGGCGGTCCAGGTCACCGGTGGGCTCGTCGCACACCAGCAAGGTGGGATCGGAGACGATGGCACGGGCAAT
>DASRUB010000053.1:0-2942 GCA_035655635.1 Rhodanobacter sp. | reverse complement strand
AACCCGCCGCACGTCCCGCATCATGCTCCAGCAACACGCGCATGCCCTTGCCGCGCAGCTTCTTCGCCATCTCCGGCGTAATCGCCACGCGCCGTTCCCAGGCGGCGGTTTCGCGCAAGGCGGCAATGGTCACAGGCATGGTGATCCCTTGTGGAGTGATTGGAGTGTGCGGACATCTTAGCGGCAGTTGGCCACGCCGGCTTTGATCCAGCCCGGTCGGTGAGAGTAAGCTGACCCGCCGGCACGGCGCAGGAGTCTGTCGGGGTCATCGCCGGAGATCACGATGCCCGCAAGCACCGCTGCACTGGACGACCTGCTGGAGCTGGCGCGCGCCACGCGCGAGCAGGCCTACACCCCCTATTCGCACTTCCAGGTCGGAGCCGCCCTGCTGACCCGCGATGGCCGCAGGTTCGGCGGCTGCAATGTGGAAAACGCCGCCTACGGCGTGTGTCTGTGCGCCGAACGCACGGCGTTGTGTAGCGCGATCGCCGCCGGTTGCCGCCCTGGCGATTTTGTCGCGTTGGCGGTGACCGCCGACACCCCGCAGCCGGTCGCCCCTTGTGGCGCCTGCCGACAGGTGATGGCCGAACTCTGCGACGCGGCCATGCCGGTGCTGCTGGCCAACCTCCATGGCGACACGCGGGAAACCACCGTGGGCGAGCTTCTGCCCGGCTCATTCAAGCTGCCACAACCCGGTTGAGGTTCGCGCCCCCATGGTCCGCCCGCTAGCATGGGCATTCCCCATCGAAAGAATCGCCCCATGTCCGCTGCCTTGTCCGTGCTCCAGCAACGTCATTCGGTCCCCTCGCGCCAGCTCGGCGAGCCGGCGCCGGACGAGGCGGCCCTGCACGAACTGCTGGCGGCGGCGATCCGGGTGCCCGACCACGGCAAGCTGGTGCCGTTCCGACTGATCCGCCTGCACGGCGCGGCGAAGCTGACGTTCGGCGATCGGTTGGCCGCCATTGCCATCCGCAACAACCCCGAGTTGTCCGACGCCAAGCTGGAGAAGGAGCGCCTGCGCTACACCTTCGCACCGCTGGTGATCGCCGTGGTCGCCTGCCTGCATGCCGACAGCAAGGTGCCGGAGATCGAGCAGAAGCTGTGCGCCGGCAACGTGGCCTACAACATCCTGCTCGGTGCGTACGCGCTGGGCTACGGCGCGCAATGGCTGACCGGCTGGGCCGCCTACGACCGCGAGGTGGCGGCCGTCCTCGGCCTGGCGGACCACGAGCACGTGGTCGGCTTCGTCCACCTCGGCACGCCGCAGATCGACGTGCCCGACCGCGACCGCCCGGTGCTGGCCGACCTGCTGAGCACGTGGACGCCGTGAACACGCCGGCGAACGGACGTCCAGCCGTCCATCTTGTCGACGGCAGCATGTATGTTTTTCGCGCCTGGCACTCGATGCCGAACGAATTTTTCGACGCCGAGGGTCATCCGGTCAATGCGGTGCATGGCTATACCCGCTTCCTGTGCGAACTGCTCGAACGCGCGCGGCCCGAACATATCGCCGTGGCGTTCGATGCCTCGCTGACCAGTTCCTTCCGCAACGCGATCTACCCGCCGTACAAAGCCAACCGCGAGTTGCCGCCGCCGGATCTGGAGCGACAATTCGTACAGTGCCGCGCGATCACCGAAGCGCTCGGCGTGCACTTGATGATCGATCACGATTACGAGGCCGACGACCTGATCGGCAGTACCGTGTGGAATCTGCGCGCACTAGGCTGGCGCAGCGTGATCGTGTCGGCCGACAAGGATTTCGGCCAGTTGCTGGGCGAACACGACGAGCAGTGGGATTATGCCCGCGGCCTGCGCTGGGGCCCGTCCGGCGTCCACGACAAGCTCGGCGTGCATCCGCAGCAGGTGGCCGACTACCTCGCCCTGTGCGGTGACTCGGTCGACAACATCCCCGGCGTGCCCGGCATCGGCGCGAAAACCGCCGCCGCCCTGCTCAGTCATTTCGGCAGCCTCGACAGCCTGCTCGAGCGTATCGACGAAGTGGCGTTCCTGCGCATTCGTGGCGCCGCCAGCTGCGCCGCAAGGCTGCGCGAGCATGCCGAGCAGGCCCGAATGTGTCGGCGCCTGACCCGCATCGCGCTGGACGCGCCCGGCGCCAGCCGCATCGAAACCCTTGAGCGCCAGCACCGGCAGGCGGAGCAGATCGCGCCGCTGTGCGAACAACTGCGCCTGGGTGCGTTCACCCGCAGCCGCCTGCACGCCCTGTTGCGCTGAGTTGCCGCGCTGATTTGTCACGCTGATTTGACCAGGTTGTCCCGTCGCGCGGGAACGGTCACCATGAACTTCTGCGCTCAACAACTGCGACCACCAATGAACGATTCTGCCAGCCGCATTCCCGCCGATGCCAGTGCACCGGTCGAATCCCTCTACGAGGGACGTTGGCTCAGCCTGCGCAAGCGCGGTCGCTGGGAGTACGCCGAGCGCAACAACCCCTCCGGCGCGGTGATCATCCTGGCCGTCACGCCGGCGGACAAGGTGTTGTTCGTCGAGCAGTACCGCGTGTCGATCCTGCAGAACACCATCGAGATGCCGGCGGGGCTGGTCGGCGACCTGGCCGACCAGCCCGACGAAAGTGCGCTGCTGGCGGCGCAACGCGAACTGGAAGAAGAAACCGGCTATCGCTGCCAGCGCGTCGAGTTCGTCCATCGCGGCCCGTCATCCTCGGGCATGAGCACCGAAATGATCACCTTCGCACGCGCCTGGGATCTGGAGAAAGTCGGGCCAGGTGGCGGCGACGAAACCGAAAACATCGTGGTGCACGAAGTGCCGCGCCGCGAGGCAGGCGCCTGGCTGTTCGCGCGCGCCGCCGAGGGCTATTCGATCGACCCCAAGCTGTTTGCGGGATTGTGGTTCATCGAACATGCGAATGCGCGCATAAGGCAAAAGCCGGCGGGCAGTGCCCGCCCTACAGCGCGATTGTAGGG
>DASRUB010000052.1:0-4912 GCA_035655635.1 Rhodanobacter sp. | reverse complement strand
GAATACTTTGCCGATCGTCGCCATGATGATCGCAGCCGGCTTTGCGCTGTCACCGGCGGCTCACGCCGTCCAGTCGAAGCATGGGGACAGCCTGCTGATCCATCGCGTGCAGCAGGAAAAGGCCATGAACCTGCCCCGCCGTGGGCTGAGCATGAGCCAGGTCGAGAAGACCTGGGGCGCCCCGCAGCGCAAGCTGTCGCCACGCGGCGGCGATACCAGCAAGCATCCGCAGATCAACCGCTGGGAGTACTCGAACTTCATCGTGTACTTCGAACACAGTCACGTGATCCACGCGGTACTGAATACGCCGGCTGGCAACAACACCAACCCGGCTGCCGTCAACTGATCAAGTTTTGACGAAGCGGCCCGCGGCAACGCGGGACGCTTCGTTCGTGTGCGCGACGTTCGCGTCGTAGACTTTCCGGCCCGGCGTCGTCACCGGGATCACTTATGGAAACCTCGAAAAACCTCGGGATCTTCTGTAGGAGCGCACCCTGTGCGCGATGCTTTTCGCCAACGACAGAGCATCGCGCACAGGGTGCGCTCCCACAAAAAACGGGTTATTCGAGGGTCACTTCTGATTGCACAGGAACCCCCGCATGACCTCACACGCTTTGCGCCTGCCGGCGGAATGGGAACCGCAGTCCGCGGTGCTGATCGCCTGGCCGCACGCCGGCACCGACTGGGCGGAGCGCCTGGCCTCGGTGGAAACCACCTATGTGGCGCTGGCCGCCGCGGTGACGCGATTTCAGCGGCTGATTGTCGTCGTTGCCGACGACGCGCTGCAGATCCATGCGCAGGCGCAACTGCGTGACGCCGGCGTGGATCTGTCGAAAGTCCGTTTCGTCGTATTGCCGTATGACGACACCTGGCTGCGCGACTCCGGCCCGATCACGCTGAACGCAGCGGACGGGACGTTCCAGCTCACCGACTTCCGCTTCACCGGCTGGGGCGGCAAGTTCGGGGCCGAGCAGGACGATGCGCTGGTCGCCGGCCTAGTTGAGGCCGGTGTGTTCGGCCATGCCGCGCACAAGCGCATCGACTGGGCGCTGGAAGGCGGCGGCATCGAGAGCGATGGTGCGGGCACCATCCTCACCACCTGGCGCTGCCTGGTGCAGCGGCATCCCGGGCAGTCACGCGAAGAGATGAGCGCGATCCTGCGCGACAGCCTGCACGCCGACCGCATCCTGTGGCTGGACTGCGGCTACCTCGAAGGCGACGACACCGACGCGCACATCGACACCCTCGCCCGCTTCGCACCCGCCCAGCACATCGTGTTCCAGGCCTGCAACGACGCCAGCGATCCGCATCACGACGAGCTGCAGCGGATGGCGGCGGAACTGGCTGCGTTGCGCACCGACGACAGTCGGCCCTTCCAACTTCATCCCCTGCCTTGGCCGCAACCCATTCTCGACGGTGGCCGCCGCCTGGCCGCGTCCTACGCGAACTACCTGATCGTCAACGGGGCCGTGCTGGTACCGGCCTACGGCGACCCGGCCGATGCCGAGGCCGCCCGCATCATCGGCGAGGCGCATCCCGGGCGCGAGGTCGTGCAGGTGCCCTGCCGTCCGCTGATCTGGCAGAACGGCAGCCTGCACTGCCTCACCATGCAACTGCCAGCCGGGTTGGTCTGAGGCGCGCGCTCAGAGTCTGTGAAGAAAACCACTTCCTGTGGTTTTCTTCTATCGCGAGTCCGGCACGTGTATGCATGCCATCCTTGGCATGCACCCTGCGGGTCAGCCTGCGGCATTTGTCCGGACTCGCTCACGCGAATCAGGCACTTGCGTGCCCGATCCGCGACCGGCCATCGGGCAACCGCTCCTGCGTTGCCTCAACTCGGACATCCCTGCCCTCGCCATGGCCGGGCTGAGAGGTTGAATAGTCACAACCTCTCATGGCTTGTTGTCGCTGCCCGTCACCACCTTGCCATTGCCGAAAAAGCGCTCGCGCACCCGCTCCTCGTCGTGGAAGTGGGTGTACGGCTTGAGCAGGTCGTAACGGGTGACCATGCCGAGCAGGTGACGATCGTCGGTGGATACCACGACCGGGATCCGGTCCAGCTTCTCCACCGCCATGCGCACCGCCACGCTGCGGCAACTTTCATCGGGAAACGCCACCACCGGATCGGCATCCAGTACGTCGGCAAGCATGCTGCTGTCGTCGATCTGGTTCTCCCGCCACTGGTTCAGCATCTGCCGGTTGACCACGTTCAACAGCTTCCCGTCGGCATCGACCACCGGATAAGCACGGTATTTTTGCTGCCGGTCAAAGTGGTTTTCGGCCAGCTCATGCACGCTGATGCTGCCGGGCACGCTGAGGATGCCGGTCGTCATCACTTCCTTGATCGCCATGTGTTCCAGTCGGTCCACCGAATATTCGCGAAACACGTCGCGGCCACGGCGCGCGATCTTCTCGGTCAGGATCGAACGCTTCATCAGGAAGACGCTGACGCCGTAAGCCGCGATGCACGTCACCAGCAACGCGGGTAGCGCGGTGGCGTTGCGCGTGAGCTCCAACGCGAACAAGATCGAGGTGAAAGGCGAGCGCATGACCCCGGTCAACATGGCCACCATGCCCAGCAACGGCCACAGCAGCGGCTGCGATCCCGGGAAAAACATCGCCTCCAGGCCACCCAGACCGGCACCCAGGGCCAACAGGGGTGCCAGGATGCCGCCGGACGTGCCCGAGCTCAGGTAGATGACCCACATCAGCGATTTGACGATCATGAAAAGCACGATCGCGCTGCCCACCATCTGGCCGGTCAGCAGTTGTTCGATGACGCCATAACCCACGCCCAGCGCCTGCGGTTCCAGCCAACCGCCAATGCCGACGGCCAGCGCACCGATCGCCGGCCACCACATCCAGTGCACCGGCAATTTGTGGAACAGGTCCTCGGATTTGTAGATCATGGCCGACAGCAAGGTGGCCAGCAATCCGCCCAGTACGCCGCTGACGGCCGCCATGGCGAGGACCACGGTGTCCGGATGGAACACGGCATCCAGTGCAAACAACGGCCCCGGGCCAATCAGGTATGGGCGCAAGCCTGCAGCCACGAAACAGGCAATCGCGACCGGAATGGTGCTGCGCGGGCGCAGTTCGAACAGCAACAGCTCGACCGCCAGCAGCGTGGCTGCGATCGGCGTGTCAAAAGTCGCCGCCATGCCCGCACAGGCGCCAGCCACCAGCAGCGTGCGCCGTTCGATCGAGGTCAGGTAGAACACCTGCCCCATCAGCGAGCCCACCGCGCCGCCGGTCATGATGATCGGGCCTTCGGCACCGAACGGACCACCGGTGCCAATCGCGATGGCCGAGGCCAGCGGCTTCAGGATGGCCACTTTCAGCATCATCTTGCTCTTGCGGAACAGGATCGCCTCCAGCGCCTCGGGAATGCCGTGACCGCGAATGCGCTCGGTGCCGAAGCGGGCCATCAGGCCGATGAGCAGGCCGCCCACCACCGGTGCCACCAGGATGACCCAGGTCGGTGCGCCCAGCACGGAAGGTGCAGTGAAATCGAACGACCACTGTCCGGCAAAGGCAAGATGCGTCACCAGGCCGATCAAGCGGTACAGCAGCCACGCGACCAGCGCGGCGGCAATCCCGACGAACACTGCCATCAGCGACAACTTGAGGATGCTGACGCTGGGCCGGAAATCGCTCTGGCTGAGCGTGTCCTGCTTCCAACGCTGATAGGTGCGCCGGAGGAAGTGTCCGATCCTGCTCATGCTGCGCTGATCCCCATGGTCGTCAAACCCGATGTACCCGCGCCGATCAGGTTAGCCGAATGGCCCTCGGTTATCAGGTCATTTCGGATGCCGCAGGGGACGCCGCCGTGCGAGGCGCGCGGGCCTTGCCATTCCATACACAACTCGCCTGGATGCTGTTCGCTACACTATGCCGCTACGCCACTGGCGGCAGGAACCCCACATGACCCGCAAGACCCTCAAGGTCGCCTTGCTGCAGGAAACCGACCGCGGCAGCCGCGACGCCAACCTGGACGCGATCGAAGCCGGCCTGCGCGAAGCCGCTGCCGCCGGCGCCGAGCTGGTGCTGCTGCAGGAACTGCACAACGGGCCGTATTTCTGCCAACACGAATCGGTCGAAGTGTTCGACCAGGCCGAGAGCATCCCCGGCCCCGGCACCGCGCGCATCGGCAAACTCGCCGGGGAACTGAAACTCGTCGTGGTCGCTTCGCTGTTCGAACGCCGCGCCGCCGGGCTGTATCACAACACCGCGGTGGTGTTCGACCGCTCCGCCACGATCGCGGGCATCTACCGCAAGATGCACATCCCGGACGATCCCGCCTTTTACGAGAAGTTCTACTTCACCCCCGGCGACCTCGGCTTCGAACCGATCGATACCTCGGTCGGTCGCCTCGGCGTGCTGGTGTGCTGGGATCAGTGGTATCCGGAAGCGGCGCGCCTGATGGCGCTGGCCGGCGCAGAACTGTTGTTCTATCCGACGGCCATCGGCTGGGACCCGAACGACGAGCAGGCCGAGAAGGATCGCCAGCGTGACGCCTGGATCACCGTTCAGCGCGGCCACGCCGTGGCCAATGGCTTGCCGCTGCTCTCGTGCAACCGCACCGGCTTCGAGGGCGACCCCTCGGGCGTGGGTGCCGGCATCCAGTTCTGGGGTTCGAGTTTCGTCACTGGTCCCCAGGGCGAGTTCCTGGCCCAGGCAGGTAGCGACGGACGCGAACTGCTGCTGGCGGACATCGACCTGGCACGCAGTGAACACGTGCGGCGGATCTGGCCGTTCCTGCGCGACCGGCGCATTGATGCCTACGCCGACCTCCTGAAACGCTTCCGGGACTGAGAGGTTGTGACTATTCAACCTCTCAGCCCGGCCATGGCGAGGGCATGGCGAGAGCATGGCGAGGGCATGGATGCCCGAGTTGAGGCAACGCAGGAGC
>DASRUB010000051.1:0-10694 GCA_035655635.1 Rhodanobacter sp. | reverse complement strand
CCCCAGGAACACCTCATCCTCGTCCTCGCCGTAGGTGATCGGGCCCAGCTCGTCGGACAAGCCCCACTTGGTCGCCATGTTGCGCGCCATCTTGGTGGCGCGCTCGATGTCGTTGGATGCTCCGGTGGTGACCTTGTCCGCACCGAAAATCAACTCCTCAGCCACGCGACCACCGTAAAGCGAGCACAGCTGCGACTGGATGGCCACCCGGTTGATGCTGTACTTGTCACCTTCGGGCAGATACATGGTGACGCCGAGCGCCCGTCCGCGCGGAATGATGGTGACCTTGTAAACCGGGTCATGTTCGGGCACCAGGCGACCGACGATGGCGTGACCCGCCTCGTGGTAGGCGGTGAGTTTCTTCTCGTCTTCGCTCATCGCCAGCGAGCGCCGCTCGCTGCCCATCAGGATCTTGTCGCGCGCCTTGTCCAGATGCATCATGCGCACTTCGCGGGCATTCTCCCGCGCGGCGAACAACGCCGCCTCGTTGACCAGGTTGGCCAGGTCCGCGCCGGAGAACCCCGGCGTACCGCGCGCAATCGTCATCGCATTGACGTCGCTGGCGATCGGCACCTTGCGCATGTGTACCTTGAGAATCTGCTCACGGCCACGCACGTCGGGCAAGCCGACCACCACCTGGCGATCGAAGCGACCCGGGCGCAACAGGGCCGGATCGAGCACATCGGGACGGTTGGTCGCGGCGATCACGATGACGCCCTCACTACCCTCGAAGCCGTCCATCTCGACCAGCAACGCGTTCAACGTCTGCTCGCGCTCGTCATGACCACCGCCGAGCCCGGCGCCACGATGGCGGCCGACCGCGTCGATTTCGTCGATGAAGATGATGCACGGCGCATGCTTCTTGGCCTGCTCGAACATGTCACGCACGCGGCTGGCGCCGACACCCACGAACATTTCGACGAAATCGGAGCCCGAGATCGAGAAGAACGGCACCTTGGCCTCGCCCGCGATGGCCTTCGCCAACAGGGTCTTGCCGGTGCCGGGTGGGCCGACCATCAGCACACCGCGTGGAATCTTGCCGCCGAGCTTCTGGAACCTGGAAGGGTCACGCAGGAACTCGACCAGCTCGCCGACCTCCTCTTTCGCCTCGTCGCAGCCGGCCACATCGCTGAAATTGATTTTGACCTGGTCCTCGCCCTGCAGTTTGGCGCGCGACCGGCCGAAGCTCATCGCGCCACGGCCGCCACCACCGGACTGCATCTGGCGCATGAACCAGATGAACACGCCCACGATCAGCAAAATCGGCAGCCAGCTGATCAGCAGTCCGATCAGCGAGAAGCCCTCGGACGGATCCTGGCGCACTTCCACGCCCTTGTCCTGCATCTGCTTGACCACCGCGTTGGTGGAGAAACCGAGCATCGGCGCGACGGTGCGGAATGCGCTGCCATCCTTCAGCTTGCCGCTGATGGTGGCGGGTTGATCCGCGCTGATGGTGGCGCTGGAGACATTGCCACTCTCCACGTTCTGCACGAACGAGCTGTAGGCCAGATCAGACGAATGCCCACCCTTCGGATTGAAGCTCTCGAACACGGTGAACAGGACCACCGCGATGATCACCCAGAGCAACACATTTTTCGCTGTTTCATTCATGCACGGTTCTCGCCGGTGGCACCGCGCCGGGCTTGCGCCCGGTCGCCATTGCATACACCTCGCGCGAACGGGCGCGCGAGGCCTTGGGTTTACGCATGGTCACGCGACTGAAGTCTGCACGCAAGCTGCGCAAATAATCGTCAAAACCGACTCCCTGGAACAACTTGATCAGGAAGGAGCCGCCTGGCTTGAGCCACTGCCGACTGAAATCCAGCGCCAGCTCGGCCAACGCCATCGCACGGATCTGGTCGGCCAGCGCCACTCCACTCATATTGGGGGCCAGATCGCACAGTACAAGATCCAGCCGATGCCCCTCTAGACGGGATTCCAGCTCGTGCAGCACCGACTCCTCACGAAAGTCGCCCTGCAGGAAATCCACGCCGGCGATGCTCTGCATCGGCAGGATGTCCAGCGCGAACACCTTGCCGCTGTCACCCAGCTGGTTGCGCACCAGTTGCGACCAGCTTCCCGGTGCCGCGCCAAGATCCACCACATTGATGCCCGGCTTCAGCAGCCGGTCCCGCTCGAGCAGCTCTTCCAGCTTGTAAACGGCGCGCGAACGCAAGCCTTCGGCCTGGGCTTTCTTGACGTACTCGTCGTTGAAATGTTCGCGCAGCCAGACCGCGCTGCTCTTGCTGCGTGCCATGTCGTCGGAAGCAATCGAAGGATTGGAATGCGTACATGATACCCTGTGCAGTCAATCGATCGTGAACCGAGCCCCGCCGCATGTCCCTTACTTCCTCGCAGATCCGCTACCTGCGCAGCCTCGCCCACGACCTGAGTCCGGTGGTGCTGCTCGGCAACAAGGGTGCCACCGAGGCGGTGGTCAAGGAGCTGGGCCAGGCACTGGACATCCATGAACTGGTGAAAGTGAAGCTCTCCGGTGGTGACAAGGACGACCGGCGCGCGCAAATCGACGCGCTGACCATCGGCACGCAGGCGGAGCAGGTTCACCAGATCGGACATGTCGTGGTGTTGTTCAGGCGCAACACCGACGAGCCCAAGGTCGCGCTTCCCCGCTAGGAGCGTGGGCCGCAGAAACCGTCCGGGCTGCAAAGTCGCCTGCTTGGTTCATTTTCCCGCCGGTTCTTGGCCCATAGAACGACTATGGGCCGGCCAATCGTCGAAAAACTGCCCCGGCGCAGGCAACTTTTCGCCTCGAACGTTTCTACGACCCGCGCTCCTAGGACACCCTGATGGACCTGTCGCTCGATCAACCGGAAGGCTACCTGTTCGTGCGTCGCGTCGACGCGCACAGCGTCACTCTGGTCGACCGCGTGGTCGACGACAGCTTCCTGCTCACTCCGACCCAGGTCAGCGAACATTGGCCCGTCGACGCGGCGACCCGCCTGGATTCCAGTCATGTCGAGGCCCTGCTCGCCTTGCAGCCGGAGGTGGTGATCCTGGGTACCGGTCAGCGGCAGGTGTTCCCGCCAGCGGCTTTCATGGCCGGATTTCTGCGCCGGGGGATCGGGGTCGAAGTCATGGATAATGCCGCTGCCGCGCGCACCTACAATCTGCTGGCCGCTGAAGACCGCCACGTGGTTGCCGGGTTCATCTTGACGGCAACCTGATCGCAGCCTGCGAAAACGGACCCGAGCCATCTGACTCCAGCCGCGCGTTCAGCGCGATGGCAGGTAATTCAATGGATCGACCGGATTGCCGTTCTGGCGTATCTGGAATTCCAGCTCGTTGCGGGTGGCTCCGGTGGAGCCCATTTCGGCAATCTGCTGTCCCGCCTTCACCCGCTGCCCTTCCTTGACCAGGCGTTTGCGATTGTGGCCATAGGCCGACAGGAAACTGTCGCTGTGCTTGATGATGACCAGTTCCCCGTAACCGACCAGGCCGTTGCCGCTGTATACCACCACCCCGTCGGCAGCCGCACGCACCGGGTCGCCGGAATGCCCCGCGACCTCGATTCCGGGGATGGCATCGCTGCTGTTGAACCGGCTGATCAGCGTTCCGTCGACCGGCCAGCTCCAACTTATCCCGGACACGACACGCGCCGCGCCGGTATTCGCCTGCCTGGAAACGGGCGCGGCGGGCGGTGGCGGGGTAACGGAGACACCGGCCACGGGCACCGGCTCCACCGCGACAGCTTCCGCCGGATGCGACAGCGGCGCAGGCACCGCCGACGCCGTGGCTGCCGCATGTGCGGGCGCAGCGGCGGTTGACGTGGATCGGGCGGCGCCGATCGGCTCGAATACCGGGGCTGCGGCTACGGCCGAACGCGATGGCGTGACATGCCCGGGCACTGTCGCACCCACAGTGGACGGCGACAACGTCAGGCGCCGACCCGGCCAGATCGTGTAGGGCGCGGCGATACCGTTCCACTGCGCGAGATCGCGAAAATCCACGCCTTTGCGAAAAGCGATCGAGTAAAGCGTGTCGCCCTTCACCACGACATAGCTGCCGCCCGGGATCGGCGTACGCGCGCGCTGGGCTGCCGGCGCATGGCCGTGGGCCGAACCGCCAGCCGCCGGTTCGACCACCACGGAACTGCGCATGGTGCCGCAGGCGGCAAGCCATACCGACACGAAAAGCAGGGGCAACCAGCGGAATGATCGATTCATGCACCTCAGCATAGCGAGGCGGGCGGGCTTTTTCATGCGTGGAACTCCCCGGATCGAATCAACCTGGACCGGATCATCAGCGCGACCACAGCCACCACGCCAGCAACAGCCCAAGCAGCACCAGCGCGACCCAGCCGATCCATTCGATGTGACGGTGCAACATGCGCTCGGCGCGCTCGCCGAACACGCGGATCAGCAAGGCCAGCAGCCACACCCGCTTGCCTCGGCCGATCGCCATGCAGGCAAGAAACGGCAGAACCGGCACGCCGACGATACCGGCCGCCCAGGTCACCAGCTTCATCGGAATCACCGGCTGCAGCGCCGCCAGCGTCAATGCGCCGAGCATCGCCAGCCAATGCTGGTTCATGTCGGTGCGAAGGTTTTCCACCCAGACCGTGATGACCTGCTGCATGTGCGCGCTCAGCAGCGGCTTCACCGCCTCATACGCCCAGTGCCCCAGCGCGTAGCCGACCAGCGCACCGAGCAGCGAAAACAGCAGCGAGATGTTCGCGTAGAAGAATGCCCTGGCCCGCTTGCCGAGCATCATCGGCGCCAGCATCACCTCCGGCATGACCGGAAAGATGAACGCCTCGACAAAGCTCAGCGCGCACAGGTAATACACCGCGCGCGGTGCGCGGGCCCACACCAGTGCTCGCGCGTAGAGTGTCCCGAACAGGCGCATCAACCAATGCCGCCGAGCAGGGGCACGAAGCTGACCGAACCGAGTTCTTCCAGCGCAAAGTCGCCCTGGCCGTCGCCACGCATGCGAATGAGGTTCTGCCGGCTGGGCGAACCCACCGGGGCCACCAGCACGCCGGTCGGACTGAGTTGATCAAGGATCCGGCTGGGAATGGTGTCGCCGGCGGCGGTGAGGATGATCGCATCGAACGGCGCCTCGTCCGGCCAACCGAGTTTGCCGTCGTCATGGCGCGAACGCAGATTGGTCAGGCCGAGCTGGCGGAATCGGCGGCGCGCCTGGCGCAGCAGCGCCTCGATCCTTTCGATCGTGAAAACCTCCCCGGCCAGCGCTGCCAGCACGGCGGCCTGGTAACCCGAGCCCGTGCCGATTTCCAGCACCTTGCGCGGCATGTCGCGTTGCCCCTCGAAATGCTCCAGCATCGCCTCGGTCATGCGCGCCACCACCCAGGGCTGCGAGATGGTCTGGCCGTGGCCGATCGGCAACGCATCGTTCTCGTACGCACGCGAATGCAACGCCTGGTCAATGAAGTGGTGGCGCGGCAGGTTGCGGATCACCTCGATCACGCGCGGATCGCGGATGCCCGCCTCCTGCAGCACCACCGCGAGCCGGTCACGCGCACGCTGCGAGGTCATGCCCTCGCCCTTGAGGGCAGCGGGGGGCAACGGATAGGTATTCATCGGTCAGGTTGCCTCGTCGCCGCCGCGGCGGCTCGTGGCCATGCCGTCGCTCAATGCCTGCATCCAGCTGCTGACCTTTTCCAGGGCCTGGAACCGCGTCAGGTCGACGTGGATCGGCGTGACCGAAACAAAACCCCGCCGCACCGCGTTGAAATCCGTACCCGGACCGGCATCATCCACCTCGCCGGCCGGGCCGATCCACCAGATCGGCCGGCCGCGTGGATCGGTCTGCGCAATGCACGGTGCGGACCGGTGGCGCCGTCCCAACCGGGTGACCTCGAAACCCCGGATCCCGGCCCAGGGGAGATCCGGCACATTGACGTTGAGGATGGTGTCGGCAGGCAACGGATCGACCAGCAGACGCTGCATCAGCAACAGCACCGCCTGGGCCGCTGAATCGTAGTGCACGCCTTTGTGATCGTCGCTGACCAACGACACGGCGATCGCCGGAAGACCCAGGAAGCGCCCTTCCATCGCCGCCGACACCGTGCCGGAATAGATCACGTCGTCGCCGAGATTGGCGGAGTTGTTGATGCCGGACACCACCATGTCCGGCTCCTCGTCAAGCAGCCCGGCCAACGCCAGATGCACGCAGTCGGTCGGCGTACCGGCCACGCGGAAGTAGCCATCGCCCATCGGGAGCACCCTGAGCGGCGCGTCGAGTGTCAGTGAATTGCTCGCCCCCGAGCGGTCGCGGTCCGGAGCCACCACGGTAACCTCGGCCACGGCACGCAGGCGCTCGGCCAACACACGGATGCCTGGCGCATCCACGCCATCGTCGTTGCTGACCAGAACTCGCATGATGCTCCGTCGAAAACTGCCTGCCTGCGCCACCAACCCGCCGTGGCTACTGCATGATGGCTGCAAGTCTACCGTAGCGTGCGCACTGTTTCACTTGGATTCACCCGCGGCATGGCCGCGTCTGGCCAGCAGCGCGGTCGCGCAAAACCGTTCGAGGCGAAGCGCTTTACAACGGCGAAGCTGGTCAAGTTCTGCCTGTGCGGACAGGTTTTCGACGATTCGCTTCCATGGATCAAGACGCGACGGACGAATGGACCGCAGACAGGACTTTGCAGCCCGGACGATTTCCGCCGCCCACGCTCCTATGATGGCCTCATGAAGCAGCGCAACCCTGCCCTGATCAGCGACGAAGACCGCCGTCTGTTCCGTGAGGCGATCGGCGAGGTGCAGCGACTGGACCCGGTCGCACCGCCGCCCGCACCTGGCAAGCCGGCACCGCACCCGCACATGCTGGATGCGGACGAAGCGGCCGTGCCTGGCGAACTGCTGGACATGGCCTTTGATCCGGCCGTGCTCGAAGTGGGCGAGGAACTCAGCCACCTGCGCGACGGCTATCCACCGAAACTGCTGCGCCAACTCAAGCGCGGCCAATTCAGCGTGCAGGACGATCTCGACCTGCACCAGATGAATGCGGCGGCGGCACAAGCCAGCATCATCGACTTCCTGGCCGCAGCCAGGCGCTCCGGCATCCGCTGCGTGCGCATCATCCACGGCAAAGGCTTGCGTTCGAAGGCGGCCGGACCGGTATTGAAAGCGCTCACCGACCGCATGCTGCGTCGACGCGACGACGTCATCGCCTTCGCCTCGGCGCGGCCTGCCATGGGAGGTACCGGTGCGGTGGTGGTTCTGCTCAAGAGTTGACTGTAGGAGCAACTGTGTTGATGCTCTTGCTTCGTAGGGCGGGCACTGCCCGCCGTGTTTTTCAACGAGGCACACAGTCGAGAGCGGCGGGCAGTGCCCGCCCTACGACGCCGGATCGAAAAAGCATCGCGCACGGAGCCTGCCACGGACTCGATCCGGGGGTTCGCTCCTACACCATCGAGGCCAGTTCGCGCATCACCACCGTGGCGTAGGTACCGGCGGGCAGCTCGAACGACAATTCCAGTGCGTCGTCGCCCTGCCAGCGCCATTTCAGATCCTTCGGCAACAGGCGCAGCGGGCGGCGCTCCTGGTCCATCCGCGCCGCAGCCAGGCCGGCGACCAGGTCGTTGTGGGTCGTGGCGATCTCGCGTTCGATCGCACCGGCTTCTGCCTGGGTCGGTGGTTCGCCCTGTCCCCACAACGGACCGGACGGATGGATGTCGCCGCGCGCCAGTCGTTCGGCCAATACCGCACTGAATGGCTCGGGACCGAACCACGAACGCGAGCCGGCAAGGCACCAGATATCCCCTTCCAGCGGGATGTCCCAGCAACCGCGCTCGACCCGCGCCGCCAGCACGTCGTTGAAGATCTGCGAGCGCGCCGCTGACAACAGCAACGAACGCCTGCTCCGATCGAGGCGGCGCCCATCGAGGCCGCGCCCGTCGAACATCGCCCGTGCCTGGGCCACGTTGCTGCCTTCGCGACCGAAGCGCTGCTCGCCGAAGTAGTTCGGCACGCCACGCGCGGCGATCTGCTGCAACACATGCCCGGCTCGCGCCCGATCGCCTTCGACCTCGCGCAGCACCAGCACGAAGCGATTGCCGCGCAGTGCACCCCGCTTGAGCTTGCGCGAATGGCGCGTGGCCGCAAGAACGCTGACCTCGGGATGCGGAAACGTCGACCAGTCCGGATCAGGCCTGCCAGCCAATTGCACCGAAAAGGTCTGGCGGGTTATCGCATGACGGTCCTTCATGCCGGCGTAGCCGACCGCAACCGGCGAAACCCCTGCAAATCTGGCCAGTTCCCGCGCCACCCAGTCGGTGTTCGCGCCACGCTTTTCCACCCACAACAACAGATGTTCGCCCGCACCGTCGGCGTCGTAGCCGAGAATCTCCTCGACCCGGAAATCTTCCGGACTGGCGCGCAATCGTGCAGTCAGGGGCGGCGTAGCGCAGGCGTGTGGGAGCTCGGACATGCAAATCCAGTGGCAGGGGCAAAACGGGCCCCTGGGAGGGTGGGCCGTAGAAACGTTCGAGGCGAAAAGTTGCCTGCGCCAGGGCAGTTTTTCGACGGTTCGCCGGCCCATAGTCGTTCTATGGGCCAAGATTCGGCGGGAAAATGAACCGAGCAGGCGACTTTGCAGCCCGGACGATTTCTGCGGCCCACCCTCCCAGTGTAACAACCAGCAACGCGTGGCCTGGGCGAAGGGCCGCACCCAACGCGCCAACCGGACGGCATCCGGTTACATCAGGAAAATCGTGGCCAGGCCCAGGAAGATGAAGAATCCGCCGCTGTCCGTCATGGCGGTAATCAGCACGCTGGAACCCAAGGCCGGATCGCGGCCGAAGCGGGTCATCATCATCGGGATGCCGACACCGGCAAACGCCGCCAGCAGGAGATTGAGCGTCATCGCCGCGGTCATCACCAGGCCGAGTGCCGCGCTGTCATACAGCAGCCACGCCACCACGCCGATAACGCCCCCCCACACCAGGCCATTCAACAGGGAGACCGACAGCTCCTTGCGCCATAGCCGCCTGGCGCTGTCGGGACTGATCTGGTTGAGCGCCATCGCGCGCACGATCATGGTAATGGTCTGGTTGCCCGAGTTGCCGCCGATACCGGCCACGATCGGCATCAGCGCGGCCAACGCCACCAGCCGCTCGATGGAGCCTTCGAACAGGCTGATCACGCGCGATGCGATGAAGGCGGTCATCAGGTTGAGCGCCAGCCACAACCAGCGGTTGCGCAGCGAAGCCCAGACCGAGGCGAAGATGTCCTCATCCTCGCGCAGACCGGCGCGACCAAGCATTTCGGCCTCGCTCTCCTCGCGGATCACATCGACCATCGCGTCGACCGTGATGCGACCGATCAGGTGGCCACGAGCGTCGACCACGGGAGCGGTCACCAGGTCGTAGCGCTCGAAGGCCTGTGCCACTTCGTACGCATCGTCGGTGGGCTGGAAGGTATTGACGTCGGGCGCCATCACCTCGCTGACCATCTTGTCGGGGGAATTCACCAGCAGCCAGTGCAGCGGCAGCACGCCGGTGAGCAGGTTGTCCTGGTTGATGACGAACAGCTTGTCGGTCTGCGGCGGCAGTTCGTCCCACCGACGCAGGTAACGCAGGACCACCTCCAGGCTCACGTCCTCGCGGATCGTGACCATCTCGAAATCCATCAGCGCGCCGAGTTCGTCCTCTTTGAAGGACAGCGCCGATTGCACCTGCTCGCGTTGTTGCGAGTCCAGGCTGGCCATCAGTTCCGGCAGCACCGACGTGGGCAGGTCTTCGACCAGGTCGGCCAGTTCGTCGGCGTCCAGCGGCTCGACCGCGGCCAGGATCTCGTGTCGATCCATGTCCGCGATCAGCGAATCGCGTACCGCATCGGAGACTTCCAGCAGAATCTCACCGTCGCGATCCGCCCTGACCAGCTGCCAGATGGCCAGGCGGTCATCCAGCGGCAACGATTCCAGGATGAAGGCGATATCGGCCGGATGCAGTTCATCGAGCTGCCCACGCAACACCGTCTGCGCCGATGCCGGCAAGGGTTCGTCGTCAGGCCGGTGCAGCAGTTCAACCACGGCTTCCAGCTGATCGTGCAGCCGATGCGTGGCGCGTCGGGTCTCGGTACCGTTCACACGCGCTCCAGCAGCACGCAGGCCTGTGCCGCCATGCCTTCGGCACGACCACAGAAGCCGAGCGTTTCAGTCGTGGTGGCCTTGACGCTGATGCGATCGATGTCGCAGCCCAGGTCGGCGGCCAGGTTTTCCCGCATGGCCTGCACGTGCGGGCCGACCCTGGGTGCCTCGGCGATCACCGTGACATCCGCATTGCCCAGCGCGTAACCGTGCCGGGCCGCCAGCGCCGCCGCGTGGCGCAGGAACTGCCGACTGTCGGCATCGCGCCAGCGCGCATCGCCGGGTGGAAAATGCCGCCCGATATCGCCCAGCGCCAACGCGCCGAAGATCGCATCGCACAGGGCGTGGATCACCACATCGCCATCGGAATGCGCCAGCAGCCCCCGGCCATGCGGCACGCGCACCCCGGCGAGGACGACATGGTCGCCGTCGCCAAAGGCATGTACATCGAATCCGCTGCCTATGCGCATCATGCGGTTCTCCCGAGAAGGAATTCGGCGAGTGCGAAATCCGCCGCCGTGGTCACCTTGATATTGTCTTCGGCACCCTCGACCAGCAACGGCCTGAAGCCCGCATGTTCCATCGCCATCGCTTCGTCGCTGACGTTCATGCCGCGC
>DASRUB010000050.1:0-16653 GCA_035655635.1 Rhodanobacter sp. | reverse complement strand
CAGGTTGAAAGTCAGTTGCTGCACGGTTGGCATCGTGCCCTGGTCGTCCTGGTACATGGAGGGCTCACCTCTGGAAGGGGCTTTGCGAAAACGAATTTCCCTGACTGTGTCGGCGCCGCCAGAGGAAACTTGAGCTCGGCGAGCGGATTCGTTCGGGTCCGCGGCAGGAGCAGGACCGCGATGGCGCGGCCATGCGGTCTCCTTCACCGCGTCTCGCGCAGCGGATTTGTGCCAAGGGGGCATCAGGGTCGGTGCCGCCTTTCCCTGCACACGGTGGAATGATGGCGAAACTCTTCAAGCAGCTTCACTGCGCTGCTGGCCCAGGCGCACCACGCCGTTGACATCGACGATCAGCGCCACCGAGCCATCGCTCAGGATGGTTGCGCCGGAAATGCCCTGCACGCGCTGGTAATGCGCCTCCAGCGACTTCACCACCGCCTGTTGCTGGCCGAGCAGTTCGTCCACCAGAAGCCCTACGCGACGGCCGCCTTCCTCGACCACCACTACGATGCCGCGCTCGATTTCGGTGATGGCGTCCTGGCAGTGGAACGTGTGGTGCAGGCGCATGATCGGCAGGTAGGCGTCACGGAAGTGGAAGACCTCGCCGCCGCCGGCGATCCTGCGCACCATGTCCGGACCCAGCCGCAGCGATTCGACGATGGAAATCAGCGGCAGGATGTAGCGCTCATGCCCCACCGAGGTGACCAGGCCATCGATGATCGCCAGGGTCAGCGGCAACGCGATCGTGAATACGCTGCCCTTGCCGGCCTGGCTGCGGACCTTGACGCTGCCGCCGAGGTCGCGCACGTTGCGGCGCACGACGTCCATGCCGACGCCGCGGCCAGAAAGGTCGGTGGCCTCGTCCGCCGTCGAGAAGCCGGGCTGGAAGATCAGTTCGGCCACGTCGGCGTCGTCGACTTCCTGGCCGGGACGGATCAGGCCACGCTGCTCGGCCTTGCCGATGATGGCTGCACGATTGAGGCCGGCACCATCGTCGCTGACCTGCACCACGATGTTGCTGCCCTCGTGCCGGGCATCGAGCCGCAACGTGCCGGTTTCCGGCTTGCCCGCCGCACGTCGCTTCTGCGGCGACTCCAGGCCATGGTCGATCGCATTACGCACCAGATGCACCAGCGGGTCGCCAATCTTCTCCAGCACCGTCTTGTCCATCTCGGTGTGCTCGCCGTGCAGCTCGAGCCTGACCTGCTTGCCGAGCTTGTGTTCGAGGTCGCGTACCAGCCGCGGGAAACGGTTGAACACCGACGCAATCGGCAGCATGCGTATGCGCATCACGCCTTCCTGCAGTTCGCGCGTGTTGCGCTCCAGCAGGACCAGGCCCTCGCGCAGGCGCTCCAGCTGCGAGGAATCGAAATGTTCGCCGATATCGCTGAGCATCGACTGGGTGATGACCAGTTCGCCCATCATGTTGATCAACGCATCGACCTTGTCCACGCCAACGCGGATGGAGCCACCGTCGCCCGAGGCCGCCGCAGTCTCGCGCACCGGGCGCGGCGGCTGAACGGGCGGCGGCGTGGGTACGGCTACCCGCGGCGCTGCCGGCGGGGCATCGGCGACGGGTTCGATCGACAGTTCACAATCGCCGTCCAGCCAGTCGAAGACGGCGACCACGTCGGCATGCGCCACCGCGCCGTGCAGGCACAGCTCCCAGCCGAGATGGCACAGCGCGGGATCGAGCTCGGCCAGGGTTGCCGGCGCCGTGTCGACGACGAAAGCGCGCAACACGTCCAGCCGCCCCAGTTGTTGCAGTTCACGAAACAGGCGCAATGGATCGTTGCCGCTCTGCAGCAGGTGCGGCAGTGCGACGAAACGGATATTCCACCCCTTCACCGGCGCAGCGTTTGACGCCGCGGCGACCGCGGCCATGGCCGGCTCGCCGCTGACCAGACGAACCAGTTCGGCGCGCAGCGCCTCGCTCTGCGCATCGGCCACCGCCTGGCCACTGCTGGATCGTGCCAGCATCGCTCGCAGGCAATCGACCGAACGCAGCAGCGGGTCGATCAACTCCTCATCCACGCCGCGCCGCTCGCTGCGCACCTCTTCCAGCAGCGACTCGGCCACGTGGGTGAACGCCGCCACGTCGGCAAAGCCGAACGTGGCCGCACCACCCTTGATGGAGTGCGCGGCGCGGAAGATCGTGTGCACCAGCTCGGTATCGGTCGAACCCGAATCCAGCGCCAGCAAGGCCGCTTCCATCGCGTCCAGCCCTTCCAGGCTTTCCTCGAAGAAGGTCTTGTGGAACTGGGTCAGGTCGACCGTGCTCATGGATGTTCTTCAGCCCAGCACGCGCTTGACCGTGGCCAGCAGCTGTTCCGGGTCGAACGGCTTGACCAGCCAGCCGGTGGCACCAGCGGCCTTGCCTTCCATTTTCTTTTCGGTGTGCGATTCGGTGGTGAGCATCAGGATCGGCACACCCTTGTACGCATCCAGCGCGCGCAGTTGACGCACCATCGCAATGCCATCCAGCACCGGCATGTTGACGTCGGCCAGCACCAGCTCGAACGCGTTGTCGCGCGCGGCGTCGAGCGCCAGCTGGCCGTTCTCCGCCTCGGTCACCTCGTGACCCGCGCCACGCAGGGTGAAGGCCACCATGCTGCGCATCGAAACGGAGTCGTCTACTGCGAGAATCCTTGCCATGCCGCTACCTCGGTCATCAGGCCAGCGTCGCCGCTGGCAGGTTCAATAACTGTTGCAGCCCGAGCAGGCCGGCCGCTTCATTCAGGATTTCATTGCTACCGCGCCAGCCGAGCTGGCCACCGTGGCTCTCCAGCTCACGCCGGAACAGCACCAGCAATTGCAGTGCCGCGGTATCGACGCGTTCGAGGCCTTCCACCTCGATCACGATTTCACCCTTGTGCAGCACTTCCGCCAGTTGTGCCTTCAGGGCAACTTGCGCGGCCAGGCGACAGTCGGCCGGAAGCCGCACCACGGCTGCGGCATCACCATTTGCTGTTGCAGTGGCGGTCGCCGCCCTGCGCGGCTTGGCCGCCCTGGCCTGCGTGGTCGCTCGCGTGCCGCCCATGCCTCGACTCCGATTGCGCTCCAGGCGCTGACGTGTGAACTATCGGCCGGATTGCGGATCGCTTTAGCCGACTGTTGAAATTCGCCGGACCGGGCCGGCGGCTGACGCTAGGAGCCTGTCGGGCTTTGGTGGTCGAGTCGAGGATTCGGCTGTGCGAGGACAGATTCCTGACGATTTGCCGGTCCATAGTGGTGCTATGGACCAAGAATCAGCGGGGATATGGACCGCACAGGCGAATACGAAGACCGGCCAACCCAAGTCCGACAGGCTCCTGGGCAGGCGCGAGCGGGTACTTCGGTGACGTTGCTTCGAATCGACGCTCAAGTATTCTGCGCAGGGGCCGATGTTCTTTACGACCGCCTCTCTCCCTACCCATGCCGGCGCAGGAAGCCCACGTTTGAACATTCCACCGATCAGTATCGCTGCGCTTACCTGGGCAGGTGCCGCTTCCGGCACCACCGCCCAGAGCTGGCGTATCGGCGCCGTGTTGTCGGCGCGGCCGCTGGGTGTGAGCCCGCAGGGGCTGATGGTGTTGCAGGTGGGTGCCCTCGCGGTCGAGGCAGACGTGGCGCAGGGCCAGTTGCCATCGCATTTCCAGGTGCGCGTGCTCAGCCTGGGCGCGCAGCCGCAGCTGGAGGTCCTGGCCCAGACCGCCGACCCGACCTTCCAGCGCATGTTGCGTGAACGGCTGCCGCAACAGAATGGCTATACGCCATTGCTGGCGACACTGGCAGCGCTGGCGCAGCGCCAGGCGCTGCGCCAGTTGCCGCCCAACGTGCGCACTGCCCTGGCGGTGCTGGAGCAGGCACTGCACACACCGGCGGAGATCACCCAGGGCGACGGCCTGCGCGAGGCGATCCAGCGCAGCGGGCTGTTCTTCGAATCCCGCCTGCTCGGTGCGCCAGGGCAGCAGCCGGCACTGACCGCCGACGACTGGAAAGGTGCCCTGCTGCGGCTGGCCGGCCTGCTCGACGAGCGCGGAGCGGCTCCCCCTCCCGCTGACCGCGGAGACATCGATCCGCCGCTGCTGCAGCGGGGCTTGCAAGCGCAAGCACGCCTGCCGCTGCCCCAGATATCCGTTGACGATGACGTGGGCATGCTGCTCATGCGCCTGCATGGCGACGTCAAGGCGGCACTGGCGCGGATCGAAGTGGCCCAGCTCGATGCCAGCGCCAACCCATCCGCGGCCTGGGTCATCGAGATCCCGCTGCTGGGCAAGGATGGCCACGACGTACTGCAGATCAAGCTGGAGCACGGCATCGACACCGTCGATGGCGGACAGAGCTGGACCATGGGTTTTGCGTTGGACCTGCCGCCGCTGGGACCCATCCAGGGTGAGCTGCAGTTGCGCGAACCGCGACTGTCGGTGCGCCTGTGGGCCGAGCGGGTCGAGACGGCACAACGACTGGAACGGCAGTTCACGCCGCTGCGCCAGCGCCTGGCGGCCTGCGGCGTGTTGCTCGATCAGCTCAGCTGCCAGGTCGGCGTGCCGCAAGCCCAGGCCAGCAGCAGTGCGCTGCTGCTGAAGGCGACCGCATGAGTACCCACGCGCCAACTACCCCGGGTCCAACTACCCCGGCGCCAATAACTTCAGCGCCAACGCGTCGAGTCACCCTGCGTCTGTCCAGTGGCAGCGAAGAGGCCAAGCCGATGCCACCGCAGTCGCTGGAGCTGCTGCTGGCCCGCGCCAGGGAACTCGGCGTGCCGCTGCATCATGACGCCCAGATTGCCGCCCTGCTGGCCGCGTTGCGACTGCGCGACGACATTCCAGTGCAGCTCTACGCTTCGGCCGCCTCAGTGCTGGCGACGATCTACGACGCCGTCGACGAATAGATCGCTTTCTGGATTCTGGCAGGGAGAGCGGCGTGCCTATGGCCCCGCAGCAAGCATCCGTCTCCAGACCCCGATCTGCCAGGGGGAATCCGTCATGCGCGACTACCGCACGAGCAGTTCCATGCGCCGGCCCAGCGCCTTCAGTGCAATGGCGATCGTGTCGATCCTGGTCGCGTGCCCCAGGTTCACGAGACGGTTGACCGACTGGGGGCTGGTGCGCAGACGCCGCGCCAATTCCGCGGCAGTCACGCGCTGTTCCAGCATCGTGTTGAGCAGCAGCACCTTCGCACCGACACTTGGCGGCAGTTCGACAACCAGCTGGCCGCGCTTCACGCGGCTCGGCATCGGCACGGGGCGTCCATCCTCGACATAGAAATCCATGGCAGTGCGCAACGCGTCGGCTGCCATGTCGAGCGCTTCTTCCCGCGTTCCACCCTGGGTGAGCGCCTCGGGGATGTCGGGAAACTGGACGAGGTAACCGTCGCCGTCGGGGGTAAGCGTGGCCGGATAGATCAACATGGATCGCCTCTGGGGTATCAACGGGCAGAACTGTCCAGTCCGAGCTGTTTCAGTATCGCCTTTCTCAGACCATCTCCAAGTTCCTGGCCACCGTGTCTGGGCAAGGTGGATTGCCGGTCTCGGTAGTACAGCTTGGTGTGTCGTTTGCCTTCCTCGAAATGCACACCTTGCGCTGCGAGCCACCGCTTGAATTCACTGACTTTCACGGCGAATCCTTGCCGGTCTGGATGCCGGTAATATAAACATATTCGTTTATATTTTCAAGGAGATTCTGACGACCGCTCGGCCGCTCCGCTGCCCGGTCCGGGTCCAGCTATCGGTGGCCGGGCCGGCATTCCGTTTCGCGAACGCTCAAGAACTGGCCGGGTGCATCTGCAGCACCAGCTTGGCCTCGTCACGCGACAGCCCGCAACGGCTGGTCAATTGCTCGAGGTCGGCGCCTTCGCGCGCCAGTTGCTGGGCCAGCTCGTAGGACTGGCGTGCCGGCGGTGGCTGCTGCTCGAGCTGGCGCAGCTGCCGCTCCAGCCGCCCCAGCGCCGTCACCAGCAGCGAGGTCGGCACGTCGGTGATGGCGTGCGCGGCGCCGTGCGACAGCGTCTGGATGCGTTGTTTGAGCTGCGTCGATTGCCGCCACAGGTGGAACAAAAGGGCCGACTGGAACAGCGCCAGCAGGAGCAGGGCCGCAACCCCGATGTCAAGCCACATGGGCACCTTCTCCGCTGAGTCGACACAGCTTGCGCACATCAAGCAGCGCCACGAATCCGCCCTGCCAGGACAGCACGCCGGTCACCGGATCATCGCTGCGGCTGGCACGACCTGGCGGCGGCGGCTCGATCCCGATGCCGTCAGTACACAACAACTCGCCGACCGCGTCCACCCGCAGCCCGATCAGCTGGCCGGCATGCCGCAGCATGATGATGCGCACACCGGCCAGGTCCGCCTGCGCTTGCGTCACGCCCATCCGCCGGCAGCCATCCAGCACCGGAACGATCCGCCCGCGCAGGTGGCGCACGCCAAGCACGTCGGCCGCGGCACCGGGCACCGGCGTGATGTCGCCATCGCGGATCACCTCGTTCACCGCCACCAGCGGGGCCGCGTACAGCTGGGTGCCGATGTGGAACGACAGCCATTGCCGCTCCGCCGGCGCAGACGCTGCCGTGGAAGCGGAAGCATTCATGGGGCATTTCCACGATCAGGCGATGAACGCATCGGGATCACCGATCCGGACTCACGCGTTGCGTCGTGGCGCGCGCTGATTCGCCGGCGCCAGGCACGGCATGTCCCACGACATGGCCGGGCTCCGTCAGTTCCGCTGCAATCGGCGATGGGGCGCGCGGCAGGCCGGAGTGATCACCCTCGGGTGCCGCTGCGGCCTGGGTGGGCGCCGGCTGGGTGAGGCCCTCGAGCACGGGTTGCGGCATCGCCGTAGCGGCAATTTCGCCCAGGTGTCCTGCATCGCTTTGCCGGCGTGGGCTGCCGTTCGCCCCCTTCATCACGACCACCAACACGCGTCGGTTCTGGTTGCGCCCGTCCGCCGTGGCGTTGTCGACCAGCGGCCGCACCTCACCCCAGCCGACGATGCCGAGCCGGTCCGGTGCCACCCCGCTCAGCGCGAACAGCCGCGCCACGCTGGCGGCGCGCGCCGCGGAGAGCTCCCAATTGGACGGGTATTGCGCCGTGCTGATCGGCACGTTGTCGGTGAAACCCTCCACCCGCAGCGGATTGGGAAACGGCGCCAGGATGGTGGCCAGGTTCTGCAACACGACGTCGGCAGAGGAGGAAAGCTGCGCCACGCCGCTGGGGAACAGGATATCGGTACGGATTTCGATCTCCAGCCAGTCTTTCGTGTGCCGCACGACCACCATCTTGCGATCAATCAGCGGTTGCAACGCACGACGCACCTGGCTTTCGATGTCGTCGAGGTTGTGCTGCCCGGCTTCCGGAGGCCCGTGGTCGGCGGGTGCCCCCGGCGAGTGCAACGGTATCGGCAACACGATGGGACTGGCCGCCTTCCGACCAGGCGACACGACCGCCGGCACGACAGCCGACGTGTTCGCCTTGCTCGGCTCGGGCGGTGGCGGCGTGGTCTTGCTGCTGGAACCATTGAATGCCTGGATCAACGATTCGGACATCACCCGATACTTGCCTTCGTTGACCACCGACACCGCGTACATCACCACGAAGAAGGCGAGCAGCAAGGTCATCAGGTCGGCATAGGGAATCGCCCACGCCTCGTGATTCAGATGTTCCTCGTGTCTGTGCTTTCTCATTCGACGTAACCCTGCAGGCGTGCCTCAATCTGGCGCGGGTTGTCACCTTGTGCGATCGACACCAGGCCCTCGATGAGGATCTCGCGCATCCGCGACTGCTTGCCGACCAGCGCCTTCAACCGCGCTGACATCGGCAGCATGAACATGTTGGCCAGCGCCACGCCATAGATGGTGGCCACGAAGGCCGCGGCAATGCCGTGGCCCAGCTTGCTGGGGTCGGAAAGGTTCTGCATCACCGCCATCAGCCCCATCACCGCGCCGATGATGCCCAGCGTGGGCGAATAGATGCCGGCGTTCTCGTAGACCTTGGCGCCGGCCAGGTCGACCGCCTCGCGCGTGTCCAGGTCCACTTCCAGCACGCTGCGGATGGTGTCCGGCTCGCCGCCGTCGACCAGCATCTGCAGGCCCTTGTTGATGAACGGATCGCTCTCCGCGTCGATGTGCGGTTCCAGCCCGAGCAGGCCCTGGCGACGGGTGATTTCGCTCCAGCCCACGATGCGGCTGATCAGGTCGTGCGGCTGGTGGCGTGGCGGCCGGTAGACCATCTTGATCATCGACAGCGCGTGCTTCATCACCTTGCCCTGATTCTGCACCAGCAGCGCCGCCAGCGTGCCGAAGAACACGATCACGAACGCGGCCGGGTTCCACAAGGCTTCCACCGTGGATCCCTTGAGGATGGTGCCCAGGATGATCACCACGAAACCCAGGATCGTGCCGATGGTGCTGATTCTGTCCATGCCGGTCAGGCTTCCAGTTGCAACGAAGCAAACAGATGGCCGGTACCAGCGACCAGGCCGGCCAGGTCCATCACCAGCGCCAGCCGGCCATCACCGTTGACCGTGGCGCCGGCAATGCCTGACACGTCGGAGAACACGGGGCCGAGCGGTTTGACGATGACATCCTCGCGACCGAGCACTTCATGCACCATGCAGCCGATGCGCTGGTGGCCGATGTGCAGCACCACCACATGCCGGGCGAAGCCGGACTCGACGTCCACCCACAGCGAAAGGTCCGCCAGCGGCAAGGCGCGACCGCGATGATCGGCTACCAGTCGTCCATCGAGCAGGCGGTCCTGGCCGTCGGCCAGTTCGAACACTTCTTCCACGTTGCCGAGTGGCAGCGCAAGCAGGCGAGTGTCGACGCGCACCATCAGCACGCGCAGTACCGCCAGGGTCAGCGGCACGGTCAGCTCCAGTTCGCTGCCCTGGCCAGGCCGCGACTGCACGCGCAAGGTGCCACCCAGTTCGGCCACCCGGGTTTTCACCACGTCCATGCCGACGCCACGGCCGGAAATGTCCGACACCACCGCCGCGGTACTGAAGCCGGGTCGGAAGATCAGTTCGTAGCACTCCGCTTCGCTGAGGCGCGCCGCCTGCACGCTGTCGATCACGCCTTTCTCGATCGCCTTGCGGCGCAGGATCTCCGGATCCATGCCGCGGCCGTCGTCGCTGACCGAGATCACAATGCGTTCGCCACGCTGGCTGGCCGAAAGGCAGATGCGGCCCTTGCGCGGCTTGCCTGCCTGCTCGCGCTCGGCCGGCAGTTCCACGCCATGGTCGAGCGCGTTGCGCAACAGGTGGATCAGCGGATCGGCCAGCGCTTCGACCAGGCCCCGATCAAGATCGGTACCCTCGCCTTCCAGCACCAGCTCCACGTCCTTGCCCATCTGCCGCGCCAGGTCGCGCACGATGCGCGGGAAACGCTGAAACAATCGCCCCACCGGCTGCATGCGCATGCCCATGGCGGCACCCTGGAGAGCATTCGTCACCCGATCCAGTTCGCCCGCGGCAGTCGCCAGCGTCGCGTCGCCGAGGCGCGCCGCCAGGCTGAGCAGGCGATTGCGCACCAGCACCAGTTCACCGGCGTGTGTGACCAGCAGGTCAAGCCTTGCCGTATCCACGCGCACCGAGGTCTCTGCCGCTGGCGCGTGGCGAGCCGCAGCCGTGGGCGCGGCATCGCGCTGCTCGGACGGCCCCGGCGCGGCAGCGCGCGGCGCTGTCGGCGCGGGTGCGTCGGCAGCGGTTGCAGGCATGTCTTGCAAGCTGTCCAGCAAGGCCTCGAATTCATCATCGTCGATGGTTGCGCCGGGCGCCGCTGCCAGCTGCATCGGCGTGGGCTCGATAGCGCCGGGCGCCGCGCCTGCATACATGCTGTCCAGCAGCGCCTCGAACTCGTCGTCGTCGATCGGCGCACCCTCGGTGGCGCCGGGCGTGGCCGGCGCCACCACGGCCACCGCGGCGGCGCGTGGCCACAGCGACTGCAGCAGGGCCGGTGGCGGCATCGGCAGCGGGGTATCCGCGCCGACTCCGGCCATCATGTCGTTGAGCAGATCCAGCCCCTGCAACAGGGCGTCCATGTGGCGGGCGTCGAGCGACACCTTGCCGTTGCGCGCCTCGTTCAACAGGTCCTCGGCGTGGTGGCACAACAGCACCATCGGGTCCAGCGCCAGGAAACCGGCACCGCCCTTGACCGTATGGAATGCGCGGAACACGGCATTCAGCAGCTCGCTGTCGCGCGGCGATGCTTCCAGCGCGACCAGCTGCTCGCCGAGTCGCTCCAGCAGCTCGCCAGCCTCGACCAGAAAGTCCTGGCGCAGCTCGAGGTCAAATTCTGCGTCCATGGCCAATCGGTCCTCAGAACCCGAATTCGCTGAGCAGTCGATCGGCGTCTTCCTGGCTGGATATCTGGACCACGCTTTTCGGCACATCGCTGCCGGCCAGTGCGCCGGTCAGGCGTACCAGTTCGAGCAGGGTCGATTCGACCGTGCCGATGAAGGTGTCGACCTTCTTGAGGCGCTGGCCGGCCAGGTCCTGCCACGATTGCGCCAGCACCATGTCGGCCAGCCCTTCACGGCAGCTGTCGGCAAACATCACCGACTCGCGCGCCAGCACCGCGGCCGGATCGTTGTCCTGCGTCCACTTGAGCATTTCAGCGGCGTTGATGGTCAGCGCTTCGGCCTGCGGTTGCATGCGCTCGGCGAAGTCGATGTTGCGATGCGCTGCAGTCGCGCTCATCTCCAGCGCATCCTGCAGGTATTGGCGCGCATCGGCGACGTTGCCGGCGATACCGTCCTGGGCCAGGTCGCCGCCCAGTCCGCGCACGGCGTCGTGCAGGTCGCGCGCCAGTTGCCCAAGGGCACGGAACATGGTCTGTTCGCGCTGGCGCACCATCGCATCGAGCGCCTGCTCGAAGGCCGGACCTTCGGGGCTGTTGAGCAGGTCGCGCAGTTCGGTCGGCAGCGTGTCGCCGATCGCAAAGGTGTGCAGGGCGCTCATGCGACGGCTCCACTGGCGGCGATGCGCTCGAAGATCCTGGTCAGTTTCTCCTGCAGCGTGGCCGCCGTGAACGGCTTGACGATGTAGCTGTTCACACCGGCCTGGGCGGCGGCGATGATCTGGTCGCGGTTGTTCTCGGCGGTGACCATCAGCACCGGCATGCCCTTCAGCGACTCTTCGCTGCGGATCGCCCGCAACAAGTCGATGCCGCTCATGTTGGGCATGTTCCAGTCGGTCACGACAAGGTCGAACCGGGTACGGCGCAACATCGCGATGGCGTTCTCGCCGTCGACGGCCTCCTGGATCAACGGGCCGCTGAAGCCCAGCTCCACCAGCAGGTTGCGGACGATCCGCCGCATCGTGGAAAAGTCGTCCACCACCAGGATTTTCATGTTCTTGTCCAACGCTCTCTCCACGTGCACCACAGGCCGATCTGCGGCCCTGAATGTGATCGAATGCCGCGCCCGGTCAGGCGCGCCACCCGGTGAGTCGTGAGCGCAGCCGGAGCACCGCCTGCCCATGGATCTGGCACACGCGCGATTCGCTTACTCCCAGCACTGCACCGATTTCCTTCAGGTTCAACTCCTGTTCGTAATACAGCGACATCACCAGCTGCTCGCGCTCGGGCAGTCCGGTGATGGCCTCGGCCAGGTCATCGCGCATGCCGTCGCGCTCGATGTTTTCCTCCGGCCCGAGGCTGCCCTCGTCGGCCACGTCCATCACCCCGCCTTCTTCGCCCTCGTCCGACGCGGTCAGGCTGAGCAGGCGCACGCAAGCCGCGTCGATCAGCACCTGGTGGTATTCCTCCGCGCTGATCCCGAGGCGTCGAATGACTTCCTTTTCGTCCGCCTCCGCACCCGTCTCGATCTCGATCTGGCGAATCGCCTCGGCCACTTCGCGGGTCTTGCGATGCACCGAACGCGGCGCCCAGTCGGTGCGCCGCAGCTCGTCCAGCATCGCGCCGCGTATGCGGATACCCGCAAACGTCTCGAAGCTGGCCCCACGATCCTGGGCAAAATTCCGCGATGCTTCCAACAATCCGATCATTCCCGATTGAATCAGGTCACCCACGTCGACGCTGGCTGGCAACCGCCCCATCAGGTGATAGGCGATCCGCCGCACCAGTGGCGCATGCCGCCGTACCAGTTCATCGGCACTTTCGCGGGAAACCTGTAGATATTCCGAAGCCACACTCATCTGGGCACCTCACCCGCCGGTACGTTCCGACCACCAAAGAAGGCGATCCGATCGAGGGCTGCGCGTTCCGGTACCGCCCATTTATCGACCAGGTCGGCCATTTTCTTGAATGCCTGCGCCGAATGGCTCGATGGCCACACGTCGACGACGGCACATTGCCGGCGAATGGCCTGGCGCAGACGCTCGTCATGCGGCACCCAGCCGCTGAAATCGATCACGACATCGAGGAACCGGTCGCTGACCCGCGCCAGCTTCTGGTGCAATGCCCGCGCTTCGCCCTCGTTGCGCACCATGTTGGCCACCATGCGCACGCGCCGAACGCCGTAATCACGGCTGAGCACCTTGGTCAGGCCGTAGGCATCGGTCAGCGAGGCCGGCTCGTCGCACACCACCAGGATCACCTCGGAAGCGGCGGCGGCGAACATCGTCACGTTGTCGGCCAGGCCGGCGGCGGTATCCACCACCAGGTATTCGGGTGGATGGGCCAGCTCGTCGAAGGCGCGGATGATCGCGGCGTGCTCGCCGTTGTTCAGTTGCGCCAGGCGGCGCGTGCCGGAGCCGGCGGGCACCACCTGCAAGCCGCGCGCCGCCGGCAGCATCAGCTCTTCCAGCGTGCACTCGCCATCGAGCAGGTGACCGATATGACGCGACGGCGTCAGGCCCAGCATCACGTCGACGTTGGCCAGGCCCATGTCGGCATCCAGCAACACCACTTTGTGTTCGGCCATCGACAGCGCCATCGCCAGGTTCACCGCGACGGTGCTCTTGCCTACCCCGCCCTTGCCGCCGGCGACGGCAATCGCGCGGCACGGCGGGCGCGCCTGCCTGCCCGCACCGAGCAGGCTGGTGGCCTGGTGGCCGGGTGGCGTGAACGTCGGCGCCGTCGGCTGGGCATCGGGCAGGCTCGCCGCCTTGGCCAGCATTTGTTGCAGCCCGGAGGCCTGATCCATTGCAAGTACTCCGTTCATGCGGTGGCCACCGCGAAGCCAAATCGTTCGGCCATCAGGCCGTCGTCGGGGATGCTGCTCTTCAATGATTGCGCGGTGCGGCAAACCAGCGCGCGCGCGTCGGCCGTGGCGATGTCCTCGGGCACGCGCTGGCCGTCGGTGGTGTAGTCCAGCGGCAACCGGTGCCGAATCAGCACCGACAACGCGCCACCCAGGTTCGGCGCCTCGTCCAGCTTGGTCAAAATGCACGCATGCGGCTTCAATGGCAGGTAGGCACGCACCGCGTCGTCCAGCGACTGCGCGTGGGTGTTCGCAGCCAACACCAGGGTGGCGCGCAGTTCGTTGGCGTCGGCGAGGATGTCCAATTGCTGGTTGAGGCGCGGATCGTTGCTGGCCACACCCGCGGTGTCGATCAGCACGGTGTGGCGACCGCGCAGGATCTCCAGCACCTTGCGCAGGCTTTCACCGTCATAGGCCGGGTACACGCGCACGCCCAGCAGGCGGCCGTAATGTTCCAGTTGCGCTGCCGCACCGATGCGGTAGTGGTCGGTGCTGATCAGGGCCACTTCGTCGGGGCCACGGCGCAGCACCGCGCGGGCGGCGAGCTTGGCGATGGTGGTGGTCTTGCCCACGCCAGTGGGGCCGACCAGGGCCGTGACGCCAGGCTGGTCGCCGACCAGCCCACGCCCGCTTACCGCCAGGCGGCGGCTGAGCATGCCCAGCGGCAAGTAGCGCGCCTGCTCGGCATCGATCTGTTCGGGCAGTTCGTCCACCAGCAGGCGGGCCACGTCCGGCTCGATGCCGATGCGGGTCATCTCGCGCAGGATCCGCGCGCGCAGGGGCTGGCGCCGCTCCATGTCGTTCCAGGCCAGGCTGGACAGCTGCATTTCCAGCATCTCGCGCATGCTGCCCAGTTCAGTGCGCAGCTGCGCGGTGTCGTGCGCGGCGCGCTCCATCAGCGGCGTCAGCATCGGACGTTCGGCCAGCGACGGCACGGGCGCCAGTACGGCGGCGGAAACCGGATGCCGCGCAACTGACACGGGATCGGCAGCGCGCGGCGCCGGCGGCTGCGCGGTGGACTCGGCCGCGGCAAGCCGGGCCACCGGCTGCGGCGCAGCCCGTGGTGCCAGCGGCGGCGGCGTTGAAGGCGCGCGCGCCGGCGCCGGGCTTTGCGCGCGAGATGGCGCTGCCTCCGCCGTCGGGGTGCCCTGGCGGGAGGCCTCGCGCATCAATGCCTCGTCATAGTCGAGCGCAGCGATGATTTCGATGCCATCGGCAATGCGCCGGGTCGACAGGATGACTGCGTCCGGGCCCTGCTCGTCGCGTACTTCGCGCATGGCCTGGCGCATGTCGGCGGCCACGAATCGTTTGATTTTCATTTTTGCTTGCTCCGCGCGCGGGATTCGAGATTCGGGATTCGGGATTCGTCAGAGGCAAGAACGCACCAAGCCAGCCGCGGCGCATGCTTTTCCGAATCCCTAATCCCGAATCCCTTCATCCCGGTTCTCATCGTCCCAATGCCTGGACCAAACGCACGCTGCGGTTGTCGGGCACTTCGTTGTAAGCCAGTACGTGCAAGTTTTGCGCCACATGACGCGTAAACCTCGCCAGCCATGGCCGAAGTTGTGGCGCAACCAGCAGAACCGCGGGCTCGCCGCTCATTTCCTGGCGGCGCGCGGCATCGGCCACGCTCTGTTGCAGACGATCGGCGAGGCCCGGTTCCACCGCGGCTCCAGCCACGCCGCCACCGCCGGCGAGGGAGCCCAGCAGGATCTGCTCAAGCTCCGGCGCCAGCGTGATCACCGGCACCTCGGTACCCAGGCCGGTGATCTCCTGCACGATCTGGCGACCCAGCGCCACGCGCACGGCGGCGCTCAGAACGCCGGGATCCTGACTCTGCCCCGCGTTCTCCGCCAAGGATTCGACGATGCTGCGCATGTTGCGGATCGGCACCCGCTCGGCCAGCAGGTTCTGCAACACCTTGACCACCACGCCCAGTGACACGCGCTTGGGCACCAGGTCCTCGACCAGTTTCGGCGCGCTGGCGGCGAGGCGGTCGAGCAGTTGCTGCACGTCCTGATGGCTGAGCAGCTCGTGCGCGTGACCCTGCAGGATGTGCGACAGATGGGTCGCGATCACGGTGGCCGGGTCGACCACGGTGTAGCCGTAACTCTGCGCCAGCTCGCGCTGGCCGCTCTCGATCCAGACCGCTTCCAGCCCGAACGCCGGGTCCTGCGTGGCGATGCCCTGCAAGGTGCCATGCACCTGGCCCGGGTTGATCGCCATCAGGCGTTCGTTGTGCACCTCGGCCTCGCCCATCGGCACGCCCATCAGGGTGATCCGATAGGTGTTGGGGCCCAGGTCCAGGTTGTCGCGGATATGTACCGCCGGCACCAGGAAGCCGAGCTCCTGCGACAGCTTGCGGCGCACCGACTTGATCCGGCCCATCAGCTCGCCGCCCTGGTGCACATCCACCAGTGGAATCAGGCGATAGCCCACCTCCAGGCCCAGCGGATCGACGCTGGCCACATCTTCCCAGCCCAGCTCCAGCCGTTCGGCTGGCGTGCTGGCCGCTGGCATCTGGTCCACCGTCTCGGCCAGGCGGGCGCGGGTCTCGCGCTCACGCTTGTGCATCAGCCAGGCCACGCCGGCGCAGGCGGCACTCAGCAGCAGGAAAGCCACGTTCGGCATGCCGGGGATGATGCCCATGACGCCCAGCACCACCGCGGCCACCGCCAGTGCACGCGGCTGGCCGAACACCTGGGCAATCACCTGCCGGCCCATGTCCTGCGACTTGGACACGCGGGTGACGATGATCGCCGCGGCGACCGACAGCATCAGCGCCGGCACCTGCGCGACCAGGCCGTCACCGATGGTCAGCAGGGTATAAGTCCGGGCCGCTTCGCTGGCTGACAGGCCGTGCTGCATCACGCCGACGAAGAAGCCGCCGATGATGTTGATGAACAGGATCAGGATGCCGGCGGTGGCGTCGCCACGCACGAACTTGGAGGCGCCGTCCATCGAGCCGTAGAAATCCGCTTCCTCGCGCACTTCCTGGCGCCGCTCGCGGGCCTGCTCCTGGGTCAGCAGGCCGGCATTGAGGTCGGCATCGATCGCCATCTGCTTGCCGGGCATCGCATCCAGCGTGAAACGGGCCGCGACCTCAGCGACGCGTTGCGAGCCCGAAGCAATCACGACGAACTGGATCGTGACCAAAATCGCGAACACAATGAACCCGACCACGAGATTACCATGCACCACAAGTTCGCCGAAAGCCGGGATGATCGCACCGACCCCACCGGGGATGTGTCCACGCGTCAAGATTAAGCGCGTCGCCGAAACGTCGAGCGCCAGCCGAAAGAGCGTCGCGATCAGAAGCGCCGGAGCGAACGCCGCGAACTCGAGCGGGTCCTCGACGGTGACGCTCAACAGCAACACGACGCCGGATCCCATCACGTTGAACGCCAGGAGCACGTCGAGCAGAAACGGCGGAAGGGGAACGACCAGCATCGCGACGATGCCGAGCACGACACCCGCGAACAGCGAGGTTGCCGGATCGGCTTTCACGCGAG
>DASRUB010000049.1:0-5325 GCA_035655635.1 Rhodanobacter sp. | reverse complement strand
CTGCGTGCGGTGCAGACGCTGTTCCTGGCGTCGGACGAGGTGACACAGCCCGAGTTCGCCGGTTTCTACAACAATATGCGTCCGCGCGAGCAGTTCCCGAGTTTGCTTGCGTTGGCCTATGCGCAGCTTGAACCGGATCCTCGCGGTGACCGTTACGTCACGCGTTGGGCGGAGCCGCGGGCGGGCAACGAGGCCGTCGTGGGCCTGGATGTCGGCCAGCAACCGAACAACCTGGCCGGACTGATCATGTCGCGGGACAGCGACCAACCCACCTTGTCCGCGCCATTCAAACCCGTGCAGCAAGCCGTCGCCAGGGATGTGGCTGATGGCATCACGCTCAGGCTGCCGGTGTTCAGTCCCGGAGATGCTCCGAAAACCGTCACGCAGCGGCGCGAGCGCATGCGCGGCTCGATTGCGGTGTCCTTTCGGGTCGGCAAACTGGTCGGCGATGTGCTGCCAAAGGATGTGAAGCAGCAGATGCGGCTGCAGCTCAGCGATGTCACCGATGCGCGGAATGTATTGCCTCTGTTCGACTCGATGCCCGGTGCGCCGGAGCAGGCAGACGGCTTCCAGTTCGAACGCCAGTTGGCTTACGGAGGCCGCCGCTGGGAGGTGGTGATGCAGTCGCGCGAGACCGGCGCTCCCGTGATCGACTGGCGCCAGTCGACACTGCCGGCTGGCGTGCTGGCGAGCGTGCTGCTGGCGTTGCTGGTGTACTCGATCGTCAGTACGCGGCAGCGCGCGCTGGAGCTGGGTTGGCAGATGAGTCGGCGCTATCGGGAAAGCGAGGAACGTTTCCGCGCGCTCAACGAATTGTTGCCGGCGCTGGTATTGCTGGCGGACGCGGAGAGCGGTCGGATCACTTACGCAAACCGCGCCTCGCGCGACCGGCTTGGACATCAGGTGACCGCACGTCTGTTGCCGGACCTGTTCGAGGATGAGCTGTTGCGTACGCAGCTGCGCGATGTCAAAACCAATGGTTGCGCAGCCATTGGTTGCGGACGAATCGAGGCGCAGTTGTACAACGAGGCGGGCGTGCGATTCTGGGCCAGCCTGGCGATTTCCCAGGTGGAGTTGAGTGGCGGGCGCAAGCTGCTGATGGTCGCCAGCGACATCAGTGAGGAGCGTCAGCTGAGCGAGCAGTTGGGTCACCAGGCCAGCCACGACGTATTGACCGACCTGTACAACCGTCGCGAATTCGAGCGTCGCCTGCAGAACGTGCTGGCGGCGGGCATCGCGGGTTCGCCGATGGTGGCGTTGCTCTACCTGGACCTTGATCAGTTCAAACTGATCAACGACACCTCTGGTCATCTGGCCGGCGATCAGTTGCTTGCCCAGCTTTCCACCGTGATGCGCGAACAGCTGCGGGGCGTGGACGTGCTGGCCCGACTGGGCGGTGACGAGTTTGGCGTGCTGCTGACGCATGTCGCCAACCGCGACGAGGCCGAACGGGTGGCCGAGCGCCTGCGCCGCTGCATCGACGGTTATGTCTTCATCTGGGAACAGCGCAGCTACATGATCAGCGCCAGCATTGGCGGCGTGATCATCGACCATTCGGGAGCCGTGGCGAAGGATCTGCTGAGCCAGGCCGACAGCGCCTGTTACATGGCCAAGGAGATGGGCCGCAATCGCGTCCATTTCTATGCCGAGCGCGACGACCAGACCATGCGTCGACGCAGCGAGATGGAGTGGGCCAACCGCTTGCGCTGGGCGATCGACGAACATCGTCTGCACCTCGCCTACCAGGAGGTGTGGTCGCTGCCACTGGACGGCGGCGGTGCACCCGGTATCGAGATGCTGTTGCGCTTCCGCGAGGAATCAGGCGAGATGGTGGTGCCCGGGGTATTCCTGCCCGCCGCCGAGCGCTACGGACTGATGCCGCAGGTCGACCGTTGGGTCATCGAAACCACGCTGGCGAATTTTGACCGCCTGCATTCGGCCGGGACCCAGCTGGAGATGGTGGCGATCAACCTGTCCGGCGCCAGCATCGACGACGAGGCGCTGGCGCAATGGATCATCGGGTTGATGCACCGCTACCGGGTGGACCCGGCGCGGGTGTGTTTCGAGATCACCGAGACGGTGGCGGTACGCAACCTGTCCAATGTGGCACGTTGCATGGCGCCACTGCGCGCGGTGGGCTGCCGCATCGCGCTGGATGACTTCGGTGCGGGCATGTCGTCGTTCACTTATCTGAAGAACCTGCCGCTGGACATCATCAAGATCGACGGCAGCTTCGTGCGTGACATGTTGACCGATCCGGTGAGCCACCTGATGGTCAAGGCGGTTACCGATATCGGCCATCGGCTCGGCCTGGAGGTCATCGCCGAATGGGTGGCCGATGCGCCGACCGTGGCCGCGCTGACGGCGCTGGGGATCAACCGGGTACAGGGTTTCAGCCTGCATCGCCCGGAACTGGCGTTGTTTCATCGCGACTGACTGTCATCCGTGCGCGGCGTTGATGCACTCTGCTTCCGTCTGATACAGGTCATGGGAGCATTGACCGTGGCTGTGGCACCATGAAATGAGTCAATCTCATTCAACCTGACGACCACCATGCCCGAACAGCTCCCGCCCGACAGCCCGCCGTCGGCTTTCGCCGATATCCCGCGACTGCTGGCGGCAGCACCGCACCGACCCCTGTTCCTGGCCGGCACCATCGCGGTGATGCTGAGCATGGCGTGGTGGGCGGTGGAGCTGACCTCGATGCGCTTCGGGCTGGCCGGTTGGCCGCAGCCCACGATCCCGCCGGCGTATGGGCACGGCATGCTGATCCAGTACGGCCTGTTTCCGCTGTTCATGTTCGGCTTCCTGATGACCACCTTCCCGCGCTGGCTGGGCCGCCCGGACCTGCCGCGCACGCGCTTCCTGCCGGTGGCCGGCTGCATATTTGGCGGCTACGTACTGGCGAACGTGGGGCTGCTCGACCTGGCGTGGCTGCTCAAGCTGGGCATCGCGCTGATGCTGGTCGGTTATCTGGTCGGGGTGTGGACGCTGCGCGGGGTGTTGCGCGCCTCGGTGGCCGAACGCAAGGGCCATGCGCGCTCTGCCTTGACGGCGTTGTGCCTGGGCACGCTGGGGCTGGCGGTCTTCCTGGCCTATCTGTTCGGCGCGCCGGCGGAATGTGCGTCGCTGGCGATCAACATCGGTACCTTCGGCCTGCTGCTGCCGATCTATTTCACGGTGATGCACCGCATGTTGCCGTTCTTCACCGGCAACCTGGTGAAGGGTTATCCGGTGATCCGTCCCGACTGGAGCATGCCGGTGGTATGGCTGCTGTTGCTGGTGCACCTGCTGCTGGCGTGGCGTAACGAGCTCGGCTGGCTGTACCTGGTCGACGTGCCGCTGGCGCTGGTGTTTGCGTGGCACTCGCTGAGCTGGCGGCCATGGCAGGCCATGCACCCGGGCATCCTGGCGGTGCTGCACCTTGCGTTTGCCTGGCTGCCGGTGGCGTTCGTGCTGTTTGCGATCCAGGACGTGGTGTATGCCAGCAGCGGACAGTTCATCCTCGGCCGCGCGCCGCTGCACGCGCTGGGCATCGGCTTCTTCGGCTCGATGCTGGTGGCGATGGTCACCCGGGTGACCCAGGGCCACTCCGGCCGGCCGCTGCGGATGGGCAAGGTGGCGTGGCTGTGTTTCGTGCTGCTGCAGATCGTCGCGTTGGTGCGCATCCGCGCCGAGCTGGGTGGCGACATGTATCTGTGGCTGGTGATCGCCGCCTACGGCTGGCTGCTGGCGTTCCTGCCATGGGTCGTGCGTTCGGCATGGATCTATCTGACGCCGCGGGCCGACGGCAAACCCGGCTGAGGCCAACGCTCGCAAGAACATGTGGCACGGTGTCGCATCCGTTATTTATTGTGGTTTGGCTTGACGCGAGTCAAATGGCGGTGGTTTTTACCGGGCATCCTCCTTCCAGGAAACACCCACCTGGAGCCGCTCATGTTGCGTCCGTTGACCACCGTTGTTGCCGCCCTCGCCGTGTGTGCGCTGGCGGCGTGCTCTGGCAAGCCTGCGCCGCCGGCGGCAGGCACTGCCGGCACCCCCACCACGTCAAAGTCCGTTGCTTCCGAACGCGGCGACTTCGGTCCGCCGCAGGGCGAGCCGATCCACGCCGTGCTGACCAGTCCGCCGCATGTGCCGCCACCGATCCATCGCAACTACCCGGCGAAGGTCATCGTGGAGCTGGAGGTGGTCGAGAAGGAGATGCCGATTTCCGAGGGCGTGAGCTACACGTTCTGGACCTTCGGCGGCACCGTGCCAGGCAGCTTCATCCGCGTGCGCCAGGGCGACACCGTGGAGTTCCATCTGAAGAACAACCCCAACAACAAGATGCCGCACAACATCGACCTGCACGGCGTGACCGGGCCGGGTGGCGGCGCGGCCTCAAGCTTCACTGCGCCGGGGCATGAATCGCAGTTCACCTTCAAGGCGCTCAATCAGGGCATCTATGTCTACCACTGCGCCACCGCGCCGGTCGGCATGCATATCGCCAATGGCATGTACGGCCTGATGCTGGTGGAGCCACCGGAGGGTCTGAGCCCGGTCGATCACGAGTACTACGTGATGCAGGGCGACTTCTACACCACCGGCAAGTATCGCGAGAAGGGCCACCAGCCGTTCGACATGGAGAAGGCGATCGACGAGCGTCCGACCTACGTGCTGTTCAACGGCAAGGAAGGCTCGATCACCGGCGACAACGCGCTGACCGCCAAGACCAACGAGAAGGTGCGCCTGTTCGTGGGCAACGGCGGCCCCAACCTGGTCTCCAGCTTCCACGTGATCGGCGAGATCTTCGACAAGGTGCAGCAGGAAGGCGGCACCGTGCCGCAGCACAATGTGCAGACCACGCTGATCCCGTCCGGCGGTGCCGCGATCGTGGAGTTTCACACCGAGGTGCCGGGCAGCTACGTGCTGGTCGATCACTCGATCTTCCGCGCCTTCAACAAGGGCGCGCTGGGCATCCTGAAAGTGGACGGCCCGGAGAACAAGTCGATCTACTCGGGCAAGGAGGTGGACTCGGTTTACCTGGGTGATCGTGCCGGCGGCAACCTGCAGGCCGTGACTACCGCAGCCACGGCGCACGCGGCAGGCACGCTGACCAAGGAAGACCAGATCGCCGCGGGCAAGCAACTGTTTGCCGGTACCTGTTCGGTCTGCCACCAGTCCAACGGCGAAGGTCTGGCCAACGTGTTCCCGCCGCTGGCGAAGTCCGATCTGCTCGCCGCCGATCCGAAACGTGCCATGACCATCGTGACGCATGGCCTGACCGGCAAGGTTACCGTCAACGGCCATGAATACGATTCGGTGATGCCGCCGATGTCGCAGCTG
>DASRUB010000048.1:0-4136 GCA_035655635.1 Rhodanobacter sp. | reverse complement strand
TGAGCAGCAAGGCTGCCCGAAGGGCTGATGCCATGGACGGCATCAGTTCAAGCTAAAGCAATATTCACAACCTCTCAGTTCCGTGCCGATGGACGCTGCGTGTCGGATTGGGCAGACTTCGTGGGAGTTTTCCCGAGGAAGAAACCGTGCCCATGCGCCTGCCCCGCCTGTTTGTCGCTTTCCTGCTGCTGGGCCTTGCCGCGCTGCCGCTGTTGCACGCGCAAGCTGCCGGTTCACCTTATTCGGTCACGGTGCCGGTCGCCGATACCACGGATGCGCAGCGCAGCCAGGCCTTTTCCACGGCGCTGGCGCAGGTCATGACGCGGGTCGCCGGTGGCCAGGATCTGCGCAGCAATCCCGGTTATGCCGAGGCTCTGGGCAGCGCCAGTTCGCTGGTGCAGAAGTTCCAGTACCAGCGTGCCGCCACCGGACTGGTGCTGGATGTGGATTTCGCGCCGGCCTCCGTGCGCCGGCTGGTCGCCCAATTGGGCGTGACCAGCGCGGGTATCAAGCCACCGGTGTTGTTGCTGGTGCAGCGCGCCGATGGCAGCATGGTCGACCAGGCCACCCTGGCGAGCCTGGCCACGACGGCGGCCGCGCGCGGCATCAATGTGGTGTTTCCGGCGCCCTCGAGCCAGCTCGATGCCGCCAAGGTGGCCACGGCCGATCCGGCGACGCTGGCGGCGATCAACCGGCAGTACCACACCGGGCTGGTGCTGTTGGGCAAACTGCATGACGGCGGGGCGGACTGGACGCTGATTTCCGGTGGGCAGGTGCAGCGCTGGAGCCATCAGGGCGCCAGCGACGAGGCGCTGCTTGCTGCAGCCGGCAACGGCGTGGCCAATCGCCTTGGCCAACAGCTGAACGTGATCGGCACGGTTGCCAGCGAGGGCAAGCTCTGGGTGAGCGGGCTGGATTCCGCTGCCGACTACGCCGGCGTGCTGGCCACGCTGAATGCCGATCCCTCGGTGCAGCAGGTCACCACCGTGGGCGCGCTGAACGATGGCGTGCTGCTCGAGGTCAAGGCGTCGGTGCCGATGCATGCATTGGCCGCTAACCTCGCCGCCAGCGGCCATCTGCTGTTGCAGGGGCAGCCGCATGACGGGGCGGACGCCAATTTGCGCTGGCTGCACGGGAATTCGCCATGACCCAGGCCCGCGAGGTATCGCGGCGCTGGCAACTGCTGGCGATCACCGCGGTCATCGTCTACCTGATCTGGCTGCTGTCGCCGGTGCTGATGCCGTTTGCGGTCGCAGCGATGCTGGCTTATCTCGGCGATCCGCTGGCCGATCGACTGGAGCGGATGGGACTGAACCGCATGTGGGCATCCACGATCGTCTTCGTGGTGTTGCTGGTCGCGGTCGTTGGCGTGCTGGTGCTGTTGATTCCGTTGATTGCGCGACAGGTCGAGAACCTCATCGGCAACCTGCCGCACTATGGCGACTGGGCACAGCACGAGGCGTGGCCCTGGCTGCAGGCAAAGCTGCACCTGGACCCGAACATGTTCGACAGCGATCGCCTGGTGACGTTGATCAAGTCGCATATCGGCTCGATTGGCGGCGTGGCGACGGTGGTGCTGGGCAAGGTATCGCGCTCGGGCCTGGGTATCGCGATGTGGCTGACCAATCTGGTGTTGATCCCGGTGGTGGCGTTCTACCTGCTGCGCGACTGGGATCGCCTGATGGCCACCATCGACGGCATGCTGCCGCGTTCGGTGCAACCGACCATCGCCCACCTGGCGCGCGAGTCGGACAAAATCCTCGGCGCCTTCGTGCGTGGCCAGCTGCTGGTGATGTTGGCACTGGGTGTGTTCTACGGCGTCGGGCTGGGCCTGATCGGGCTCTCGGTCGGGCTGCTGATCGGTATCGTCGCCGGTCTGCTCAGCTTCGTGCCGTACCTGGGTTTCATCATCGGCTTCGTGGCTGCGATCATCGCTGCGCTGGTGCAGTTCGGCGACTGGTCCCACGTGCTGCTGGTCTGCGCCGTGTTTGCCGTGGGCCAGTTGCTGGAAGGTTATGTGCTGGTACCCAAGCTGGTCGGCGACAAGATCGGCCTGCACCCGGTGGCCGTGATCTTCGCGGTGCTGGCCGGCGGTTATCTATTCGGATTTCTCGGCGTGCTGCTGGCGCTGCCGGCCGCGTCGGTGATCATCGTGTTGCTGCGCTACCTGATCGAACGGTACCGGATGAGCGAGCTGTATACCGAGGAGGGCGAGGAGGATCCGGTGATTGCCGAAGTCGAGGTCGACGTGCACCAGGACGGCGACACCGATACCGTGGTTGTGCCAACGCCGGAAGGCCGTCCGATCGAATGACTCCGCAGTTGCCGTTGGCCCTGCGTTGGCCGCGCCGCCAACGTTTCGACCATTTTCATGCCGGCGCCAATGCCGCCGCCGTGGATGCAGTGCGAACCGTTGCCATCGAACCAGGCGCAGCATGGATCTACCTGCACGGCGCCAGGGGCAGCGGCCGCAGCCATCTGCTGCTGGCCGCCTGCCAGGCCGCCATCGCTGTCGGCCGGCGCGCGCAATATCTGCCACTGGCCACGCTCAGCGATCACGCGGAGGTGTTGCGTGGCGTGACCGGCAGCGAACTGCTGGCACTGGACGATCTCGGCGCCATCACTGGCAACCACGAGGCCGAACATGCCTTGTTCGATCTGTACAACCGGCTCAGGGCTGATGGTGCTGCGCTGCTGTTCGCGGCCGATGCCGCGCCCGCCCAACTCGATATCGAGCTGCCGGACCTGCGCTCGCGCCTCGGCGCCTGCACTCAGTTTGTGCTGAAGCCGCTCGGTGACGGCGAGCGCCGCGACGTGTTGAAGGCGCAGGCGGCATCCCGTGGCATCGAGCTGGACGACAGCGTGCTGGATTGGCTGTTTGCGCGCTATGCGCGGGATCTCGGCGCGTTGCTGGATCTGCTGGATCGGCTGGACCAGGCGTCGCTGGCGGCGCAGCGGCGGATCACGATTCCATTCTTGCGCGACATCCTGCGAACGGACGGGCAACAGACGTCCTGACACGCGGCATGCGGCACACCGTTTGTCGATTTGTTCGATCGGACTTGTCCTGCCTGCGCCATGCCGGTGATCGGCCAGATCAGTCGTCGCCCGCCTCGGCATCAAGCTGTGCCATCACCGCGTCGGTGACACGGGCGCAGCGCAGACCCATGAATGGAAACGCTTCGCCCAGGGTGCTGGCCAGTCGGTCATGCAGCGACAGGCGCAGCAGGCGGCGCGCGCGGTGCAGGCGGGTCTTCACCGTTTCCGCCTTGATGCCGAGCTGGTTGGCGGTCTCTTCCACGCTGTATTCCTCGACCTCGCGCATCATGTAGACGACGCGAAAGGCTGGCGGCAATTTGTCGATGGCGTGTTCAAGCAGGTGGCGGATCTCCGTGCGCGCCGCGTTGGCAGCGGGGTCCTCGCTGCCGAACTTCGAGGGGAACTGGATGATCTGATGGGTATCGTCTGCCGCGGCGTCGACCTGCTCCAGCCCGACCATCGTGCGACGCTTGCGCAAGCGGCCGCGGGCTTCGTTCAGCACGATCGTGGTCAGCCAGGTCAACAGGGTCGAATCGCCGCGGAACGAATCCAGCTTGTGGTAGGCACGCATATATGACTCCTGCAACACATCCTCTGCCTCCGAGTCCTCGCCGATCACGGCGCGCGCGACGCGGAACAGGCGCTGATTGCAGCGCTGCATGATGTGGCGGAACGCTTCGCGCTCGCCGTGGCGGACGAGTGCGACCAGCGCATCGTCGTCCAGCGCGGCGTAGTCGACCAGGGCAATACGGGCATGGTTAGGCATGGCTTTCTCCTTCTACACCCGATCCGATGCTTTTGCATGCCTGGAGGTTCCCGCGCTCAACGCCTGTGAAAAAAACACTTCCTGTGATTTTCTTCTATCGCGAGTCCGGTACAGGCCCGGGCTCGCTCACGCGAATCAAGCACTTACGTGCTCGATTCGCGCCCGGCCATCCCTGGCCGGCTGAGAGATTGATAATTTTTACAGCCGCTCAGCCGACCAGGGTCGACAGAATCTCTCGTCGCCGCGGCTCCTGCGCGAATTCGCCGAGCAGTCGGCGGGTCTGCATCGACACGTCGTGCAGGCGCACCCCGCGCGACGACAGGCATTCGTG
>DASRUB010000047.1:0-10881 GCA_035655635.1 Rhodanobacter sp. | reverse complement strand
TCCAGCGTGGCGTCGTCGCTCATCGGCGGTCGCTGGGCCAGGGTGATGTCGACATGCAACGGGCTGCCGTTGCGCAGCCCGGAGATCTTCACCTGGCTGCCCGGCTTCAGCGCGGCTTCGTGTCGGCGCAGGTCGGCCGGATCGAGGATGTCGTGCGTGCCGATGCGCAGCAGAATGTCGCGTGGCCTGAGCCCGGCCTGCGCCGCCGGGCCGCCCGGATAGACCGCGGTGATCTGTACGCCACGTGCCGCCGCCGGCAATCCGCTGTTGGCGGCGACCGGCACGAAGGCGTAGTCGGCGCCGATCCAGCCGCGCACCACGTGTCCGGTGGTGATCAACTGGTCCAGCACCTTGGTGGCGGTCGCCACCGGGATCGCGAAGCCGATGCCTTCGGCATTGGCGGCCTGTCCCTTGCCGATCACCAAGGTGTTGATGCCGACCAGCTCGCCCTGGGTGTTGACCAGCGCGCCGCCGGAATTGCCCAGGTTGATGGCGGCGTCCGTCTGGATGAAATCCTCGGCGCTGGAGCTGTTCAATTGGCGTCCGATCGCGCTGACGATGCCCATGGTGACGGTCTGGTTGAGCCCGAACGGATTGCCGATCGCCAACACCACATCGCCCGGTCGCAACTGTTTCGGATCGGCCATGTGGATCACCGGCAGATTGCTGGCGTCGATCTTCAGCACGGCCAGGTCGGTCTCCTGATCGGAGCCGACCAGACTGGCCTTGGCGACGCGGCCGTCGTACAGCAGCACCTGGATATCGGCCGCGTTGGCGATCACGTGGTTGTTGGTCAGCACGTAATCCTGGCCGCGCGCGCTGATGATCACCCCGGAACCCAGCGTTTGCTCGCGATGCTGGTAGGTGGTGGGCTGGCCACCGAACAATCGCTGCAGTGTTGGGTCCGTATACATCTGGATGGCCCGCTCGCTGACGATCTTGTTGGCGTAGATGTTCACCACCGACGGTGCGGCGGCGGCCACCGCGTCTGCGTAGGACGCCGGCCCGGAGCTGACATGGCTTATGCTGGCCGAGGGTGCTTCAACCGGAGCCAGCCCGAATCTCTTGCGCAACCGCTCGCCACTGCCGGGCCACAATAGTCCCACGACGAAGGCCAACGCGAGCCCCAGAATGACGAAGCGCGCGATGTAAAGCAGTGTGCCGGCGGCATGTTTCATGTCGAGAGACGGTCTTCCGGCGAGTAGAGGCTAGAGGTGTCGGGCGGACCCGTCGAGTATCCGGTTGATTGTACGAGGCCGCCCCTGACGCTACACTAACGCGATTTTTCGGGGTCTCCAAAACCCCATCCTGGGATGACCTTGCATGTATCGGAGAGCCTGATGGCGAACGAAGTCGTCGATCACGGCCGCCGCCGTTTCCTGACAGCAACCACTGCGGTGGTTGGTGGTATCGGAATCGTCTCGGCAGCCGTGCCCTTCATCAAGTCGTGGGAACCCAGCGCGCGAGCCAAGGCCGCGGGCGCTCCGGTGACCCAGTCGCTGAAAAAGGTCGAGTTGGGCCAGCAGCTGATCGTGGCCTGGCGCAGCCTGCCCATCTTCATCGTCAACCGCACGCCGGCGCAGCTGGCGGAATTGCCGAAAGCGGACCCGCTGCTGGTCGATCCCAAGTCGGAAGTCGACCAGCAGCCGAAGTACGCGCAGAACGAAACGCGTTCGATCAAGCCCGAGTGGCTGGTGATGATCGGCATCTGCACGCATCTGGGCTGCGTGCCGGACTTCTACGGTGAGATCAAGCCCGAGCCGTTCGACCCGAATTGGAAGAGCGGCTACTACTGCCCCTGCCACCATTCGCGTTACGACATCGCCGGCCGGGTCTACAAGAACGTTCCGGCGCCGAAGAACATGGTGATCCCGCCATACCACTTCGTCGACGACACGACCGTACAGATTGGCGTTGATCCGGAGGGGGCTGCGTAATGGCTAACGTATTCACCAACATCGGGGACTGGGTCAACGAGCGCGCGCCGGGCATGATGCCGATGTATCGCGCGCACATGACCGAGTACTACGCGCCGAGGAACTTCAACCTCTGGTATTACTTCGGCTCGCTGGCGATCCTGGTGCTGGTCAACCAGATCATCACCGGCATCTTCCTCACCATGAACTACAACCCGAGCGCGGCGGGAGCCTTCGACTCGGTGCAGTACATCATGCGTGACGTGGAATGGGGCTGGCTGATCCGCTACATGCACTCCACCGGTGCCTCGCTGTTCTTCGTGGTGGTGTTCCTGCACATGTTCCGCGGCATCATGTACGGCTCGTACAAGAAGCCGCGCGAACTGGTGTGGCTGCTCGGCATGCTGATCTTCCTGGTGCTGATGGCCGAGGCCTTCATGGGCTACGTGCTGCCGTGGGGCAACATGTCGTTCTGGGGCGCCAAGGTGATCATTTCCCTGTTCGGCACGATCCCCTACATCGGCAATTCGCTGGTGGACTGGATCATGGGCGACTTCCTGCCCGCCGATGCCACGCTGAACCGGTTCTTCGCCCTGCACGTGATCGCCTTGCCGCTGGTGCTGCTGCTGCTGGTGGTGCTGCATATCGCCGCGCTGCACGAGGTGGGCTCGAACAATCCGGATGGCGTCGAGATCAAGAAAGGGCCCAAGGGCAATCGTTGGGATGCGCTGAAGCCGGCTGACGGCATCCCGTTCCACCCCTACTACACGGTGAAGGACCTGGTCGGCGTGGGCTTTTTCCTGCTGATCGCGGCGTTCATCATCTTCTTCGCGCCGACCCTGGGCGGCTGGTTCCTGGAGCACGACAACGCGATCCCGGCGAACAACCTGCTGACGCCGGCCGAGATCAAGCCGGTGTGGTACTTCACCCCCTTCTACGCGATCGTGCGCATGATTCCGTCGTTCCTGGGCAGCGCGGTGTGGGGCGTGCTGGCGATGTTCAGCGCGATCGCCGTGCTGTTCGGGATGCCGTGGCTCGATCGCGGCCAAGTCAAGTCGATTCGTTATCGCGGCACGGGCTACAAGGTGGCGCTGGGGATCTTCGTGCTGTCGTTCTTCGGCCTTGGCGCCGTGGGCGCGGGCATTACCGCCGAGGTCATCCCGGCCTGGTTCGGCGATGTCGACCTCACGACCTGGGAAAATCTGTTCGGCCGACTGATGACGTTGCTCTACTTCGGCTTCTTCGCATTCCTCTGGGCGTATACCTATTTCGGCTGGGAGAAGACCAAGCCGGTTCCGGATCGGGTGACCATGCATGACTAAGCCGCAGAACACGATGAAGTATCTTCTTTCCGGTGTCGCACTGGTGTTCGGCTTGCTGGTCGGCACCACCACTGTCCCGGTGCATGCCGAGGGCGCCAAGGCCCCGTTGATGAGGTCCGGCGCCGATGTGCGCGACCAGGCTTCGCTGCAGCGTGGCGCAAGGTTGTTCTTCAACTATTGCGTCGGCTGCCATTCGCTGAAATACATGCGCTACTCGCGCATGGCCGAGGATCTGGGCCTGACCGAGAAAGAGGTCATGCAGAACCTCAACTTCACGGGCGCAAGATTCCAGGATCCGGTCATTTCGCACATGCCGGCAGACCTGGCCAAGACCTGGTTCGGCAAGGATCCGCCTGATCTCTCGCTGGAAGTGGACGCGAAGGGTGCGGACTGGGTCTACACCTATCTCAACTCCTTCTATCTGGATCCGCACAGCCCGATCGGCTGGAACAACACGGCCCTGCCGAATGCCGCCATGCCGTTCCCGCTGTGGGAGCTGCAGGGCACGCAGACGGCGGTGATGATGCCGGCGAAGGATGGCGACAGCGCGGCCGTGGAGAAGCTGGTGCTTTCGCATCCGGGCAAGATGACCCCGGCGCAGTACCAGCAGGCGACCCGCGACCTGACCAGCTTTCTGCAGTACGTTTCCGAACCGGCGGCGCTGCAGCGACATCACTACGGCATCTGGGTCATTCTCTTCCTTGCCTTCCTGACCTTCCTGTTTGCGCTGCTGAAGAAGGAATACTGGAAGGACGTCCACTGAATCCGATGGCACTGACGAACGCGGCGGCCATGGCCGCCGCGTCCGTATCAACGATGGGGATTCGCGCATGGTCCAAAGCCCCCGCTTGCGTAATGCATTGACGCTGTACACCACGGCCGATGACATCCAGTGTCATCGCGCCCGGCTGGTGCTGGCCGCCAAGGGGGTCAGCTACGAGCGGGTTCTGGTGGATCCGGCCAAACCGCCGCAGGATCTGGTCGACCTGAACCCGTACGCCAGCACGCCGACACTGATCGATCGGGACCTGACCCTGTTCGACACGGCGGTGGTGTGCGAATACATCGACGAGCGCTACCCGCATCCGCCACTGATGCCGATCGATCCGCAGTCGCGCGCGCGCCTGCGGGTGGCGGCCGTGAGAATCGAGAAAGACTGGCTGTCCGAGGTCGACACGATACGTGCAGGCGGTCGGGCGGCCGATGGCGCCCGCAAGCGGCTGCGTGAGCAGATGCTGTCCACCGTGCCGCTGTTCAAGGCGTCGAAATTTTTCCTCAACCCCGAAATGAGCCTGGCTGACTGCCTGGTGGCGCCGGTGATCTGGCGACTGCCCTGGTTGCGGGTGGAGTTGGGCCGCGAAGGCAAGCCGATCATCGATTATGGTGAACGCCTGTTCCATAGCCAGGGCTTTTCACGCAGTATGACCGACGAAGAAAAGTCGATGCGGCAGGCCCGTGAGCAAGCCTGATGATGTCTCCATGAGTTCGAATCGCCCGTATCTGTTGCGGGCGATCTACGACTGGATCAGTGACAACCAGTTGACGCCATACATCCTGGTCGACGCCGGGGCGGCTGGCGTACAGGTTCCTCCGCAAGTGATCCAGAATGGCCAGGTGGTGCTCAACCTGGCCACTCGCGCCGTGGTCAACCTGGACCTCGGCAACGACTGGATCAGTTTCCAGGCGAGGTTTTCCGGGGTCAGCCAGGCGATTCAGATTCCGGTGCAGGCGGTACTTGCGCTGTACGCGCAGGAGAACGGCCAAGGCATGATGTTTCCGGCCGACGGCGAAGGGAGCGACAACCCGCCGCCGCCGCCTGATCCGGCACCGGGCGACCCCGCCTCGGGCGAGGCCGAGGGTGCCGCCAAGCCGAAGCGCGGTGCGCCGCATCTGCGCGTGGTCAAGTAGCAGCGCCCAAGCCATTTCGCTGGTTGCCGATTGCAGTCAGTGCAGTCGGTCGCTCTGACGGGGACGCAGCGCCACGACATTGCCAGAAGCTGATGGCGGCGCGGAATCGGTGCCGCCCGGGGGCAGCACCGCGATGCTGGGCAAACTCAGGCTGCTCAGCGCATCGCCGATCATCCACAACCGGCCCGGCGCACGGTCATGTCCCTCGATGCTCACCTCGAAACCGTAGCAGCGTTCGACCCTGCGCAGGCCATTGACGCGACGCAGACGCAGGTGGTGCAGGCCCACGGTTTCGTCGAGCAACTGCAGGTCGTGCAATTGGCACTGTCGCCGTGCCTCACGCACCGCGCGCTCGCGCGCCACGCTGAGCTTCAGCCAGAGCCCGACCGTGGCGCCGAGCACCAGCAACAGCAGGAGACTGGACAAGTCGGACATGGGCCCAGTGTGTGGGCGCGGGCAGCCAGGTGCAAGGCCGCGCTCAGTCCAGTTGCAAGCGCAAGGACAGGTCGATGGCGCGCACATGCTTGGTCAGCGCGCCGACCGAGATGAAATCGACGCCGGTGCGGGCGAACTCGCCGATCGTCTGCAGATCGACATTGCCGGACACCTCCAGCGCTACCCGACCGTCGGTGCGCTTCACCGCCTCGCGCATCTCGGCCACTTCGAAGTTGTCCAGCATGATGCGGTCCGCGCCGGAGCGCAGCGCCTGCTCGAGTTCGTCGAGGTTCTCCACCTCCACCTCCAGCGGCAGCTCGGGGTGGAGCCGCCGCGCTGCGGCCACCGCTGCGGCAATGCCGCCGGCGGCGATGATATGGTTTTCCTTGATCAGGATCGCGTCGTACAGGCCCATCCGCTGGTTGTGGCCACCACCGCAGCGCACCGCGTATTTCTGCGCCACGCGCAGGCCGGGCACGGTCTTGCGGGTGTCCAGCACGCGCACCCCGGTGCCGGCCACAGCCGCGACGTAGGTGGCGGTGACCGTGGCGGTGGCCGAGAGCAGTTGCAGGAAGTTGAGTGCGGATCGTTCCGCGCTGACCAGCGAGCGTGCATGCCCGGACAAGCGGCAGATCAGCGTGTCAGCGGCGACGCGGTCGCCGTCATGGACCAGCCAGTCGATCCGGACGGAAGGGTCGAAGTGCCGGAAGCACGCATCGAACCACGCGCTGCCAGCGATCACCGCGGCATCGCGACAGGTCAACCGGGCTTGCGCCTGGGCCCCGGCCGGCAACAAGCCGGCGGTGGCATCACCATCACCCAGGTCTTCATCCAGCGCATGCGCGACATCGGCGGCAACCTGCGTGGCATCAGGTTGCCCGAACAAATGTGCTTGCATCATTCGGCTTGCATCACTCTGCTTGCGTCATTCTGCGTTCTTCGACTGCTTGGACGCGTCGTCGGCCTGGCTCAGCTTGCCGACGATCGCGGTCATGGCGCGGTCGAACAGGGCATTGGCTGCCAGCACGTGGGCGCGACCATCGCCAAACAGCGCGGCCAGCTCACGCGGTGCGTAATCAGCCACCTTCAGCCCGCGGCGGTTGACGAACAGGTAGCGGCCGCTCATGGGGCTGATCCAGGACAGCTTGGCGCGGGCAGGGGCCTCTCCGTCGAGTGTGAACTCCAGCCAGTTGCCCGGTTGCAGTGCCTGCACCTGATGCCATTGCGGGCTGTCCGGTGGAACCTCGGCCAGTTCCTCGGCATCGAGAATGTCTCCCGGTTCGGCCTGCTGGTCGATGACCGGCTGGATGGAGTCGGGGATCGCCAGCATCGCGGCGCCCTCTTCAACCACGGCGGCGACGCCGGGTGCGTCGGAGTCGGGCTTTTCGCCCAGTTGCTGGCGGTAGTACGCATGCAGCTGGCCAAGCAGCTTTTCGACGCCCTGCTCCTGGAATGCCACGTTGGCCAGGCCCACGCGCAGCGCTCGCTCGATGCCGGGCAGCATCGAGCGCAGGGTCTGCCGGCTGGTGGTGTCGTTGGCCGGGCGGGTGCTGGCGATGAACTCGTCGATGAAACGCAGGGCGCTCTTGAACTCGGGCGAGTCTTCGCCCTGGCGCAGCAGGGTCAGTACCAGGTGGTTGGCCCAGGCGCGGGCGAGCACGCCATGCACCAGCGGCGGCAGCTTCTGCGTGCCGATGCGGTCGAGGATTTCGCGCGCCGCACGGCGCCGGGCCTGTTCGAGTTTCTCGCGGCCACGGGTGGATTCGGCGACGCGCTGTTCGGCCAGTTCGGAGCGACGCTTGTTGACGTCCTGGAATTGCTGCAGGTCGGTGAGCAGGCGCTCGAAGATGCCCATGTCGTCGTCGAAGTCGTGCAGCAGCTGATCGACGATCGATTTCACCTTCTCATGCAAGCGATGGTCGCGGTCGGACTCCTCGGACCAGCCCTTGGCTTGCTCGGCGAGACAGTCCAGCAATCGCCGCGCGGGATGCTGGCGATGTGCGAACAGCTTGCGGTCGAGGATTGCCGCCTTCAGGTACGGGATTTGCAGCCGTGCCAACATCACCTGCATCGCCGTGGGCAGGTTGCGATCTTCCAGGATGAACTCGAACAACATGCCCACCAGGTCGATGGTGTCTTCGTCCATGTTGGCCACATGGCTGGGACGCTCGCCGCGCAGCGCGCCGATCTGGGTCAGCAATTGCGCCTTGAGCTGCATGACTTCACTGCTCAGTGCGGCAGCATCCTCCACTTCGGCGTAGGAGAGCGGGCCGGCACTGACGATCTGGCTCTGCAGCACGCTGAGCGCGCCGAGCAATTCGTTGGCCGATGGCAGCGGACCGCTCGATGCCGCATGTGCGCCACTTTCACGAGCGACCCCGCCACTGGCGTGGCCACGGCGTGCACTGAACAAGGCATGCAGGGTGTGCAGGAGATTGTCGGGAATCTCCCCGCTCTCATCGCCGGCCGCCGCCGCACCGGCGTCGGCGCCGGCCGTGCCGGGGGCGTGGGCCGGCTTATGCTGGCCGCCGCGTGAAACCTGATGCCGCAGCTGTGGCAACACCCCGGCGCGGACAAGCTCGGTATTGACCTCCTGGTAGAGCTCTTCCAGCAATGACAGCACGTAGCGATCGAACAGCTTGTAGATGATCAGCTTGACCCGCATGTCCGCGCTGAGCTCCTGCAGCGCCTGGCGGAAAGCATGGGACAGGATGGTCGGAGCCATCGGGTTGCTGGTGTCGTCGATCTTGTGGCCGCCACAGATCACCGAGAGCCGCTGGTTGACCGCGAACAGATCCCGCGCCAGGCGCGCCTCGTTCTTGCTGATCATGCTGGTGATTGCCAGCGATTCCTCCAGTTCGCTCTCCGCCACCAGGCTCAATTCCGCCGAGCCGATCGAAGCCGGCGCGGCTGGCGCGGCCTGGGCGTTCGAGGGGTGGGCCAGGTCACTCAGATTGCGGGCGATGGTGCCAAGGAAATTCCGCTCGATGCCGGGGCGCCGTTTGCGAACTTCGCGCATGCCGTCGAAATAGTGCATCTGGGCGGCGTTGTTCTCGGCCTTTTCGGCCAGGTCGAAAAGCGCGTCGTCGACTCGCTCGAACGCGTTGCTTACCCATTGCTGCAGCTTTTTGCCGGCAATCCGGCGCACTGCGCTGAGCAACTCGCCGACGCGCTCGCTGGACGGATCCAGGCGCTGGCTCAAGTTGACTACCCTGGTTGGCTCTCGGGCTTCGCTCATCGCCACATCCCCGTGTTGGTGCTCCGCGCGTAACCGGACCACGAAACATGGCACGGGGATTGACGATAAGCCAAATTGCGGCGCCGCGCCACGTCCCTTGTCCACACAATTTGCGATCGGATCCTCGAATCTGACGGAAAGGAGGTCACTTCAGCCCCTTTTCAACCTTTGGCGCATGCCGAACGCGCTCAGTTCGTCGGGAATTCGGACAACTGCAAGGTTCCGATGCCCTCTTCGGGCAGCATCACCGGGATGCCGTCCTCGACCCGGTAGATCAGTTTTTGATCGGTGGTGATGAGCGCCTCGGCGACCCGTTCACGCACGGCTACGCCGGCCACCGTATCGACCTTGCCAGCGGCGATGGCAGCGTTCAATGCATCCAGCTGGGACCGGGCCAGCGGCCGTACCGGGGTCTTGCTGACGGGGCAGCACAGGATATCGAGGAGGCGCTTGTCCATGGTTGCTCAGGCTCGGATGTGTCTGGCCGGGAAAGCCCGTACAATAGCGGTTTTGGGGCGTTCGAGCCATGACAGCAGCATCCAGGCCGCCGCGCGTGGGCGTGGTGATGGGTTCACGTTCGGATTGGGAAACCATGCAGCACGCGGCCGGTGTACTGACCGAGCTGGGCGTGGCGCATGAGGTGCGGGTGGTTTCCGCACATCGCACGCCGGACCTGCTGTTCAGCTATGCCGAGCAGGCGTCGGATCGAGGCATCCAGGTGATCATCGCCGGTGCCGGTGGTGCGGCCCACCTGCCGGGCATGCTGGCCGCCAAGACCCGGTTGCCGGTATTCGGCGTACCGGTGCAGTCGAAGGCACTCAACGGGATGGATTCGCTGTTGTCGATCGCGCAGATGCCTGCGGGTATTCCCGTGGGCACGCTGGCCATCGGGCGGCCCGGCGCGGTGAATGCCGGTTTGCTGGCCGCCGCGGTGCTGGCACTGAACGACCCGGCCTTGTCCCGCGCGCTGGAAGAGTGGCGGTCGCGGCAGACGCAGGCCGTCCTCGAGCAGCCGGATCCTCGTGCATGAGTGGGCAGCGACAACCCGTGATGGGCGTTCTGGGTGGTGGTCAGCTGGCGCGCATGCTGGCCCTGGCCGCTGCACCGCTGGGTGTGAAGACCATCGTGGTGGATGCCGCCGCTGACGCTTGCGCGGGCCAGGTGGCTCCGCTGGTGGTGGCCGACTGGACCGATTACGCCGTACTGGAGGCATTCGCCGCGCAGGTCGACGTGGTCACTTTCGACTTCGAGAACGTGCCGGCCGAAACAGCGCGCTGGCTGACCGAGCGCGTGGCGGTATGCCCCGCACCGCGGGCGCTGGCGGTGGCGCAGGATCGGCTGGCCGAAAAGACCCTGTTTCGCGAATGCGGCCTGTCGACGCCGGACTTCATGACGGTGGACACGCGTGATCAGCTGGATCAGGCGCTGGCTGCGGTAGGCGCGCCGGCAATCCTCAAGACGCGCCGGTTCGGCTACGACGGCAAGGGTCAGTTCCGCTTGCGCGAGTTGGCTGACGCGGATGCGGCCTGGGCCGCGCTCGGTGCGCAGGCGTCGCGGCATGGCTTGATCCTGGAAGCCTTCGTGCCGTTCGAGCGCGAACTGTCGGTGCTGGCGGTGCGCGGACGCGACGGCGATTTTCGCACCTGGCCGCTGACTCGCAACTGGCATGTCGATGGCGTGCTGTCGATGAGTCTCGCGCCCGCGCCACAGCTGGGTGAACTGCAGCAGCGTGCCACCGGGCTTGCGCGCACGCTGGCCGAGCGGCTGGACTACATCGGCGTGTTCGCGCTGGAGCTGTTCGTCAGGGACGGCGAGCTGCTGGGCAACGAGATGGCACCGCGGGTGCATAACTCGGGGCACTGGACCATCGAGGGCGCCCACACCAGCCAGTTCGAAAACCACCTGCGGGCGGTGCTCGGTCTTCCCCTGGGCGATACCGGTGTGCGCGGCGCAGCGGCCATGTTCAACTGGATCGGCGAGCTGCCCGAGGCGGGTCCCGTGCTCAGGGCCGTCGACGCACACTGGCACGACTATGGCAAGCAGGCGCGGCCAGGCCGCAAGG
>DASRUB010000046.1:0-3166 GCA_035655635.1 Rhodanobacter sp. | reverse complement strand
TCGCGGTGATGCCGTCTGACAACAGCGAAGGTGGCCGGCTGTCATTCAAGGTGGCCGACGATCGCTTCCTCGAACTCACCGACCAGCCCGGCATCATCCCGGCGCCGTACCTGGCGCGGGCGCACTGGATCTCGATCACCGCGCCGCAGCGTTTCGCCACGACGGCATTGGAGACTTTCATCCTGGATGCGTACACGCTGGTGCGGGCGAAGCTGACGAAGAAACTGCAGACGGAGCTGGGGCCGCTGCCGACACTCAATGTAGGCAAGCGATGATGCGCGGCGCGCACGGTCAACCGGCAATGCTTCGCAGGGCGGGCTTGGCCCGCCGGCTTTTCGCTGTTGGTCCAAGGTAAGGCCGGCGGACCGTGTTCGCCCTACGAAGTCACGTTACCCATCAAGGTATGCAACCCATGAAACAACATCTCGGCGCACTGGCGCTGCTGGTCGCCGATTACGACGAAGCGATCGCCTGGTACACCCGCGCGCTCGACTTCGAGTTGATCGAGGACACCGACATGGGCGGCGGCAAGCGCTGGGTGCTGCTGGCACCGCCCGGTTCCAGCGAAACTCGCCTGTTGCTGGCGAAAGCCAAAGGCGACGAACAAGCCTCGCGCATCGGCAACCAGACTGGCGGCCGCGTCTTCCTGCTGCTCCACACCGACGACTTCCAGCGTGACTGGCAACGCATGCGCGCCGAAGGCGTGCACTTCCGCGAGCAACCGCGGCACGAAGCCTACGGCACGGTGGCGGTGTTCGAGGATTTGTACGGCAACGGCTGGGACTTGCTGCAGAAGGCTTGATCATGACCTCGCCAGCGATTCCGAAACGGCGTCGCTGACGACACTGTCTCAGCGCAGCATCTTCAGCAGCGCCTGCGCGGCAGGCTCGGAAGATGCGGGGTTCTGGCCGGTGATCAGCAGTCCGTCGGTGACGACATAGGGCTGGAAGTCGCCAGCCTTGCTGTAGCTGCCGCCGTTCTGCTTCAGCATGTCCTCGACCAAGAACGGCACCACCTGGGTCAGGCCAACGGCCTCTTCCTCGGTGTTGGTGAAGCCGGTGACCGATTTGCCCTGGACCACGAAGTGGCCGTCCGCCGACTTCACATGGCGCAGCACACCCGGTGCGTGGCACACCGCGGCCACCGGCTTGCCCGCCGCCAGCGTGGTTTCGATCAGTGCGATCGAGTCGGCGTCCTCGGCCAGATCCCACAGCGGACCGTGGCCGCCCGGATAGAACACCGCGTCGAAATCGTCTGCTGCCACGTCCGGCAATTTGTGCGTGCTGGCCAGCAACGCCTGCGCCGCTTCGTCACCCTTGAAGCGGCGAGTTGCCTCAGTCTGCGCTGATGCATCGTCGCTCATCGGATCAATCGGCGGTTGCCCGCCACGCGGCGTGGCCAGCGTGATCTTTGCGCCGGCGTCCTTGAACACGTAGTAGGGCGCAGCGAACTCTTCCAGCCAGAAGCCGGTCTTCTTGCCGGTGTTGCCCAGTTGGTCATGCGAAGTCAGGACCATCAGAATCTTCATGGATTACTCTCCTCAAGACAGGAACAGGGGGCATCGAGATCTTCGTTGGGCACGCTTCATTCGCTGGCGACGCGCACCACCAGTTTGCCGAAATTGCTGCCGTTGAGCATGCCGATAAAAGCCTGTGGCGCCTGCTCGAGACCGTCGACGATGTCTTCGCGGAACTTGATCTTGCCCGCTTGCACCCATTGGCTCATCTGCTGCATGAATTCGCCGTAACGATGGCCGTAGTCATCGAAAATGATGAATCCCTGCATCCGCATGCGTCGGCTAAGGATGGTGCGCGCGAGCAGGCCCAGCCGGTCCGGCCCCGGAGGCAATTCAGTGTCGTTGTAGTTGGCAATGAGTCCGCATACCGGCACTCGCGCGGAGGTGTTCAGCAGCGGCAATACCGCGTCGAACACGGCGCCGCCCACGCTCTCGAAGTACACGTCAATGCCTTGCGGGCAGGCCGCCGCCAGCTCGGCCTCGACATTCGCGCGATGATGGTCGATGCAGGCGTCGAAGCCCAGTTGCTCCACCACGTACCGGCATTTTTCGGGGCCGCCAGCGATGCCCACGCTGCGGCAACCCTTGAGCTTGGCGATCTGGCCGACCACCGAGCCCACGGCGCCGCTGGCCGCCGCCACGACCACGGTTTCACCGGCCTTGGGTTGGCCAATGTCGAGCAGGCCCATATAGGCGGCGAAGCCGGGCATGCCCAGCACACCCAGCGCCAGCGACGGGGTTTCCATCTTCGGGTCCAGTTTGCTCAAGCCGGTGCCGTCGGACAGCGCATGGTCCTGCCAGCCGCTGAAGCCGAGCACCAGATCACCTTCCTTGAAATCCGGGTGCTTCGAGGCCTGCACCCGCGACACGGTGCCGCCGACCATCACGTCCCCGATGGCCACAGGTGCGGCATACGACTTGGCGTCGCTCATGCGTCCGCGCATATAGGGGTCCAGCGAGAGATAGAGCGTACGCAGCAGCAGTTCGCCTTCGGCAGGAGCGGGTAACGGGTTTTGACGCAGGCGGAAGTTGTCAGGCGTGGGGGCGCCGACTGGCCGGGAGTTCAGCACGATTGCGCGTTGGGTCGTCGCATTCGAAGACATCGGGATTACCTCTGTGGAGATGAGAGGACAGCGTAGGCCGAGCCGTAGCGGCTCAAAGTGAAGGTTCGAGCAGGCGTCGGCTGGCGGCCCACGCGACATCGTGGTGTTCACCCAGCGAAATCATGCCGTGTGCGTCTGACTGGGCGCCGATGGGTCGATCGCGTTTGCGTCGAGCGGGTAGTCCGGCAGACGGGTCGCGCTCTCCATGCATCGTGCTGAATGGATCAGGGCATCCTTTACGCCGTTCCAGGCAGCCTTGATCGGGTTTCGGCTACCAGACCAGGTCGTCGGGCACCTGGAATTGCTTGTAGTCGTCGTCGTCCGGATCGTTGGCGCCGGTTGCACCCCGGCCGTGATCGAGCACGATCATCGTGGCGTCACGCTCGCAGACCTTGTCCGCCGCGATGCGGGGCAGCAGCTCGTAGCCCTGATCGTGGCGCACGATGACCAGCGTGCCACTGGCCAGTTGCGCGCGCAGCGCCTCGTTCACCAGCACGTCCTTGATGGCGGCACCGTCGGTGAATCGATAGGTGATCTCGCCCTCGCG
>DASRUB010000045.1:0-14868 GCA_035655635.1 Rhodanobacter sp. | reverse complement strand
CGTGGGTGGGCCGCATCATCAACATCCACCCTTCACTGCTGCCGAAATACCGCGGTCTGCACACCCATCGCCGCGCGCTTGAGGCCGGCGATGCCGAACACGGCGCCAGCGTGCACTTCGTCACCGCTGAACTCGATGGTGGCCCGGTGATCGCGCAAGCGCGGCTGCTGATCGAACCCGGCGATGATGAAAAACGTCTGGCGGACCGGCTGCTGTCACTGGAGCATCGCCTGCTGCCGGCGGTGCTTGCGCTGCTGGCGAACCGGCGCCTGCAATGGTGCGAAGGCGCCGTGCAGTACGACGCTCGCCCGTTGTCGGCACCGCTGCGCCTGGGCGAACGCGGGCTGGAGTGATCCGCCGTTCAGCCCGCCATGGGCAGACTGATCGAATGAAACTTCGCTCCCTGCTCGCTTCAATACTTGGGCTCGCCCTGCTCTGCGGCACGGCAGACGCCGCTACCCCGACCGCCTTCACCGCCACCTACAAGGTGTCGCGCGGCGGCAGCCCGATGGGCACGGCCAGCATCAGCCTGCGCGACGACGGCAACGGCCAATGGACCTATCGCAAGACCGTCAAGGGCACCGCTGGCCTGGCCGCGATGCTTGGCGCCAGCGTGGACGAAACCTCGCGTTTCCGCTGGAAGGGCGACCTGCCCGAAGCGCTCAGTTACGACTACCAGCTGCACACCGGAATCAAGGACACGCAGCGCCACCTGCGCGTCGACTGGGGCACCAACCAGGTCAGCGTCGATGGTAGCAAGGGTACCCAGACCTACCCGGCCAGGCCTGGCATCGTCGAACGCAATACGCTGCCGCTGGCGCTGGGCCTGGCCCTGCAGGCCGGCGAGCAGCAAGTGGCGCTGGCGGTCGCGGTACGCCAGGAAGTGCAGACCCAGCGCTTCAAGGTAACCGGCAAGGAAACCGTGAACGTTCCCGCCGGCAGCTTCCACGCCGAACGGGTCGACCGCACCGATGCCGAGCGCGGCTTCAGCGCCTGGTACGCCCCCGAGCGCTACCCGCTGCCGGTAAAGCTGTCGCAGCATGATGGCGGCGACCTGGTGATGGAGCTGGTCAGCTACTCAGAGCCGTGATTGGGGATTGGGGATTCGAGATTCGGGATTCGCAAAAGCGGGCTCTCGCGAGAATCCGGCTTCTTGCCCACCTAATCCCGGCTCTCAACAGACGAACGTCTGGTCATTCCCAATCCCGGCTTTCAACAGACGAATGTCTGGTCATCCCGGCTCCTCAACTCGGCAGGCGCCGGATCCTCGCGCCCAGCACGCCGAGCTTCTCCTCGATGTTCTCGTAGCCGCGATCGATGTGGTAGACGCGATCGACCACGGTTTCACCGCTGGCCACCAGCCCGGCCAAAACCAGACAGGCCGACGCGCGCAGGTCGGTGGCCATGATCGGTGCGCCGCTCATTTGCTTCACGCCCTGCACGATGGCGGTATTGCCCTCGAGGCGGATGTCGGCGCCGAGCCGTTGCAACTCGTGCGCATGCATGAAGCGGTTCTCGAATACCGTCTCGGTGACCACGCCGGTGCCTTCGGCGACGCAGTTGAGCGCGGTGAACTGTGCCTGCATGTCGGTCGGAAAGGCGGGGTATGGCGCGGTACTGATGTTGACGGCCCTGGGTCGGCGTCCACCCATGTCCAGCTCGATCCAGTCGTCGCCGGTGGAAATGTGCGCGCCGGACTCCTCCAGCTTGGCCAGCACCGCGTCCAGCGTGTTGGCGCGCGCATGGCGCGCCCGCACCTTGCCCCCGGTCATCGCCGCACCGACCAGGAAAGTACCGGTCTCGATGCGGTCGGGAAGCACGTTGTAGTCGGCGCCGTGCAGACGCTCGACGCCGTGGATCACCATGGTGGAACTGCCGGCGCCCTCGATCTGCGCGCCCATCGCCATCAGGCAATACGCCAGATCCACCACCTCGGGCTCCTGCGCCGCGTTGTCGATCACCGTGGTGCCCTGTGCCAGGGTGGCCGCCATCATGATGTTCTCGGTGCCGGTGACGGTGACCATATCCATCACGATGCGGGCGCCCTTGAGCCGCTTCGCCTTCGCCTTGATGTAGCCGTTCTCGACGGTGATCTCGGCACCCAGCGCCTGCAGCCCGCGGATGTGCTGGTCGACCGGACGCGAGCCGATCGCACAGCCACCGGGCAGTGATACCTCGGCCTGACCGAAGCGCGCCACCAGCGGGCCCAGCACCAGGATCGAGGCACGCATCGTGCGCACCAGGTCGTACGGCGCCACGCAGGTGTTGGTGGTGCGCGGGTCGACGTGCATCTTCATGCGGTCATCGAGCACCAGTTGCACGCCCATCTGGCCGAGCAGTTCGATGAAGGTGGTGACGTCGTGCAGGTGCGGCACGTTGCCGATGCTGACCGGCTCATCGGCCAGCAGGCAGGCGGCAAGAATCGGCAGCACGGCGTTCTTGGCGCCGGAAATGCCGACCTCGCCTTGGAGCGGCACGCCGCCATTGATCAGGATTTTGGCCATAGAGCTCAGGGAATCGGGAATGGAGAATAAAAAATGGGAAAAACCTGGATATCGCGAGCCTGGGCGGGGAACGGCTCTTGCCATTCCCTACTCCCTATTCCCGGCTTCTTCCGGCGTCAACGTCTTCAGCGCCAGCGCGTGGATCGCGCCGCCCATCAGGTCGCCCAGGGTCGCGTACACCAGTCGATGCCGCGCCAGCGGCAGCTTGCCGGCGAACTGGCTGGCCACCACGGTGGCCTCGAAATGCACGCCATCGGCACCTTCGACCTCGGCCCGGGCACCGGGCATGCCGTCCTCAATCAGTGCCTGTATGCGGCTGGAATCCATCGGGCTTTCCATACGGGGTCAGGCCGGCGGATCATGGATTTCCGCGCGGCGCGGCACCATGTGGCTGGCATATGACGTTAAAATACGAACATGCCATGGTAATGGAATTCTTCTGGCACAGAAACGACGGCGGGCCCTAGGAACCTGCCGGGCTTGGGTGGTCGAGTCGAGGATTCGGCTGGGCGAGGACAGATTGCTGACGATTTGCTGGTCCATAGTGGTGCTGTGGACCAAGAATCGGCCGGGATATGGACCGCACAGGCGGATTCGCAGACCGGCCAACCAAAGTCCGACAGGCTCCTCGGAGCCCTCGACGTCGACTTTCCCCGCATCCGAGCCGCCATGAACGCACGCATCGCCCCGCCCGCGCCGACCAAGTTGAGCCCTGAAGCCATCACGCGCAGCGCACGCACGGTGATCGCCACGGAAGCGGCCGCGATCGGTGCGCTGGAACCCCGGATCGGCGCGGATTTCGTCGAAGCGTGCCGACTGATCCTGGCCTGCCGCGGCCGCGTCGTGGTCAGCGGCATGGGCAAGTCAGGCCATGTGGCGCGCAAGATCGCGGCCACCCTCGCCTCCACCGGCACGCCGGCGTTCTTCGTGCATCCGGGCGAAGCCAGTCATGGCGATCTCGGCATGATCCTGCCGCAAGACGTGGTGCTGGCGTTGTCCTACTCGGGCGAAACCGACGAATTGCTGTTCATCCTGCCGGTCATCAAACGTCAGGGCATTCCGCTGATCGCGATCACCGGCAAGCCCCAATCGTCGCTGGCGCGCGAGGCCGACGTACACCTGGACGGCAGCATTTCAAACGAAGCCTGTCCGCTGGGCCTGGCGCCGACGACCAGCACGACGGTGGCGCTGGTGCTGGGCGATGCGCTGGCGATCGCGCTGCTGGAAGCACGCGGGTTCACTTCGGACGATTTCGCCCGCTCGCACCCGGCCGGCGCGCTGGGCCGCCGATTGCTGCTGCACATCAGCGACGTGATGCACGTTGGCGACGATGTGCCAAGGGTGTCGCCGGACGCCACGCTCACCGCCGCCCTGATGGAAATGACCCACAAGCATCTGGGCATGACCGCCGTGATCGATGCCGACCAGCGCCTGGTCGGGGTGTTCACCGATGGCGACTTGCGGCGCGCGCTGGACGACGAAGGCGTGAACCTGCGTGGCGCCAGCGTGGCCGAGCTGATGACCCGGGGCCCCAAGACGATCGGTGCCGACCGACTGGCCGCCGAGGCCGCGCAATTGATGGAAAAACATCAGATCCACGCACTGCTGGTGGTGGACGACGAGCAACACGTGGTCGGCGCGCTGAACATTCACGATCTGCTCCGGGCGCGTGTGGTTTGATCTGATTTGTCTCGACAAATCAGAAAATCAGGCACGCCTGCTTTTGACGTTCACCGCCTCACAATCCCGGACCATGCTTCCCGATTCCTTCGCCAGCCTCCCAGCCGACATCCTCGCCCGCGCCGCGAAAATCCGCCTGGCGGTATTCGACGTGGATGGCACCCTGACCGATGGGCGGCTGTGGTATGCCGAGGACGGCCACGAGACCAAGGTCTTCCATGTGCACGACGGACTCGGCCTGAAGCGCCTCCGGGCCCATGGCGTGGAGGTCGCGCTGATCACCGCCCGGATCAGTCATCCAGTCGCCCTGCGCGCGGAGGAACTGGACATCACCCATCTCTACCAGGGCCAGGTCGACAAAGTCGCCTGCCTGCGTGAACTGCTCGATGCCCTCCACCTGCGAACCGACCACGTCGCCTACGTGGGCGACGACCTGCCCGACCTGGCCCCGATGCGCATGGTGGGAATGGCGGTGGCTGTCGCCAATGCCCACCCGTGGATCGTCGAGGCGGCGCATTGGCAGACCCGCCAGCGCGGCGGCGAAGGCGCCGCCCGCGAGGTGTGCGACCTGATCCTGCACGCGCAAGGCAAGAGTGACGCGGAGCGGGAGCACTGGCAGTGAGCCTGCGCCGGTGGCTGCGCGATCGGCGATTGCCGGTCGCGATCGTCCTCGTTGCGCTGGCCGCGGGCGCCAGTCAGTTGCTGCTGTGGTGGCTGGGACCGGCGCCGCGCACCCATGACTTCATCGGACCGCCACGTTCGGGCTACGTCCTGAGCGGGGCGCGAGTTACCGAATTCGGCCTCGACGGGAAGCCGGGTCTGCACGTGCAGTCGCCGCGCGTCGAGCGGCGCGAGGGCGACGATTCGCTCTATCTCAACGCACCCACCTTCCAGATGCCGTCCAAAAAGCCCGGCATACCCGACTGGCTGGGACAAGCGCTCTACGGCTGGATCAACAAACCCGGCACCTTGCTCAAGCTGCAGGGCCCGGTCCACATGCTCCGGCCGGCATTCACCGATGCCCAAGGCGTCGCGCAACCGACAGCCACCCTGAATACCTCGGAGCTGACCGCCTGGCCGAAGGAAAACCGGATGGAAACCGCCCAGCCGGTACAGATCACTCAAGGCGACCGTAGAATGAGCGGCGTCGGCATGCGTGCCAACCTCAACGACAATCACCTGGAGTTGCTCGATGACAGCCACGGCTCGTTCCCGCCGCGCAAGCGCTAGCCGACGTTGGATCGCCGGCCTGGTGGCAGCCTGTTCGCTGGCGATGCTGCCCGCGCTGGTCTTGGCCAAGCAATCCGATCGCCAGCAGCCGATGAACTTCGCGGCCAAACACACCGATGCCTACAACGCACCGAATACGATAACCACGCTCACCGGCAACGTGAAGATCACCCAGGGAACCCTGCTGCTTACCGGCGACGTTGCCAAGATCTACCTCGACGCCAATAGTGCGATTTCCCGCGTGGTGGTCACCGGCAAACCGGCGCACATCCAGCAACTGGACGACAACGGCAACCTGATGACCGGCAACGCCGCCCAGCTCGACTACGACAATATCCACCAGATTGCGGTGCTCACCGGGCAAGCCGCGGTCAAACAGCAAGGGCGCGGCGAATTCCATGGCGACAAGCTGACCTACAACACCGCCAACAGCCAGATCACCGGCGACTCCGGTGGCGATGGCCTGGTACACGGCGTGTTCCTGCCCAAGCCCAAGCCTGCGGCCACCTCCGCGCCGGGCGGTAAGCCGGCCGCGGCCAGCAGCAGCCCGTCACCGCCGGGAAACCGCTGAATCCATGCTCTCCGCCACCGGTCTGCAGAAAAGCTTCAAGGCACGCCAGGTCGTGCGCCACTTTGCGTTCTCGATCCGGGAAGGAGAGGTGGTCGGCCTGCTCGGCCCCAACGGTGCTGGCAAAACCACCTGCTTCTACATGGTGGTGGGCCTGATCGAGGCCGACGCCGGCCGCATCACGCTGGACAAGCAGGACATCACCGGCCTGCCGATGCACGCGCGCGCGCGGTTGGGGATCGGCTACCTGCCCCAGGAGGCCTCGGTATTCCGCCGACTCAGCGTAGCCGACAACGTCATGGCGGTGCTGGAGCTGCGCAAGGGACTCAGCGCGCAGCAACGCAATGGCGAACTGGAAAGCCTGCTGGATGAGTTGAAGATCGCGCATATCGCGGGCCAGAAAGGCGTCAGCCTGTCCGGTGGCGAGCGCCGACGCGTGGAAATTGCCCGTGCGCTGGCCGCCAATCCGCGCTACATGCTGCTGGACGAACCTTTCGCCGGCGTCGACCCGATCTCGGTCGGCGAGATCCAGCGCATCGTGCGGCACCTGAAAGAGCGCGGGATCGGCGTGCTGATCACCGATCACAATGTGCGCGAAACCCTCGGTATCTGCGACCGCGCCTACATTCTGAACGAGGGCGAGGTGCTTTCGCGCGGCACCCCGGCGCACATCCTCGCCGACGAGAAAGTGCGTGAAGTCTACCTGGGTCACGAATTCCGCCTCTGACACTTTTGGCAAGATCCGGGCCAAGGCCTATGGCCGCGTCCCCGGCCACGCGCTAGGATGGAGCCACGTTCCCTCGATCTCGCTGGCATGAAACCCGCATTACAGTTTCGCCTCCACCAGCAGTTGACCCTGACGCCGCAGCTTCAGCAGGCGATCCGCCTGTTGCAGTTGTCCCAGCTCGAACTGGAAGCCGAGCTGCGCCAGATAGCCGAAAGCAATCCGCTGCTGGAGTTTGCCGAGGAGACCGAGGACGACGAGACCGAAACCATCGATGCCGCGGAGAACGAACACCAGATCGCGGACAAATCCAGCAACAGTGATGGCGACAGCGACGGCGAGACCGTGGACTGGGCCGATGGTGGTGGCCCGGCCGAATCGCCGATCGATTTTTCAGGCAACAGCCCGGGCAGCAGCAGCAGTAGCAGCGGTTCCCGCGGCGACGACGACTTCGAACCACAGAGCGCCGCGCCGGAGACGCTGCAGCAACACCTGATGTGGCAGCTCAACCTGGCGCCGTTCACCCCGCGCGAGCATCTGATCGCCACCGTGCTGATCGACGCGCTCAACCCGGCCGGTTACCTCGCCGAGGGACTGGACGCGATACTGGCCGCCTTGCCGGCTGGCCTCGAGGCAAGCATCGCCGAGGTCGAAAGCGTCCGCCGTCAGCTGCAGGGGTTCGATCCCGCAGGCGTGGGCAGTCTGGATCTGCGCGATTGCCTGCGCGTGCAACTGGAGCAATTCGGCGCCGACACCCCGTATCGCGACCTGGCATTGCGCATCGTCGATGCCGAGCTGGATCTGCTGGCACGCAACGACATCGCCAAGCTGGCGCGCCGCCTGCATGCCGATGCGGACGAGGTCGCGGACGCCGCGGTGTTGATCCGCAGCCTCGATCCGCGTCCCGGTGCCGCGCTGGACACCACGCCGGTGGAATACGTGGCGCCGGATGCCTACGCGATACGCGAGGGCAGCCGCTGGCGGGTAAGCCTGAACCCCGACTCGCAGCCACGGCTCGGCCTGAACCAGCACTACTGCGGCCTGATCGCCAAGGCGCGCGGCGACGACGCCAGCTGGATGCGCGGCCAGTTGCAGGAGGCGCGCTGGCTGATCAAGAGCCTGGAATCGCGCGCCGAGACCCTGCTGAAAGTGTCCGAGGCGATCGTGCGCCGGCAAAGCGCCTTCCTCGACTATGGCCCCGAGGCGATGCACCCGCTGGTATTGCGTGAGGTGGCGGAGGAGGTCGGCATGCACGAGTCCACCATCTCACGGGTCACCACGCGCAAGTACCTGCACACACCGCGCGGCACCTTCGAACTCAAATACTTTTTCTCCAGCGGCGTGTCCACCGAGGACGGCGGCAGTGCATCAGCCACCGCGATCCAGGCCATGCTGCGCAAGCTGATTGACGCGGAAGACCCGCGCAAGCCGCTGTCCGACCAAACCATTGCCGAAGCACTGCAATCGAAGGGCATCCAGGTCGCACGCCGTACCGTCGCCAAGTACCGGGAGGGGCTGCGCATACCCACCTCCAGCGAACGCCAGCGCGCCGGCTGAGAGGGCTGTGACACAACAGCCCCTAATAGTCGACGGCCTGGCATGGAGCCCGGTTTTTCCTTCCCCTGCGAAGCGGGGGAAGGGAAGCTGGGATCCACGCCAGCTCGTCGACTATTCACAAGCTATGAGCGTCCGCTGGAGCGGGCTGGGGAACTGGTTAACGAAAAAGCGTTCCCATACCTGCTACAGATTAGCTGACGATGTGTCGCCGACCACCGGTCACGGCACGTCCACCCGCCGCGAAATGCGGCACTGCACCACCAGAGGAGGCGCCCTATGCAATTCCAACTCAGCGGCCAGCAGATTGAAGTCACCCCGGCCCTGCGCGATCACGCCACCGCCAAGCTCGACCGCCTTACACGCCTCGATGACAAGCTGAAAAGTCTCGTGGTCGTACTTTCCCTGGACAAACTCCAACAACGCGCCGACGGTACCTTGAACGCGGTCGGAACCACGCTCCACGCCGAAGCCACCGAGGCCGACATGTACGCCTCGATCGACGTGCTGTTCGACAAGTTGGTCGCACAGTTGCGCAAGTACCGCGAAAAGGTTGCCGACAAGCATCAACGCGAGGCACGTGAAGAACGCCAGTACGGCTGATCATCCCTCATCCCCACGCACGCGGCCCGCCGGGACAAGGCGGGCCGTTTTCGTTCCTGCACGACGCTGTCGCCGCAAGCTGGCACAATGGTCGCGACTCCGCGCAGGCTGGCGGGTTCATCACGTGACACAAGGGCCCTGGTTTGGATCGGATCACCGCGCGCCAACTCTACGACAGCGTCCACGAACGCATGGCCTTGCGCTGGATATCGGGCATGCGCGGCGAGTCGCGCGTGCTGGAACCGGGCGCGGCGCAGGCGCGCCGGCCCTCGCTGATCGGCTATCTCAACGTCATCTATCCGAACAAGATCCAGATCATCGGTTCGGAGGAGCTGAACTTCCTCGACGCACTGGATTCGCGCCAACGCTGGGAAGTGATGCACAAGATTGCTGCGTACCAGCCGGCGGCACTGCTGGTGACCAAGGACCAGTCGGTACCCGCCGACCTGCGCGAGGTCGCCGAAGAGACCGACATGCCGCTGTGGAGCAGCCCCAAGCGCGGCCACGAGTTGCTGACCTACCTGCAGTATCACCTGGCGCGGATGCTGGCGGCCAAGACCACCCTGCATGGGGTGTTCCTGGAAGTGTTTTCGATCGGCGTGCTGATCACCGGCGAGGCCGGCTCCGGCAAAAGCGAGCTGGCCCTGGAGCTGATCAGCCGCGGTCATCGCCTGGTCGCCGACGACGCCACCGAGTTCACCCTGATCGCGCCCGACGTGATCGACGGCGCCTGCCCGGAGTTGTTGCAGGACCTGCTCGAGGTGCGCGGCCTGGGCGTGCTCAACGTGCGCGAGATGTTCGGTCACATGTCCGTGAAGCCCTCCAAGTATCTGCGTCTGGTGGTGCACCTCAAACCGCTGCGCGAAGACGGCGAGACCGATGCGCTGACCCGCCTCACCGGCGACATCGGCCATCGCCAGATCCTCGACGTGGCCGTGCCGATGATCACGATCCCGGTGGCTTCCGGGCGCAATATCGCGGTGCTGGTGGAAGCGGCCGTGCGCAGCCACGCACTGAAAAGCAAGGGCATCGACCCGGCGCAGACCTTCATCGACCGGCAGGCGCACCAGTTGCGCCGGCTGCCCCCATGGTGAACACATGAACGAGAATGACGATCCGCTGACTCCTTTCAACGCACCCGAGGCGATCCACCTGATCGTACTCACCGGCCTGTCCGGTGGCGGCAAGACGGTGGCCCTGCGCGCGCTGGAGGATCTGGATTTCTACTGCGTCGACAACCTGCCCGGCAGCCTGCTGCCGCATCTGGTGAAGGCAGTACTGCAGGATCGCAGCAGCCGGCGCCGGCGCATCGCGGTGGGCATGGACGTGCGCAATCGTGGCGAGGATTTCGTCCATCTGCCCAGCGTTCTGTCGGAGCTGGCCGCGACCGGCGCGCAGGTGCATCTGATCTTCCTCGATTGCCGCGACGAGGTGCTGATCAAACGCTATTCGGAAACCCGCCGCCGTCATCCGCTGGCCCTGCGCGGGGTGTCGCTGGCCGATGCCATCGTCGAGGAACGCCGCCTGCTGCGCCCGCTGATGGCGATCGCCGAGAAGGTGATCGATTCCAGCGAACTCAACGTGCACCAACTGCGTCGACTGGTTGCCACCGATTACGCCCAGGCCACCGAGGGGCTGACCCTGATGTTTCAGTCATTCGCATTCCGCCGCGGGCTGCCGCTGGACGCGGACTTCGTGTTCGACGCACGCTGCCTGCCCAACCCGCATTGGCACCCGCACCTGCGCCCGTTGTCGGGCAAAGACGCGCCGGTGCGCGAATTCCTCGACGGCGAAGCGCTGGTCAAGGAATACTTCAACGACACCGCGCAGTGGCTGGATGCCTGGATCCCGCGCTTCGAGCAGGACGACCGCAGCTACCTGACCGTGTCGGTCGGTTGCACCGGGGGCCGGCATCGCTCGGTCTATCTGGTCGAGAAGCTCGCCGACCACTACCGCGGCAAGCGCGAAGGCGTGCTCACCTTCCATCGTGAGCTCGAATGACCACGACGGCGTTCGAGTCCATCCACGTCACGACGGACACCGGGCCATGAGCGTCGGCGTGCTGCTGATGACCCACGAGTCGGTCGGCCAGGCACTGATTTCCGCCGCGCACCACGTGATGCCCAAGCTGTCGTTGCGGGTGACTGCGGTGGAAGTGCCGCCGCAATCGGATCCCGAAGTCATGCGTTCGCTCACCGTCCATCATGCGCGCGATCTCGACCAGGGTGACGGCGTGCTGATCCTGGCCGACCTGTACGGCGCCACGCCATGCAACATCGGGCTGTCGCTCGGGGCGCTTGGCGTTCACCTGCGTTGCGTCTCCGGCCTCAACCTGCCGATGCTGCTGCGCGTTCTCAACTATGCAGAGAAACCGCTGGACGAGTTGGCCGAAATCGCCGCCAGCGGTGGCCGCGGAGGAATCTTCATTGACCATGCCTGATCTGAAGGATGCCCTGATCCATGCTTGAGCAGGAAATCGTCGTCTCCAACAAGCTCGGCTTGCACGCCCGTGCGTCGGCCAAGCTGGTGCAACTGGTGCAAGGCTTCAAATCCACCGTGTGGCTGGTCAGCAAGGGTCGCGAGATCAATGCCCAGAGCATCATGGGCGTGATGATGCTCGCCGCCGGCATCGGCACCACCCTGAGCGTGCGTGCCGACGGCCCCGATGAAGCAGCTGCCGTGGCCGCCGTGGCGGCTCTGTTCGAGCGCAAGTTCGACGAGGGAGCGTGATGGAGATGGGATTCGGGATTCGGGATTCGGGATTCGCTCAAAAGCCGGGATTCGGGATTCGGGATTCGGGATTGGGCAAAGCAGGGCGCGGCGGGACTTGCAGCAATGCACGCAGCGCGGTCTTTGCTCTTGCGAATCCCGAATGCCGAATCCCGAATCCCGCGATTGGCCCCCGAGGGGGCCAATCGTGAGACAAGTCCTGCCCGGCACGGTCGCGGCGCACGGCATGGCGCTGGGCCGCGCGCGACTGGTGCAAGCCAGTCGCTACGCCGTCGACACTCGCCCGCTGGAAGAGCACGAGGTCGACCACGAGCTGCAGCTGCTGCACCAGGCGCTGGATACCGCGCGGCAGGAACTGCGCGAATTGCGCGGCAAGCTGCACGGCGCGCTGGCGCGTGAGGTCAACGAGTTCATCGACGCGCACAGCCTGCTGCTGGACGACGCCGAGCTGTTGCGCGGGCTGGATGACCTGGTGCGGATCGGTCGCTATCGGCCGGGCGCCGCGCTGAAGAAGCAGCGCGACCGCCTGTCCGCCGTGTTCGAGGCGATGGACGACCCCTATCTGCGCAGCCGCAAGGAAGATGTCGAACAGGTGATCAACCGGGTCATCTCCGCGCTGCAACGGCAGACCAGCCCGGAAGAGCGCAAGCTGGCCGCGCGGGTCGGCGAGATCCTGATTGCCGACTCCATCGCACCCGCCGACATGGCGCAGCTGGCGGGCAACGGTCTGCTCGGGGTGGTCGCCAACTCCGGCAGCGCCTATTCCCACAGTGCGATCCTGGCACGCAGCCTGGGCCTGCCGATGCTGGTCGGCACCCGCGACGCGCTGGCCAATATCCACGACGACGACTTGATCCTGCTCGACGCCGAGCGCGGTGAGACGGTGGTGCATCCCACCGCGCAGGACCTTTCCCGCTACCGCGCGTGGCAGCGCGAGGCCGCCAACGAAGGACGTCGCCTGGCCAAACTCGCCAACGCGCCAACGCGCACCAGTGATGGCGTTGCGATCGCTTTGCTGGCCAATGCCGAAACCAGCACTGACGTAGCCATGGCACGCGCCCGCGGCGCCGATGGCGTAGGTCTGTACCGCACCGAGTTCCTGTTCCTGCGCAAGCGCGTGCTGCCCTCCGAAGACGAGCAGTTCATCGCCTATCGCGACCTGGTGATGGGCATGGGCGGGCTGCCGGTGACGATCCGTACCATGGACCTGGGTGCCGACAAGACCGATGCCACCGGCTTGACCACGCGCGGCGAGGAAAATCCTGCACTGGGCGTGCGCGGCGTGCGCCTGTCGCTGCGTCATCCGTCAGTGTTCACCACCCAGATCCGCGCGATCCTGCGTGCTGCGTGCTACGGCCCGGTGCGCGTGCTGGTGCCGATGGTGACTCAGCCGGACGAGCTCATCGCGGTGCGCACCCTGTTCAAGCTGGCGCGCCAGGAACTCAAGCGCGAGAACATCGACCTGCCGGAGAAGCTGCCGCTGGGCGCGATGATCGAAGTGCCTGCCGCGGCGATCAATGTGCGTGCCCTGCTCGAATACTGCGACTTCCTCGCCATCGGCACCAACGACCTGGCCCAGTACGTGCTCGCGGCCGACCGCGGCAACGACGCACTGGAAAACATCTACAACCCGCTGCAGCCGGCGCTGCTACGTCTGCTGTCGCATGTGATCAGCGCCGGCCGCCGCGCGAAGAAGCCGGTGAGTTTGTGCGGCGAGATCGCCGGCGACATCAACTTCACCGCCCTGCTGCTGCTGCTTGGCCTGCACGAATTCAGCATGCATCCGAGCCAGATCCTGCCCGTGCGCGATCGCCTCGCCACCCTCGACCACGCCCATCTGCGTCGGCATGCATCCCGCATCCTGCGCGCGCACACCCACGAACAGGCCGAGGCGATGTTGAACGAAATCGTGGACAGCCAAGCGGTCTGATCCGCGGGAGCGCCGACACAGCAGCTTCGTAGGGCGGCACCGCCCGCCGGCTCTTCCAAGTGACAAAAGCGGCGGGCGGTGCCCGCCCTACTGTATCGCGAATTTCCGGGTGGCCAATCACTGGGCATCGAACGGACGGTTCACTCCACGCGATCGAAACCGGTGCTTTCGAGAAACGCATCCAGTAATGCGCCGCGGTATTTCTGCCGGTGCAGCAGCAGCGAGAGCTTGCGGCGCAGGTCGAGGAACGGCGTCTTCAACGCCTTCAGCCGCCCGGCAGCCACCGCATCGGTGATCGCCACCGCAGGCAGGCAGGCGATGCCGAGTCCGGCCACCACTACCTGCTTGATCGCCTCGATCTGGTCGAGTTCCAGCACGGTTTCGCCGGGCGGGAGTTGCGCCAGCACGCGCTCGCTGGTGGCGCGCGTGGCCGAACCCGGCTCGCGCAACACCCAGCGTGCGCCGGCGAAATCGGCGGGCCTCAGCCCGCGTTTGCGCGCCAGCGGGTGCTCGGGCGCGGCGCACACCGTCAACAAGTCGTCGCGCCACGGCCGTACTTCCAGTTGTGGATGGGTCACTGGCCCTTCGACGCAGCCAATGTCCAGGCTGTGGTCGAGCATGCCGGCGGCGATCGCCTCGGTATTGGCTACGCGCAGCCGGACTGCCACTTGCGGATGCGCACGCACGAATGGCGCCAACAACTCGTCGACCCGGTAATTGCCCACGGTGTTGCTGGTGCCGATACGCAACTCGCCACCCAGCGCGGCGCCCGCCTCGCTGCCGCGACGGCCAAATTCGGCGTGGCGCTCCAACAGCTCCTGCGCCAGCGGCAGCAGTTCGCGCCCGCGTACATTCAGATGCAGGCGGCCGCGCTCGCGATCGAACACCGCCGCATCCAGCTGACGCTCCATTTCCGCCAGCGCCATGCTGGCCGCCGGCTGAGTCAGGTGCAGGCGCTCCGCGGCAGCTCGCACGCTGCCCAGCAGCGCAATCTGCACGAATACATCGAGTTGTCGTGGACTGATATTGATCATCAACCGGATTTATACATCAAATCAGATTTTCAAAATTTCCCTTATGCATGGTAACACCGACAATGGCGGTCATCGAGAAGCCGACCGGGCCTGCCGAACGTCAGCGGACCCGGGAGCCCGGCTCGACCACCAAGACCTCGCAGAACACTTGAATGAACGCCCCATCCATCGCGGACACCATCCATCCCACCCTGCGCAACCGTGCGCCCGGCCTGTTGCTGGCCGTGGCGATCGGTCTGCTGGCCCTGCTGCTGGGTCGCTGGGCGCCGATCATCGGCGGCCCGGTGTTCGGCATCGTGCTCGGGATGGTG
>DASRUB010000044.1:0-8082 GCA_035655635.1 Rhodanobacter sp. | reverse complement strand
CACCGTGACCAAGGGGTTGAACAAGACGTTCAAGGGCAGCCGTGTATTCAACACGCTGCTGGATGAAACGATGATCCTGGGCCTGGCCCAGGGCTATGCCAACATGGGCATGCTGCCGATTCCCGAGATCCAGTACCTGGCCTATTTCCACAATGCCTGTGACCAGATTCGCGGCGAGGCGGCCTCGCTGCAGTTCTTCTCCAACGGCCAGTACCGCAACCCGATGGTGATGCGGGTGGCCTCGCTGGGTTACCAGAAGGGCTTCGGCGGCCACTTCCACAACGACAATTCGATCACTGCGCTGCGCGACATCCCCGGCCTGGTCGTGGGTTGTTCGAGCCGCGGCGACGATGCGGCGATGATGCTGCGCACGATGATGGCGTTGGCGCAGGTTGATGGCCGCGTCTGCGCCTTCCTCGAACCGATCGCGCTGTACATGACCAAGGATTTGTACGAAGCCGGCGATGGCCAGTGGCAGTTCGACTATCCGGCGCTGGATCAGGCGATGACGCTGGGCGAGGGCCGTGTCTACCACGAGACGGCAAACGACCTGGTCGTGTTCACCTTCGGCAATGGCGTGCCGATGGCGTTGCGCGCCGCGCGCGCGATCGAACGGGAACTGGACTGGCAGGTGCGCGTGGTGGACCTGCGCTGGCTGGCGCCACTCAACGATGCCTTCATCGGCGCGCAGGCCTCGAGTGCCAAACGCATCGTGGTACTGGACGAGGGACGCAAGAGCGCTGGCGTGGGCGAGGGCGTGATCACCGCGATCGTCGAGGCTGGTTACGGTGCCACGCCGCTACGGCGGGTAGTGGGGGCCGATACATTCACCCCGCTGGCTGGCGCCGCGCTGCTGGTGTTGCCGGGTGAGGCAGATGTTGTCGCCGCGGCGCGGGCGCTGGCCTGACACGACGACCGGCGGCAGCCGATCCGCCGACTCAGAGCCTGTGAGTAGTCGACCGGCGGCGAGGAACCCAGTTTTTCCTTCCTCAACCGCACCGGAATACCGATAGTCGGGTTGAAACCCGACCCACGGCCGCGGCACAGCACGTGGGTCGGGATTCATCCCGACATCAACCGCACCGGAGAGCAAGAGCACTACTCACAGCCTCTCAGGGCTCGTCGCGCCGCTTCTCCACCACGCGCAGATGCGTGCGCGCTGATGCGTGCGACGGGCCGGGGGTGGACTGCTCCAGACAAACCCGATTGCGGCCGTGCAGCTTGGCCCGGTACATCGCCTGGTCGGCACGTTCGATCAGCGATTCCAGGGTGTCGCCGTGTCGGCGCAGCGCCACGCCGATGCTTACGCTCAGCATCAGATCCTCATCGCTCACCGGGATTTCCAGCCGGTGCACGCGCCGGCACAGGCGGGTGGCAACCAGGTTGGCCTCTTTGGCGGAAATGCCTTCCAGGATGGCCACGAACTCCTCGCCGCCCTGGCGCCCCAACAGGTCACCGGGCCGCAGTTCGGCAGCGAGTGTCGTGGCCACGGCGACCAGGGCGCGGTCGCCGGTGTTGTGGCCATGATGGTCGTTGAGCAGCTTGAAGTGATCAAGGTCCAGGAACAACACGGCGATTGGCCGGGTCGGATCGACAGCCAGCATGGCGCTGGCACGCTCGCTCCACGAGCGACGGTTCAAGGCGTGGGTAAGAGGATCGTGATCGGCCAGCACCTGCACCACATCGCGATCCTGGCGCAGCCGCAAGGCGCGATCGGCCAAACCCAGTGACAGGATCAACGCCTCGAAGGCGCCCCCGGCAAGGCTGGCGTCATTGAGCCAGTCGAGTCGTGGCAGGGCGCCATTCACCTGGGCGCTGGTCGCTGCCGTGAGCAACAACAACGGGGTCCAGCCGGCCAGGAAGAACCAGGCTTGGCGCGAGCCGCGCACGGCGGCGACGATGGCGGCCACCAGCAAAAGCAAGGCGCCGATCATCAACAATGGATTGAGCAGGGCTTGCGCCATGGAGATCAGCAGCGGGATACCGCTGCAGCGCATCAGCACCAACTGGATCATGCCCACGGCCACGGCAATCACCGGCACGCGCAGCAACCGGGCGTGGTGCTGGAGGTCGCAGAACCTCATCATGAACAGCGAGGCGAACGCCACCGACAGGGCCACGGCAGCTGCGCCCACCGTCCAACTCACGCCGGCCAGCCATTGCCATCCGAGCGGATGAAACACGAAACCGGTCTGGATGCCCTGGATCAGCGCATAGCAGACGACGTAGCCCGCGTACCACGCATAGGTGACGTCGCGCAGCATCAGCGAGAAACACAAGGCCATCAGCACCATCGCCAGCATGGCGGCGAGGCACGCGCTGGCGAACACCAGCCACTGCGCGTCGCGTTGCAGGTAATCGCTCCATGACAGGATCCGGAACCTCAGCGGCGCGCTGATGGTTTCCTTCGGCTCCAGTCGAAGCAGGATCGGCTCGGATGCAGTCCGCGTCGAGGGTATTCGCCATGCCAGCCGACCGTGTCCGTGGATTGCTGCGCTGAAATCGTCCATCGACAGCATGTGGGTCTGGCCGCCATCGACCACGGCGACCGCACCCATCGGCGCCGGATAGATCGTGAGTACCTGTTCGTCGTTGACCCAGGGCGGCTGGGCTGCGATCACCACCCAGGTGCCGAGCTTGCCGCCGGAAAACTGCCCCAGCATCGATGGATCGAAAGCCTTGAGCCGACCGGCGCGATAGGCTTCCAGGACCGCATGTGGCGTGTCGCCCGGTGCGACTTCGCCCCAGGCGCCATTCAGTGGCACGCCCGAAGCGTGGGCGACACCCAGCCAGAGCAGCAGCAGGCCGAGCAGACAGGCGCAAGCGTGCCGTCGGTGGCGGTGGCTGGATGGCAATGTAGTCCGCTTCTCCACTCGATGTTCCCTGTGCTGCCAGGCTCGTTCGCGGATCCAGGGCCATTTACGCCTGCGCCTGTGATCTTCCGGAACGCGGATATCAGTCAATGCGACGCGCCAACTCACGACGCTGCATGAATCTTTCACGGGTAATGTGTAGCACAGTCCGTGCCATCGCCCCGAGCGGGCTGCCGCGCCGTGCCTGGGGTGCAAAACAGTACGCCTGCGCAGGTTGGGGCGGACGGCCGGGACCGCAACACGCCCGGAACGGTACAAACTGGACGCATGCGGTCACGCGCCCGGGGAAGCCGCGTGGTCCGCAGCTCCCGATTGCCGGGTATCGGCCTCATGACGGTCGGCGGGCACCCAGCAGCAGCAGCACTTCCTGTGCACTGCGGATCCTTTCGCTGGCGCCGGGCAGGTCGAGGGTGATCCTGAGCTTGTCCTGGCCATCGAGTTTGTACACGCGGGGCAGGCTCTGGATCAGCTTGATGATCGCCAGCGGATCGACTTCGGGCGGATTGACTTCATAGTTTCCGCGGAAGGTGATGCGACCCCCATTGGCGCCGAAATCCAGTTTGCGAATGCCCAGCGGCGTAGCCATCAGTTTCAGGCTGGCCACGGCGAACAATTGTTTGGTGGGTTCGGGCAGCAGGCCGAAGCGGTCGATCATTTCCACCTGCAGGTCGCGCAAATCGTCTTCGCTGCGTGCGCTGGCGATGCGCTTGTACAGCGTCAGCCGCGCGTGCACGTCGCCGAGGTAGTCATCCGGGATCAGCGCGGGCAGGTGCAGCTCCACCTCGGTTTCGTGTTCGCTGCTGAGGTCGAAATCCGGCACCTTGCCCGATTTCAGGGCGCGCACCGCGCGATCCAGCAGGTCGGTGTAGAGGCCGAAGCCGATTTCCTGGATCTGGCCGGACTGTTCGTCACCGAGCAGTTCGCCGGCGCCGCGGATCTCCAGATCGTGCGTGGCCAGGGTGAAGCCGGCGCCGAGCTCTTCCAGTGAAGCCAGAGCCTCCAGTCGCTTCTGCGCATCGGCGCTGATCGACTTGCGATCCGGCACCACGAGGTACGCATAGGCGCGGTGATGCGAGCGGCCCACGCGCCCGCGCAACTGGTGCAGCTGGGCCAGTCCGAAACGGTCGGCGCGGTCGATGATGATGGTGTTGGCGGTGGGGATGTCGATGCCGGTTTCGATGATGGTGGTACACACCAGCACATTGAAGCGCTGGCGGTGGAAGTCGGCCATCACGCCTTCCAGTTCACGCTCGGGCATCTGGCCGTGGGCGATGCGGATGCGCGCTTCGGGCACCAGCTCTTCCAGTTCACGCACGGTGCGCTCGATGCTCTGCACTTCGTTGTGCAGGAAATACACCTGGCCGCCGCGGGACAGTTCGCGCTGCAGCGCCTCGCGGATCGTCGCCGGATCCCAGGCTGAAATGAAGGTACGCACCGCGGAACGGTGGGCTGGCGGCGTGGCGATCAGCGACAGGTCACGCAGGCCGGCCATTGCCATGTTCAGCGTGCGCGGGATCGGCGTGGCGGTCATCGTCAACAGGTCGACCTCGGCGCGCAGCTTTTTCAGCTGTTCCTTCTGGCGCACGCCGAAACGCTGCTCTTCGTCGACGATGACCAGGCCGAGATTCTTGAACTTGACGTCTGGCTGCAGCAGCTTGTGCGTGCCCACGATCACGTCGATCTCCCCGGCGGCCAGGCGCTTCAGGGCATCGTTCACTTCCTTGCCGGATTTGAATCGCGACAGCACGTCCACCCGCACCGGCCAGTCGGCGAAGCGGTCGGCGAAATTGTTGTAGTGCTGCTGCGCGAGCAGGGTGGTCGGTACCAGCACGGCGACCTGTTTGCCGGCGGTAGCGGTGGCGAACGCCGCGCGCAGGGCGACTTCGGTCTTGCCGAAGCCGACATCGCCGCAGATCACCCGGTCCATCGCGCGGGGCGCGGCAAGATCATCCAGCACAGCTTCGATCGCACTTTCCTGGTCGGGGGTTTCCTCGAACGGAAACGTGCTGCCGAACTCTTCCGTCAACTGACGATCGATCGCCAACGCTTCACCGCCACGCGCCTGCCGCTGCGCGTAGATCGCCAGCAGCTCGGCCGCCACGTCGCGCACCTTTTCGGCGGCCTTCCTGCGTGCGCGCTCCCACGCATCGCCACCCAGCGAGTGCAGCGGCGCCAGTTCCGGTGCGGTGCCGGAGTAACGGCTGACCAGCCCCAGCTGCGATACCGGCACGTAGAGCTTGTCGCCCTTGGCGTATTCGATGGCAAGGAACTCGCCATCCATGCCACCCACGTCCATCGAGAGCAGGCCCCGATAGCGGCCCACGCCATGGTCCACATGCACGATCGGCGCACCGAGGGTGAGCTCGGTGAGGTCGCGGATGATGCTTTCCGGGTCGCGCGCGGTGCCGCGCCGGCGCTTGCGGTCGCGCTCGCTGCGCACGCGCTCGCCGTACAGCTCGCGCTCGGTAAGCACGGTGATGGCGGGTTTGGTCAGCGCGAAACCCTGTTCCAGGCTCGCGATAGTGATGGCGAAGCGCGGTGCCCCTGTCGTAGCGATTGTAGGAGCGGTTGTAGGAGCGGCTTCAGCCGCGATGCTTTCGCCGCTGATGCCGGTCGCGGCTGAAGCCGCTCCTACAGGGGGTTGAGGCTGCAGAAAGGCCTGCCAACTCTCCACGTTCTGCGGCTTCAAACCCGCCCCAGCCAATGTCTCGATCAACGCCTCGCGCCGCCCGGCCGAGTCCGCGGCGATCAGCACGCGGCCGGGATAGCTGGACACGAAATGCCTGAGCGCGGCAGCCGGCTCCTCGCCCTTGCGGTTGAGCGGCAGCTCCGGCGCCGGTTGGGTACCACTGTCGATGGCGTGTTCGTGGCCGGCATCGACCAGTTCCACCCGCAGGCGTTTGTTGAGCTGTTCGCGCAGTTGCTCCGGCGAGAGATACAGTTCGGCCGGCGGCAGCACCGGCCGTTCGATGTCGTGGGCGCGCTGGTCGTAGCGTTCGGCAGTCTGTACCCAGAACTGGTCGGCCGCCGCACCGGCGCCTTCGCCGAGCACGAACAGCGCGTCGTCGGCGAGGTAGTCAAACAGCGTGGCGGTGTGTTCGAAGAACAAGGGAAGGTAATACTCGATCCCGCCGGGCGTCACGCCTTCCTTCATGTCCTGGTATAGCGGGCAGCGGCGCACGTCGATCGGAAAGCGCTCGCGCAGGTTGCTGCGGAAGTTTTTCGCGGCCTCGTCGGTGAGCGGGAATTCGCGCGCGGGCAGCAGATCGATCTTCTGCACCTGCTGCTGCGAGCGCTGGGTTTCCGGATCGAAACTGCGGATCGAATCGACTTCGTCGTCGAACAGCTCGATCCGATATGGTTCGGCCGTGCCCATCGGGAAAATATCCAGCAGGGCACCGCGCACCGCAAAGTCGCCTGGTTCGGCCACCTGTGGCACGTGGCGGTAGCCGGAGGCTTCCAGTCGTCGTTGCTCGCTGGCAAGATCGAGCTTCTGTCCCTTCGACAGCACCAGGCCGGAGCCGGTGATATGCGTTCGCGGCGCGATCCGCTGCATCAGCGTCGCCACCGGCACCACCAGCACGCCGCGGCTCACGCTCGGCAACTGATACAGCGTGGCGATGCGTTGCGAAACGATCTCGGGGTGCGGACTGAACGCGTCGTACGGCAGGGTTTCCCAATCCGGGAATTGCAGCACCGGCAGGCCGTCGGCAAAGATCGTCAGTTCGGATTCGAGCGCCTGCGCGCGTTGCGTATCGCGCGTCACCACCACCAGCAAGCCATCGTGCGTGCGTGCCGCTTCGGCCAGGAGCAGGGCGCGGCCCGAACCGTGCGGTGGTATCCAGTAACGGCGTTGCCTGGGCGTAGTTGGCAGGGGCGGGTGAGTGATCAGGCTGGGCATAGAGGCGCGTATTCAAGGCGCTGCCATCAAGCCGCGCCGGGGAAAGCGGACAAGTGTAACGCGATGGCCCGGCCTGCCGGAATTGCATCGGCGCCGCGGGTCTTCTCCGTCAGCGGCCACCCGGAAGATGTCGTTCCATCGGTAGGAGCCCGCTCGGGGGCGATGCCCTTACCCTGATGCCTCGGCCGGAGATTCAGAGCAAGGGCATCGCCCGCGAGCGGGCTCCTACCCGGAGCAACACAGCTTCAGCGTGATCTGCGCCGTGCCCGGCTCATCCGGCATCATGCGCTGGGTGAAGCCGAGTTCGTGGCACAACTGCAGCATGGGTCGGTTCTCGTGCAAGACGTAGCCCCAGAGTTCATCGAGACCTCGATGGCGGCAGTCGTCGACCAGTCGCTGCATCAGCAGGGCACCGAGGCCGAGCCGGCTCCAGTCCTGCTCCACCAGCACCGAGAACTCGGCGCTGTCGATCGCCTCGTCGACGTAGATGCGGCCCACGCCGCGCATCTCGGCGGGCTGCACCGAATCGTCCATCAGCACATAGGCGGTTTCGACGATCGGATCGATGCGACACAAACGCTGTGCCATTGGCGTGGGCAATTCGGACATGGCGTGCAGGAAACGGCGGCGGATGTCCTCCGGCGACAACCGGGTGAAGCAGCGCTGCATCGCGGCCACATCGCCTGGCTCGATCGGGCGCAGCACCAACTCGCGGCCGTCCGCGGTGCGCACCTGCTCGCCATGCGGCGACGGCGCCACGCGCGGCGGCGCGAAGCGTTCACTCGCACGCGGCGGTAACGAGGCGTGGCGGGTGGGGGCGGCGAAGTCGATGGCAGGGATCATGGTTGTTCCATGCTTTTGCGTATTGTGTGCATTGCAGCATGAATTTGCAATGACGGAAATGTGATAAAGCATGATGAATTGAGGGTTTCGCAAGCCTATTGGCACGCGCCGATGTTGCAGCACGGCATACCGCTGCATAGGCAGACAGGCGTTGCGCCATCCGTCACAATGACGTCCGGATTTCCGATGGAGCAGGCATGACCCGCAAACCGGCCCACGGCCTCAGCGCAGCCCAGCTGGAAGCACTCTGCAGTCGCTGGCCCGGCGTCACGCGCGACACCAAATGGGGTATCGACATGGTGCTCAGCGTGGGCGGCAAGATGTTCGCGGTGATGCCGTCTGACAACAGCGAAGGTGGCCGGCTGTCATTCAAGGTGGCCGACGATCGCTTCCTCGAACTCACCGACCAGCCCGGCATCATCCCGGCGCCGTACCTGGCGCGGGCGCACTGGATCTCGATCACCG
>DASRUB010000043.1:0-5754 GCA_035655635.1 Rhodanobacter sp. | reverse complement strand
CACTACGGACTGCTTGCCTCGCGTCTGCTTGCCGAACACCCCGAGCAGCACGCGGAGGCCATGCAACTGCTCGACCAACTCGCCTGCGCATGGCCGGAACATCCGTTGCGCGCCGAGATCGAACAACAACGACGACGCCTGGCCGACCTGGCATGAGCCGCTGGCGCCCACCCTCGCCAAGCTCGACCGCGATCATCAGCCGCGCAGGCTTCGAGCGGCTCAAGACCGAACTGGACCACCTGTGGCGCACGCTACGCCCGGACGTGGTCAAGGCGATCACCGCGGCCGCGGCCGAGGGCGACCGTTCGGAAAATGCCGAATACATCTATCGCAAGAAGCAACTCGCCGAGATTGACCGTCGCGTGCGCTACCTGAGCAAACGGATTCCCGCGCTGAAAGTGGCCGAGGGCACCCCGGGCAACGGTGATCAGGTGTTCTTCGGCGCCACCATCGAACTCGAGAACGTCGACAGCGGCGAAACGCTGCTCTACCGCATCGTCGGCCCCGACGAGACTGACGCGAAACAGGGCTGGATCAGCATCGACTCGCCGATCGCGCGAGCCGTGCTGAAGAAGCGCATCGACGATGAATTCGTTGCCGAGCTGCCGGGCGGCGCGGCAACATTTGCCGTTGTTGCCGTGGACTATCGCTGATTCAACATCCGCGTATTGCGCTGATAGTCGGCCTCGATCTGCGCCAGCCGCGTTTGCCGCGCCTGCGGACTGACCCATTGGCTGTGCTCGGCCTGCGCGCGCAGCAAGGCATGCTGCATGTCCACGAACGGCTGCAGCACCTGGCTGGTTTCAGCGGCGAAGCCACCGAGGTCGGGAATGCGGGCAAGCTGGGCGCGCTCGCGCTCGCCTGCGGCACCCGGGGCGCTGCCGTAGGCCAGCAGGAATGCCGTCAGGCGGGCGCGCCACGCGGCGGAAATGCCATCGCGCAATACCAGCACGCCGGAGGGAATCAGGCGCGAACGCCAGATCACCCTGAGCTGGGCCGCCTCGCGCGGGAAATTGCGTCGAAACAGGTCCATGTCCGGGTTGTTGCTGCTGGCCACATCCACTTCGCGATTGACCACGGCGAGCAGATTGCCCTGGTGATCACCGACCTTCACCGTGTTGAAAAAGGTGTCGGAATTGAGCCCGCGCGGCGCGAAAACATAGGCTTCCGGCGCGGTGTAGCCGGTCACCGACAACTGCTCGCTGCGCGCATAGTTCCAGCGCCCCGGTGCCGCCAGCAGATCGGCCAGTGTGTGGATCGGGCTGTCCGCGCGCACCACCAGCATGGCGACGTTGCCACGCGCACCATCGCTGCGTACGAATTGCGCGAACACCTGCATGTGCTGGTGCGTCACTGCCTCGACCGCCAGCTTGCCGGACAGGAAGGCGACGTCCACGCGCTGGGCGCCGATCGCATCGGAGAGACTGGCGTAGCTTCCCACCGACACTGTCGTCACCGGATGACCCAGCTGCCTGCGCAAGTCATCCAGCAACGGACGCCACTGCTCCAGCGATTCAGCCGCGCTACCGATCGGAAGGATGCCGAAACGGATCGGTGCCATCGAATCGGTCGGGCCGGCCGCACGTACGCTCCCCGCGGCGCAGACCGCCGCGCCCAGCAACAGGCATTTCAGCGCGACCTGCGGGGGAATGCGCCGACCCAGCCACGATTGCCACCAGCGTCTTGCCATCCTCAACTTGGGTGCCCCTGACTTGCCAGCTGTGCCTTGTATAGTCGGGATCGCTGGCCAGGGCAAGGCACCCCGGCAAGGCTGCGCACAAATCAAGCCATCGTGTCTGCAATACTGCCCCACCAGATGCCGTGGAGGGCGATGCTGTTGGAGAATTTCGATGCAATCAGATCCCGGAGCGCCAGCAAGAGCGCGGATGCGACAGCCAGGAATTCACGGCTGACGTTTTTCCGGCAGTGGCTGCGCCATCCCTTGCGCATGTCCTCGATCACACCGTCAGGCCGCCAGTTGGCCAGCATGATGGCGGCGGCCGTTTCCCGGGATGCGGAAAGTGTGATCGAACTGGGCGCCGGAACCGGCGTCATCACCCGCGCGCTGATCAAGCACGGGATCAGGCCCGAGCGGTTGCTGGTGGTGGAGATGAACGACGTGTTGCATGGCGTGCTGAGAGAGGCGTTCCCGCGCGCGCATGTGGTTTGCGGCGACGCACGCGCCCTGCGGACATTGACCCACCGGGCCGGTGCGTTCGGCACGCATCCGGTCGGCGCCGTGGTCAGCAGCCTGGGCCTGCTGGCCATGCCCGCATCGGTGCAGCACGACATTCTCGCCGCCGCGTTCGAGGTATTGGGCCCCGCTGGCGTGTTCGTCCAATACACCTATGGACCCTCCGGGCCGGTGGCACCGGAGGTCTGCGCCGCACTGGGCTTGCGCGCACGATCCCAGGGCTGGGCGTGGCGCAATTTGCCGCCGGCGCGGGTGTATGTGTACTCACGCGAGTGAAACATGGCCGCGTGATGCGGTTTTCGGTTTTCGGTGTTCGGGGGTGCGGTCCGGAGCGCCCGGACGCAGCTCATCGTGTGCTCGGCGCAGGATATTTCCGGTCCGCCCGCCTGGCCTGATAGCACGCCGTCGTCCGATGAAATTCCTCCTGCGCGTTGTCGTCGTGCCATCCCGGCAGACCTGACATCGGCAACGGGCGCAGTTCGAGCGGATCGTTGAGCAGCCTGCCGCGGGCGATTGCATCGGCACAATGGGCGCTGATCTCGGCGAGGTCGGCATCAGGGGACTGGAATACCAGCGCCTTGCCGACCAGCAGGCGGGCGGGGTCCAGGGCCAGTTCGTACAAGGCATGCCCAAACAGTTGCAGCTGTATCCTGCCGTCCAGCCAGGCTTGCCGCTGTCGCCAGAACAGCGCGTGCCAGTCATGCGCATCCCACAACGCCAGCAATGCGGGATCACGCATCGCCACGATCACGCCGCCTTCGTCGAAGTGGGTCAATGCATACTGCGCACGAGAACGTTTTTTCGGACCCATGCGCGCGATCTCGGCAACCTGGCGCCGGTTCAACGCCTGTTTGAGCGCCGGTTGGCGTAGCCAGATCAAGGCGTTCAGCAGATCGTGCCAGTTGCACTCACGCGTCGCTATGTCGCCGCGCTCGGCGATACGCTGTTCGTAATGCAGGCCATCGGCCAGCAGGGCTGGCGTCTGCGCCTTGAAGCGATACGAAGCATCCCGGGACAGGCGGCTGTTGAGCTGGTCTATCGACGGCCACGCATCGCCTTTCAGCCATGCCGTGTAGTCGCGCCACGCCAACAGAGGCATGCGTTCGAAGACACCGGGGTCGACGCTGCCGCGTGCCGGTGCGACGTAGCGCATGGGGCTCAGACGACTGCCAGCATCGGATGGGCAAGTCGCGCGTGCAAGTCGTGTTCGCTCGCGCTTTCGACCACCACCTCGGCGAACTGGCCCGGCTTCAGCTTCTGTCCGTCGGCAATCAGCACGGTACCGTCGATTTCCGGAGCATCCGCGGCGGAGCGGGCGACCGCTCCATCGACACCCGCCTCGTCCACAAGCACCTTGATGGTGCGGCCGATTTTGCCCTGCAGCCTGGCGGCGGATATCCCGGCCTGCACCGCCATGAACTGTTCGAGGCGATCTTCTTTCAATTCCTCGGAAACCGGATCGGGTAGCTCGTTGGCTTTTGCGCCATCGACCGGCGAATAGGCGAACGCACCGACGCGATCGAGTTTCGCTTCACGCAGGAAATCGAGCAACTCCTCGAACTCGGCATCGGTCTCGCCGGGGAAACCGACGATGAAGGTGCTGCGGATGGTCAGATCCGGCACCACCTTGCGCCAGGCGTTGATGCGCTCCAACGTCTTGTCGATATTGCCGGGGCGCTTCATCAGCTTGAGAATGCGCGGGCTGGCGTGCTGGAACGGGATGTCCAGGTACGGCAGCAACTTGGGTATACCCTCATGAGTCTGTGCCATCAGCGGCATCAGCTCATCCACATGCGGGTACGGGTAGACATAATGCAGCCGTGTCCACACGCCCAGTTCGGACAATCCCTCGCATAACTCGGTCATGCGCGTGCGGTACGACCTGTCACGCCAGGTGCGCTCGGCGTACTTCAGGTCGACGCCGTAGGCGCTGGTGTCCTGCGAGATCACCAGCAGTTCCTTCACCCCGCCCTTGACCAGTCGCTCGGCCTCCCGCAGCACCTCGTCGACCGGCCGCGAGACCAGGTTGCCGCGCATCGACGGGATGATGCAGAAGCTGCAACGATGATTGCAGCCCTCGGAAATCTTCAGGTAGGCATAGTGTTTCGGGGTCAACTTGACACCGGTATCCGGCACGATGTCGAGAAACTTGTTCCGTTGCGGCGGCAGTGCCGCGTGCACCGCGCTCATCACGCTGGCGTAATCCTGCGGGCCGCTGATCGACAACACGTCCGGATAGGCCTCACGAATCAGTCCGTCGCGCTTGCCCAGGCAGCCGGTGACGATCACCTTGCCATTCTCGTTCAGCGCGGTGCCGATCGCGTCCAGCGATTCCTGCACCGCCGCATCGATGAAGCCGCAGGTATTCACCACCACCGCATCGGCGGCGCCGTAGCTGGGTACGATCTCGTAGCCCTCGACCTTGAGCTGGGTGAGGATGCGCTCGGAATCGACCAGCGCCTTGGGGCAGCCAAGACTGACGAAACCGATCTTGTGGGCGGTCTGGGACATGATTGGGAAAGGCCGTGAATATGTCGTGTAAACGGGCGATTATACGGCAGCGCCACGGCGCCGCCGCTGCGACTAACATCAAGAGCCTTAAACCAGACCGGGAACGAGCATGGGCCAGCACATCAACCTCCCCACCAGCGGCACCCAATGCATCGGTGCCTACATGGCGCAACCCGCCGGCAAGCCCAAAGGCGGCCTGGTGGTGATCCAGGAGATCTTCGGCGTTACCGCGCACATGCGCAGCGTGGTCGACCGCTTCGCCGAGCAGGGTTACACCGCGATCGCACCGGCCTTTTTCGACCACTTGGAGACTGGCGTGGAGCTGACCTCCGACCAGGTTGGCGCCAACAAAGGCAAGCAACTGGCGAACGAACTCGGGCTTGAGCGCGCACTCGAGGATGTGGCCAGCGCCGCCGAAGCCATCGCGTCGGCCGGCAAGATCGGCACGGTCGGCTACTGTTGGGGCGGCACCGTCGCCCTGCTCGCGGCGTTGCGCCTGGGCCTGCCCTCGGTGAGCTATTACGGCGCACGCAACCTGCCGTTCCTGCATGAAGTACCCAAGGCGCCGGTGATGTTCCACTTTGGCGAGAAGGATCAGCACATCACCCCCGAGATGGTGGAGAAACACCGCCTGGCTCTGCCGCAGATGGACGTCTATACCTATCCAGCGGACCATGCCTTCAACCGCGACGGCAGCGCGCCTTACCATGAGGCCAGCGCGAAACTGGCGCTGCAACGGACGCTGGCGTTCTTCGAAAAGAATCTGGGTGACGCATGAGTTGCGGCGCCTTTGCGCTGGACCCCCGGCTTGGCGCGGACACTCGCCTGGTCGCCTCGCTACCGCTGTGCGATGTGCAGCTGATGGACGATGCGCGCTACGCCTGGCTGGTGCTGGTGCCGCGACGCGGCGGCCTGGTCGAGATCGCCGACCTGAGTGACGACGAGCAGGGGCTGCTGTGGCGCGAAGTGAACCTTGCCGCACGCGCACTGCGCGCCGTCGCACCCTGCGACAAGCTCAACCTGGGCGCGCTGGGCAATATCGTCAGGCA
>DASRUB010000042.1:0-5060 GCA_035655635.1 Rhodanobacter sp. | reverse complement strand
TCGGTCACCAGCGGCAACTTCTGCGGCTACCTGGCCAAGGTCGACCAGCGCAGCTACTACACGCTGTATTTCGTGGCCCAGTTCGACCAGCCGTTCGTGCGCAGCGGCAGCTGGCACGATGCCAGCGTGCAGCCGGGCGGCACCACGGCCAGCGGCGGCACCAGCTACGCCGACAAGGGCTTCCCGCCGCTGGGCAAGGGCTCCGGCGCGTGGGTCGGTTTCGCCGATGGCCACAGCGTGCACGTGCGCGTGGGCATTTCCTACGTCAGCCTCGCCAACGCGCGCGCCAACCTCAAGGCCGAGATTCCCGCCGGCACCACGCTGGCGCAAGTCCGCCAGCGCGCGCACGACCACTGGGACAAGGCGCTCGGCGGCATCGCCATCGAAGGCGGCAGCGTCGACCAGCGCAGCACGTTCTACACCGCGCTGTACCACGTGCTGATGCACCCGAACGTGTACAGCGACGTCAACGGCCAGTACCGCGGCTTCGACCAGCAAACCCATCGCCTCGCTACCGGCCAGCACGCGCAGTACGCGAATTTCTCCGGCTGGGACATCTACCGCTCGCACCTGCAACTGGTGACCTGGTTGCAGCCGCAGACCGGCAGCGACATCGCGCAATCCCTGTACCACCAGGCGCAACAGAACCACGGCGAGTGGGATCGCTGGACGCACAACTCCGGCGGCACCCACGTGATGAGCGGCGACCCGGCGGTGCCGGCGCTGGCCGATATCGTCGCCTTCGGCGGCCGCGATTTCGACCTGAAGGGCGCGTATGCCTCGCTGGTGAAGGCCGCCACCGTGGCCACCGCCAACGATCTCTCCGATGACGGCTGCAATGTCGAGTGCGTCGGCCAGCGCCCGTCGCTCGACCAGTGGCTGAGCCTGCACTACATCGCCAGCAAGTCGCATGCGTGGGGCGGTGCCGGCGAAACGCTGGAGGGCAGCACCGCCGATTTCACCCTGTCCGAACTCGCCCGCCGCGTGGGTGATGAGCAGGGGCGCGCGCAGTTCCTCACCCGCGCCGGTTACTGGCGCAACCTGTTCAACCCCAGGGCCACGCCGGAGGGCGGCTACATCCAGAACCGCAACGCCGACGGCAGCTGGCCGGCGTTCACGCCGGCCACCGACGACGGCTTCGTCGAAGCCAGTGCCGCGGTCTACCTGTGGATGGTGCCGTTCGACGTGCATGGGTTGTTCGACATGCTGGGTGGCAAGGCGACGGCGACGAAACGGCTGGACGCGTTCTTCCACACGCCCGACGGCCAGTGGGCGTTGACCAAGGCCGGCCCGCTGCACGCCGAGCTGGACAACGAACCCTCGGTGGCCACGCCGTGGCTGTACGACTACGCCGGCCAGCCGTGGAAAACGCAGAAAGCGGTGCGCATCGTGGTCGATACGATCTGGAAGAACGCGCCGGACGGCATCCCCGGCAACGACGACCTGGGCGAGATGTCGTCCTGGTATGTGTGGGCCGCGCTCGGCATGTATCCGGAAATCCCCGGCCGCGCCGAACTCTTGCTGGGCAGCCCGCTGTTCCCGCATGCCGTGGTGCACGGCAGCGGCGGCGACGTGGTGATCGACGCGCCCGACGCATCCTCCGCCATGCCGTACGTCACTGCATTGCGCGTCGACGGCAAGCCATACGATCGACCGTGGCTGTCGCCGTCGCTGGTCGAACATGGCGGTCACCTGCAGTTCGAACTGGGCGCCACGCCGAACCCGCAGTGGGGCAGCGCCGTCGACAGCGCACCGCCCTCGTTCCCACCGCCGCACGCCTGATTCGATACCCCCGAGAACCCGCCCATGAAAAACCTCACCCTGTCCTGGCTGGCCTGCCTCGCCTGCCTGTCATGGCTGACCGCGGCCAGCGCGCTCGCCGCCAGCGAGCCGGCCGCGCGCTTCAATCCGCTGCAAACATTCGCTCCGTTCACCTACCCGCAGCCGGCCAACGCCATGCGCGACGCCAGTGGCCGGCCCGGCCCGGCGTTCTGGCAAAACCGCGCCGACTACACCATCAAGGCCACGCTCGACCCGGCCAGCCGCCAGCTCAGTGGCAGCGAGGTCATCAGCTACACCAACCACAGTCCGGACGCGCTTGACGTCATCTGGCTGCAGGTGGAACAGAACCGTTACCGCAAGGATGCACGCGGCGCGTTCGGTGGCGGCCACTTCCCCACGGAATTCACCAGCGGCGAACACATTCGTTCGGTCGAGGTGGAAGATGCCACCGGCCATCGGCAGAACGCGACGTGGGTGATCAGCGACACCCGCATGCAGGTCACCTTGCCGACTCCGCTGAAAGCGCATGACGGCAAACTGAAACTGCACATCCGCTGGGATTACACCGTGCCCGGCGAATTCGGCGGCCGCACCGACGTCAACGCGAACAAACAGGGCGACATCTTCGAGATGGCGCAGTGGTACCCACGCGTGTGCGTCTACGACGACCTGCGTGGCTGGGACACGCAGCCGTTCCTCAACAGCGAGTTCTACCTCGAATACGGCGACTTCGACTACGCCATCACGGTGCCCTCGGACATGCTCGTGGTCGGCTCCGGCGAACTGCTCAACCCGCAGGACGTGTTGACCAGGACCGAGCAGCAGCGGCTGGAACAGGCGCGGCACAGCGACAAGACCGTGATGATCCGCACCGCGGCGGAAGTCACCCAGCCATCCAGCCGTCCGAAACAGGGCGGGACACTGACCTGGCACTTCGCGATGAAGCACACCCGCGACGTCGCCTTCGGCGCCTCCAAGGCCTACATCTGGGATGCCGCGCGGATCAATCTGCCCGACGGCAAGACCGCGCTGGCGATGTCGGCCTATCCGGTGGAAAGTGCCGGCGACAAGGCCTGGGGCGTGGCCACGCAGGATCTGAAGAAGTCGGTGGAGTTCTTCTCGCGCACCTACTATCCGTACCCGTGGCCGGTCGCGATCAACGAGGCCGGCACCGCTGGCGGCATGGAGTACCCGGGCATCACCTTCGACCACAAGAAAGCGGCCGGCCGCGATCTGCAGGGGCTGATCGCGCACGAGATCGGGCACACCTGGTTCCCGATGATCGTGGGCAGCAACGAACGGCGCGACGCCTGGATGGACGAAGGCTTCAACACCTTCATCGACGTCTATGAAGCCGAGGCCTTCGACGGCGGCAAGTTCGCCCCCAAGCGCGACAGCGAATACGCGCCGGGCAAGGGCACGCCCGCCGAACAGATCGCCGAGATACTGAAAGACTCCGACGCGCCGCCGCCGCTGACCTACGCCGATGCGGTCAAGGAGAAATACCGTCACCCGATCACCTACTTCAAGGCCGCCTTCGGCCTGATCCTGCTGCGCGAGCAGATCATCGGCCCACAACGCTTCGACCCGGCCTTCCGCCGCTACATCGCGACCTGGGCGTACAAACACCCCAGCCCGTCGGACTTCTTCCGCTTCATGGAAAGCCAGACCGGCGAAGACCTCGGCTGGTTCTGGCGCGGCTGGTTCGAGCACAACTGGCAGTTCGACATGGCCGTGCAGAAAGCCGCCTACACCGACGGCGACTACCGCAAGGGCGTCGACGTCACCGTCGCCAACCTCGACCAGTTGGTGCTGCCTGCCACGCTGGAACTCGTCTACGACGATGGCAGCAAACAGGACGTGCGCGTGCCGTGGGAAACCTGGATGCAGCACCACAGCTACGTGATCCACGTCGACGGCACACGGAAGGTGAAGTCCGTCAGCATCGATCCCGCACGGGCACTGCCGGATTCGGATCGCAGCAACAACACGGTGCAGATGAAATAAGTCGCTGCGAATCGCCCCATACTCACACTGGTTCGCGTCGCGTCCCCCACCCGTTCGCCCTGAGCGTAGCGCAGCGGAGTCGAAGGGCAGCCCTTCGACTTCGGCCCTGCGGGCCTACGCTCAGGGTGAACGGTTGAAAGGTACGAGGCTCACTCTTCGCCAAAAGCAAGATCAAAAACCAACCCTCCTGCAAAGGCAGGGATCGCTCCAAGGCTCATCATCCCTGCGAAGGCAGAAGGAGCTTTACAACAGCGCAGCTGGTCATCGCACTTCGCCGTTGTAAAGCGATCCCTGCCTTCGCAGGGATGACGGCAAAAAAGGTTCATCGCGCTTTTCCCGGTAAAGCGCGATGAACCATGATGGATGCCGCCACCAGGACTCAGACCGGCGCAGGCTTTACTCCAACGGTATATCGGTATACGATATACTCATGATCAAGACCTTTGCCGACAAGGACACGGAAGCCCTGTTCAAAGGCACGCGTGCCCGCCGCTTCGTGAACATCGAAGGCACCGCCCGTCGCAAACTGGAATATCTCGACGCCGCGGGCGCACTGGAAGATTTGCGTGCGCCACCGGGTAACCGTCTGGAAGCACTCAAGGGCGATCGCGCCGGGCAATACAGCATCCGCGTGAATGATCAGTTCCGCGTGTGCTTCCGTTGGAAGCTTAGCGACGCCTACGACGTCGAGATCACTGACTACCATTGACAAGGGCACCGAGAGAGACCATGGCCGCGAAACTGCTACCCCCCATCCATCCCGGCGAGATTCTCCGCGAGGAGTTCATGCTGCCGATGGAGCTTTCGAGCAACGCCGTAGCCCGCGCCATCGGCGTCACGCCGGCACGCGTCAACGAAATCGTGAACGAGAGCCGCGGCATCAGCGCCGATACCGCCCTGCGCCTGGGTCGGTACTTCGGCACGACGGCGGATGTATGGATCAACCTGCAGAAACGGTTTGAGCTGGAAACGGCGCGCCGCGAACTGGGCGACGCCTTGAACCGCATCCATCCGCGCGCAGCCTGAGGGCCGCCAGGCAGGCGAAGCCATGGCGCGCGCCCACCTCATCGCGCCAAGGCCGTCATCCCCGCGAAGGCGGGGATCGCTCTTCGCCGTTGTACGGCGATCCCTGCCGGAACTTGAAGCCCCTCTCCCTCCGGGAGAGGGGTGGGGGTGAGGGTTCGGCCGGAGCGAGGAATCCGGCTCCGACCGAACCCTCATCCGACCCTACGGGCCACCTTCTCACCCGCAAGGGGACTCCTTTCAGTCGC
>DASRUB010000041.1:0-2979 GCA_035655635.1 Rhodanobacter sp. | reverse complement strand
TTGCGTGGCAGCGCGCGAACGCGGCGGCGGACGATCGCTCGGTACCAGCGTCTCCGGCACCTTGGCATCGCGTCGGCCAAACGCACGGCCGATCGCATTCGCAGCCCGGCCGAACATGCCCGGCGCCTTCGTCGTACTGGCAGGTTTCTTCGGCAATGAGTAACGCTCGCCGCTGGCGGCATAGTCGTAGGCCTTGGCGGTTCCGGTCGGCGGTGCGACCGCCGTGCGCGGCGCCACCAGGCGGAAATCAATCTTGCGATCTTCCAGGCTTGCGCGCAGCACCTGCACCCGAACATGGTCGCCAAGGCGGAATTGCGTACCGGTGCGCTCACCCTTCAGCAGTTTGCGGATCGCATCGAAATGGTAGTAGTCGTTGGCGAGCTGACTGATGTGCACCAGTCCGGACACCTTCGACTCGTCCAGCTCCACGAACAGGCCGAACGAGGTCACGCCGGTGACCACGCCCTCGAACTCGCTGCCGATGTGCTTCTCCATCCACGCGCACTTGAAGCGCTCGTCGACATCGCGCTCGGCCTCTTCGGCACGCCGTTCGCGCTGCGAGCAATGGATCGCCATGGCAGCCATTTCGGTGGGGCTGTAGCTGTAGTCGCCCGGCTTGCCGCCGGTCAGCGCGTAGCGGATCGCGCGATGCACCAGCAGATCCGGGTAACGGCGGATCGGCGAGGTGAAATGCGCGTACGCCTGAAGCGACAGGCCGAAATGGCCGCGGTTGTCCGGCTGGTACGCCGCCATGCTCTGCGAGCGCAGCAGCACGTTCTGGATCAGCTCGCGCTCGGGGCGGTCGTGCACCATGCGCAGGATCTCGGAGAAATCGCCCGGCGTGACGTCCTCCACCGGCGGCATGCGCAGCTTGAACTCGCGCAGGAACTGCTGCAGGTCTTCGTATTTCTCCGCCGGCGGCGGCTCGTGCGCGCGGAACAGCGCGGGGATCTTCTTTTTTTCCAGGAACAATGCCGCCTGCACGTTGGCGGCGATCATGCACTCCTCGATCAGCTTGTGCGCGTCGTTGCGCTCGGTGACGCCCATCGACTCCACGCTGCCAGTCTGGTCGAGACGGAACTTCACTTCCGGTGTCTCGAAGTCGATCGCGCCACGACGCTTGCGCTGGGCGGCCATTGCCTTGTACAGCGCGTGCAGGTTCTCCAGCTGCGGCAGCACGTCGGCGACTTCGTGAAGCGCATCTTTCTCGCGCAAGCCGACCGCCTGCCACACCTTGTCGTAGGTGAGCCGCGCATGCGACAGCATCACCGCGTCGTAAAACTTCGACTTGGATACGCTGCCATCGGCGTCCACCATCATGTCGCACACCATGCACATCCGCTCGACCTTCGGCATCAGCGAGCAAATGCCGTTGGACAGCGTCTCCGGCAGCATCGGCACCACGAAACCGGGGAAATAGGTGGACGTGCTGCGCTCGTACGCCTCGCGGTCCAGCGCGCTGCCGACCTGCACGTAGTGCGAGACATCGGCGATCGCCACGATCAGCCGCCAGCCGCCGCCACGTTTCGGCTCGGCATAGACGGCGTCATCGAAATCGCGCGCATCGGCACCGTCGATCGTGACCAGCGGCAGCTTGCGCAGGTCGGTGCGGCCATCGCGCTCGGCAGCCGTCACCTCACCCTCTACCTGCGCCGCGTCACGCAGCACCTCGGCCGGCCATTCGTGCGGCAGGTCGTGGCTGGCAATCGCCATTTCCACTACCAGCGAAGGCTGCAGGCGCTCGCCAAGCACCGCACGAATCTCGCCCAGCGGTCCGCGATTCTGCGTCGGTGGATCGGTGATCTCGACCACCACGATCTGGCCTGACTTCGCGCCCTGCTCCTGCCCCGGCTTGATCATCACGTCCTGGTTCAGGCGGCGATCATCCGGCGCCACCAGGGTCATCCCATCCTCGACCACCACCCGGCCGACCAGGCGGGGCGAACGTCGTTCCAGCACTTCGGCGATGGCACCCTGCTTGCGCCCGCGCCGGTCGATGCCGACCACGCTGGCCAGCACCCGGTCGCCATGCAGCACCGTGCGCATTTGCTGCGGCGAGAGATAGAGATCCTCGCCGCCCTCGTCCGGGCGCAGAAAGCCGTAGCCCTCGGCATTGGCCAGCACGCGGCCGGCGATTAGGTCCAGCTTGCGGGTCGGCGCATAACCACCGCGCCGCCCGAGCAGCAACTGGCCATCGCGCACCATCGCCCCCAGACGCTTGCGCAAGGCTTCGAGATCCGTTTCTTCATCGATGCGCAGCGCCGCGGCGATGCGCGCTTCGGTCAGCAACTCGCCCCGCTCCTCGAGCAGCGCGAGTATCGCCTCGCGACTGGGGATCGGACGCTCGTAGCGGCGCGCCTCGCGCTCGGCATGAGGATCGCTCATGGCGGGCGCAGCTGGCCCGTGGCGTCGCGCTGCAGCGCCGCCATCGGTCTTGCGCTGGCGGCTCTCGGGCGTTGCCCGACCCTTGGACGATTTGTCGTCCTTGCCGGATTTCGGGGGATTCTTGCTGGTCACTAAATATCCTTGGGGTATCGGCGCCGCGCAGGATGACAGACGCGGTGCATGGTTGTGAAAAGAGTTGACAAGCCGGCGGCCGATGCCTACATTACGCGGCTCACGCAGCTTGCAGAGCGGTGTGACACCTGCCCAGGTGGCGGAATTGGTAGACGCACTAGCTTCAGGTGCTAGCGGGGGCAACTCCGTGGAGGTTCGAGTCCTCTTCTGGGCACCAATTGTAAACGAAGGCCGCCGCAAGGCGGCCTTCGTCTTTTCTCGCGTTCATCTTTCCCCTCGGCGGCGACGGTCACGTGGTTGGGCTCAGCTGCATGAGCTGCCTGGCGATCACCCGGGTCTGCTCCGAGGATGGCAACATTCCGTTCGCCACGTCGGTCACGAAGCCCCGGGTCCGGCTGACGTACATGGCATGCAGTGATGTGCCCACCTGATGGGTCACATGCAGCAGCAGCTCGCGCTCCT
>DASRUB010000040.1:0-16965 GCA_035655635.1 Rhodanobacter sp. | reverse complement strand
CAGCCGCGCCTCCGAGGCGAGCAGGTCGTAGTAGCCGGCATCGAGCCGGCGCGCGTCGACGTTGTAGCCGATCGCCAGCAGGTCGCGCGCGCTGTCGTAGAGGAAGCGATAGTCCATCTGCGCCAGTTCGTCGGCCAACTGCGCCAGATGCTCGATCAGGACCACGCGCTCGCGGGCGCGTTCACGCACTGCCTCGGCGTCGAAGTCGCCCGGCCAGCACAACGGTTCGATATGCGCCAGCCGGTCGAGGCTGGGGATGCCGCGGAAGCTGGCATCGTCGTCTTCGGGCGAGTCGAGCTTGAACAGCGCCAACTCGTCGCACCACTCGTCCAGCTGTGCGCACAGCGCGTCGAGCCAGAACGCGGCGTCGCTGCCTGGCTCCGGCGTGAGTTCGTTGCGCAGTGCGTGGGTGCGCTCGCGCTGCGGTTGCAGCACCGCCAGCGCGGCGCTGACACTGGCCGGCGGACTGTCCAGCGCGTCCTGCAGCTGGTTCTGCAGGCGGTCCAGGGATTCTTCATCACTATCGAGCGCATCGTGCAGCAACTGCAGGGTATCGAGCAGGCCCTGCAGGGCACACGTTCGGAACACCGGTGCCTCGATCAGTTCGAGCAGGCCGGGGCGCAGCGTCAGCAGGTGGCCGGCGAGGTTGCCGCTGTCCACCGCCGAGATGTACAGCGGCGCCAGCGGCTGCAGGGTCTGGGTGTCATACCAGTTGTAGAAGTGACCGCGGTAGCGCGGCAACTGCTGCATCGTGGCCAGGCTGTCGCGGGTGCGTTGCAGCAGGCGGCCGGCGCCAAGGAAGCCGAAATCGTAACCGGCCAGGTTGGCCAGCAGCGTCAGGCCCATGTTGGTCGGCGAGGTGCGATGCGCAATGACCGGGCCCGGCTGCTCCTGCAGGTTGTCCGGTGGCAACCAGTTTTCAGCCGCGTTGACGTGGCTGTCGAAGAAGGCCCAGGTCTGCCGCGCCAACACGCGCAGGAAACGCGTCTGCGCCGCGTTGGGCACGAACGTGTCGAGCCGGCGCGGCTGGCTGACCCACCACGCAATGCCGGGCGACAACAGCCACAGCAGCAGCAACGGCCACGCCAGCACCAGCACCATCGGCCGGTGCAAGGCCAGCGCCACGGTCAGCGCCACGGCGAATACCGGCCCGATCCACATCTGCCGCCACACGGCCGAAGACGCATTGCTGCTGCGCCGCGCGACGTCGCTTGAGGTCTGCCATTGCAGCAGGTGGCGATGACTGACCGTGATGCGCCACAGCGTGCGCACGATCGCATCCAGATGATAGAGCGCCTCGTGCGGCAGCCAGGCCAGGCCCAGTGCCATCCGCGCGATATGTTGCATGCCGGTCATGAAGCCGGCGCGCAGGTGCTGGTCCAGCTGCACGTCCTTGGGTTTCTGCGCCAGTTCCAGCAGCGCGGACAGCAGCGACGGCACCAGCACCATCGCCAGCACGGCCACGGTCCAGGACAGCACCGGCGACAACGCCAGCCAGCCGACCACCAGCAGGACCAGCACGGCGGGCGGCACCAGGCTGCGGCGCAGGTTGTCGAGGATCTTCCAGCGCGAGAGTGCGGTCAGTGCGTTGCGGCGCCAGCCATCGTGTGCGGTCGGTGCCCACGGCAGCAGCCACGGCAGCAGTTGCCAGTCACCGCGGATCCAGCGATGCCGGCGCCTGACGTCCTGGCCATAGCGCGCCGGGTATTCCTCGTACAGCTGCACGTCGCTGAGCAGGCCCGAACGCGCATGACAGCCCTCGACCAGGTCATGGCTGAGGATGCGATTTTCCGGGAAGCGGCCGTCCAGCGTGCGCTCGAACGCGTCGATCGCGTAGATGCCTTTGCCGATGAACGAGCCTTCCTTGAACACGTCCTGGTAGACGTCCGACACCGTTTGCGTGTACGGGTCGATGCCGGCGTCGCTGCCATACAACTGGGCATAGCGCGAGCGCGCCGTGCTGGGCAGGCTGATGCCCACGCGCGGTTGCAGGATGGCGTAGCCGTTTACCACGCGCCGGCGCTCGGGGTCGTACACCGCGCGGTTCAGCGGGTGGTCGATGCTGCCGATGAAGGCCTGCGCCGCGTCGCGTGGCAGCTCGGTGTCGGTGTCCAGGGTGATCACGTACTGCACCGGGGGCAAGCTTGCGATATCGCCGACGATGCGCGTGAAGCGGTCATGCGCGTTGCCGCGCAGCAGCGCATTGAGGTCCGTCAGCTTGCCGCGCTTGCGCTCGTGGCCCATCCAGCAGCGTTCGGCAGCATTCCAGCGCCGCGGCCGGTGGAACAGGAAGAAACGGTCTGACTCGAGGCTGCCATAGCGCTCGTTGAGCGCCTCGATGCGAACTTGCGCCAGCTGCAGCAAGGCCTCGTCAGCGGGCAGCGTTTCGCTGTCCGCGTCGGTGAAGTCGGTGAGCAGGGCGAAGTGCAGGTGTTCGTCGCGATTGCCGAGGAAACGTACCTCAAGCGACTCGACCAGTTCCTCCACGTCGTGCGCGCTGGCGATCATGCTGGGGATCGCGACCAGGGTGCGCGCGCTGGCCGGGATGCCGTGCGCATAATTCATGCGCGGCAGCGCCTGCGGTGAAATCGCCAGGGTGGCCATCCAGTTGAACAGGCTCGACGCCAGCTGGCTGGCCACGATCAGCGCCATGATCGCAATCACGACCAGCGCCCACGGCGCCACCTGATCGTAGGACGCGGCCAGCGCCAGTGGCTCGGCGAACGCCAGGGTCAGCACCATCAGCAAGCCGAGGTAGATCGGCACCGGCGCTCGATCGAACATGCGACGTACGCGCTCGGCCAGCCGCGGCGTGACGCCCAGTTGCTTTTCCAGCTGGGGACGACCGCGGTCGATCAGATAGAAGCCGATGTGCCGCGGCAGCGCGGGAGCGGGTTCGGCCGGCGCGGCGGCACGGCACAGTTCGATGGCGGTCTCGGCAACGTGCACTTCGTCCAGCCGATGCTGCCGCGCCAGCCGCTCGACCACGTGGCGATAGCGATCGCGGGTGGCGAAATCCATTGCCGCATACACGCCAGCCGGATCCTGGCGCAGGGATTGCTCGATCAGGCTGGCATGCTCGACGAAATCGCGCCAGTCGATTGCCGCCAGCACGCGCAGGCTGCCGATGCTGTTGCTCACGGAAACCTGCGCCGCGGCCTGTTGCTGGGCTTCCAGCTGCACCAGATGGTCGATGCTTTGGCCGGTCTCGGACAGGCGCTGTTCGAGCCAGCTCAAGGGCAACGCCAGCGCCGGGCTCTGGCCTTGCAGCCGTCGCGCCATCTCGGCCACGAATGGACCGTTCATCGGCGGATCCGAGCGCGCCATGTCGGCCACCACCAGCACCACCGAGTTGGGATCGCGCTCGGCGGTGGCGGTCATGCTGTCGGCCCAGCGCGCGGCGTTGCCGCGATAGCGCCAGTCGGCCATCACCCGCGCCGCCACCCGGCGCAGGTTTTCGATCAGCGCCAGGCGCAGCATGATCGGGATCGCCCACAGCTCGCCCAGCTTCAGCGGGGTCACTTCCTGGTAGGCGTGGATGAAGCGGTGCAGGCCGGCGGTATCGATCCGGCCATCGCCATGGGAGATGATTTCCAGCGCGATGTCGTAGACCCGTGGCAGGCCCGCCGAGGCGCTGTTTCCCAGCCGCGGCAGCTGGTGACTGTAGCCTCGGGGCAGATGTCGGCGCGCGGTGCGGATCTGCTCCTCGATCAGGTAGAAGTTGTCCAGCAGCCACTCGCCGGCGGGGGTGATCCGGAGCTTGCGCCGGGTCGCGTTGGTCAGCCGCTCGCAGGTGTGGGTGATGACCGCCTCATTGTCGGCCAGTCGGCCCAGCAGCAGGTCCGCGCTGGAGCGTTCGCGCAGCCGATGCTGGCTGGCCAGGACCCGGCCATGGCGCTCCATCTGCTCGGCACTGAACAGTTCTGCACGCAGCGCCGGCTCCTGCTCCGGCCGGGTGCGCGCGGCGGCGCGGCGGCGGCGAAAGGCTTGCAGGCGGCGCAACTTGAGCCGATCGAGAAGGCTGCCGATGTTCAAGAACGATGCTTCCTTGGAGTGGATGATGGCCGGCGGCGCGACGAGCACCGCCGGGATCCTCGGGTGCTACACGTCGTCCCGCGCAGCCACCGGCTTGTGCCGCCACCTTACGCGGGGACATGTGAAGAACGCGCAGGGCGTCGATTCGGCGGTGAAAGAACGACGTTCGCTTCAACCATCGCCCGTCAGCTCGGTAGGATGGGTTCTTTCCGCCCGAGACTCGCCATGTCATTGCTGATCCGTGCCGCCACACCCACCGACGTCGCCGACCTGGTGAACTGGAACATGGCGATGGCGTGGGAGACCGAAAAGAAACGGCTCGCCCCGGAGGTGCTGCGCCGCGGCGTCAGTGGCGTGCTCGAACAGCCGCGTCGTGGTTTTTACCTGGTGGCAGAACGTGCCGGGGTGGCGGTGGGCAGTTTGCTGGTGACGTTCGAGTGGAGTGACTGGCGCGATGGTGATTTCTGGTGGATCCAGAGCGTGTACGTCGACCCCGCCGCGCGCCGTGACGGGGTCTTTCGTGCCTTGTACGCGGCGGTGGCACAGCGAGCGACGCAGGCCGGCGCGGTCGGCCTGCGGCTGTACGTGGAAACGGAGAACCAGCGCGCCCAGGCCACCTATGCAGGCCTCGGCATGCAACGCTGCCACTATTTCATGTACGAGATGCCATTGCCCGCTGCGTAGGGCGGGCACCGCCCGCCGTTCTCGTGCGCGTGACAGGATGCCAGCGGACCGTGGGTCGGGTTTCAACCCCACCATCGGTGTTCGGTGCGGCCGGTGTCGGGATGAATCCCGACCCACGCGCCTGTGCCATGGCCGTGGGTCGGGTTTCAACCCGACCGTCGGTGTTCGGTGCGGCTGATGTCGGGATGAATCCCGACCTACGCGCCTGTGCCATGGCCGTGGGTCGGATTTCAACCCGACCATCGGTGTTTCGGTGCGGCTGGTGTCCGGATGAATCCCGACCTACCCCCACCGGGTGTCGTCCGTGCCAGCCCCACGCCGGTCAGTCGAACAGCTTCTCCAACTCGGCGGCGGGCACCGGCGCGCCGAACAGAAAGCCCTGCAGTTGGGCACAGCCGGCCTGGCGCAGGAAGTCGGCCTGCTCGGGCGTTTCCACGCCCTCGGCGACCACCAGCTTGTCCAGCCGGCGCGCCATCGCGATGATCGCACTGGTGATCGTGGCGGTATCGGCATCGCCGATCACGTCGCGCACGAAGACGCGGTCGATCTTCAGCGTATCGATCGGGAAATGTTTCAAATAGGACAGGCTGCAGTAGCCGGTGCCGAAATCGTCCAGCGCCAGGCGCACGCCGCGTTGCCGAATCCGGCGCAACACGCCACCGGGGGCGTCGCCGCCGGACATCACCATGCGCTCGGTCAGCTCCAGTTCGAGCAGGCCGGGGTCGAGCCCGGTCTGTTCCAGCACCTCGTCCAGCCAGTGGTGGAAATCGGCATGCTGGAACTGTACCGGTGACACGTTCACCGAAACCGGGATGGGGCGGCCTTGCTGCTGCCACGTGCGCGCCTGCTGACATGCCTGGCGCAGCACCCAGGCGCCGATCGGCAGGATCAGGCCGGTGTCCTCGGCCACCGGAATGAAATGATCGGGCTTGTGCAGCTCCTGCCCGTCGGCATGCCAGCGCAGCAACGCTTCGGCCCCGACCACGCAGCCGCTGCACGCATCGATCTTGGGCTGGTAGTGGAGACTGAGCTCGCGTCGCGGCAAGGCCTGGCGCAAGGCGGCCTCGAGCCCGCGGCGCGCCCGCGTGCGCTCGTTCATCGAGGCGGTGAAGAAGCGGTAACCGTGGGTGCCGTGGCTGCGGATCGCCGCCAGCGCGGCTTCGGCGTGCTGCAGCAGGCTTTCCGGATCGTCCGCGTCATCCGGATACACACTGATGCCGATGCCCAGTTGCAGGCGCAGTTCCGCCATGCCATCGAGGGAGGTTTGTTCGCCCTGGTTGAGCAGGGTTTGCGCGAGGCTGGCCGCTACGCCGACGCTGTCCAGGTTCGACACCACCACCACGAACTCGTCGCCGCCGTGGCGGCTGAGCAGCGCAGCGGCCGGCAGGCAGCGCTGCAACCGCGCCACGAAGGCGCGCAGCACGCGATCGCCGCCGGCATGGCCGTGCTGGTCGTTGATCTGTCTGAACTGGTGGATATCGATGTACAGCAGGGCGGCGCGCTGCTGGCGGCGACGGCTGACGCCGATCGCGTGGGACAGGTGATCGTGCAACTGGCTGCGATTGGGCAGGCCGGTCAGGGTGTCGTGCTGGGTCAGGTGGACCAGTTTCAGTGCGAGCGCGCGGGTCTCGCTGACGTCGTGGAACACCAACACGCCGCCGATCACGTTGCCGGCATGATCGTGGATCGGCGCGGAGGAATCCTCCACCGGCGTGTCGAAGCCATGCCGGTGGCGCAACAGCGTGCGCCCGGCCAGGTCCATGATGGTGTTGTGCTCGATCGCCGCGCGCAGCGGGTTGCCGATGGGCTGCCCGTGGGTGGCATCGAACAGCTGGAAAACCTCCTCGACCGGCCGGCCCTGTGCCTCCGCGTGGCTCCAGCCGGTCATCGCCTCGGCGATCGGGTTGAGCGAGCTGATCCGCAGCTGCAGGTCGGTGGTGATCACCGCGTCGCCGATCGAACGCAGGGTGACTTCGGCCAGCTCGCGTTCGCGGTGCAGCGCTTCCTCGAACGCCTTGCGCTCGCTGATGTCCTGCGCCTGCGACACGAAGTACAACGGTGCACCCTGGTCGTCGCGCACCAGCGACACGCTGAGCTGGATGTGCACGACGTGGCCATCCTTGTGCAGGTTGCGTTTCTCGAGCTGGTAGTTGTCGCGCTGGCCACTGAGCAACTGAACCATCTGCTCCGCGTCGGTGGCCATGTCGTCCGGATGGGTGACGTCGCTGATACCCCGTTGCAGCAGTTCGTCCTCGGTGTAACCGAGCATCCGGCATACCGCGGCGTTGACGCGCATGAAGCTGCCATCGGTCCGGGTCAGCGCCATGCCGATGGCGGCATGCTGGAATGCGCTGAGGAAGCGTCGCTGGCTCTCGTGCAGTTGCAATTCCAGGGTGTGCCGCTCGGTGATGTCGAGCAGGGCGGTGAACACGCCGCAGACCCGCCCGTCCGCGTCGAAGTCCGGCTGGAAATTGCCGTGCGCGTAACGTCGCTGGCCAAGATGCTGGAACTCGCCCTCGTAGCTGGCCGGCTGGCCCGCATAAGCCTGCTCCAGCGCCGGCCGCGCACGTTCGTAGTTGTCCGCACCGGCCACGTCGACCAGGCGCCGGCCGATCATCGCGGACGGCTCGATGCCCAGCCAGCGCCGATGGGCGTCGTTGACGCAGCGAAAGCGCTGTTCGCTGTCGAGGTAGGTGAGCAGGACTGGTGCGCCATGCAGCAGCCTGGCCGGCCAGTGCGAGCCCTCCGGCAGTGTCGGTAACGTCTCGGCTTGCTGGTCCGGCCGCATGGTCATCCCGTCGGCTTGAGGGTGCCCGGGCTGGCGCACTGCCTCATCATGCGCCGACTCGTCGACGTGGCACAACTGTCGCCCGGGGCGTCAAAAAGAAGCAGGCAGCCAGTGGGCCGCGTTTCAGTGCAGAACGGCGGACGGCACGCCCAGTTCGCCGGCTTCGTCCAGCCCGACCCGACCCAGGGCGTCCAGCTCGCTGGCAATACCGTACTGGTCGGCCAGCCGTTGCAACAGCACACCAAGCGCGCGCGACTGCAGCGGGTAGGCATGCGCCAGCACGCGGCTCCGCTCCGCTGCCGCCGGCTGTGCCACGGTAACCGCCACCACGCCGAGCCCGGGCGCCTCGTGCGCGAACAGACGCGGCGCACCGAGATCCGCCGCGGCGGCCGCACGTGTTTCCAGCAAATAGCCGTCCATCGCCTCGGTCGTGATGCCCGCCGACTGCAACTGCAACGGCACCCGATGCGCGTCGAGCAGGGCGGCGTACTGGCGCAACTCGAACACGATGCCGGCGAAATCGTGGGCACGTTGCGCCGGCTCACCCGTCTGTCGGGCCAGCCATTGCGCCGGCGACTGCACCGATACGGTGCCGTCGGCGTAGCGCATTGGCAAGCCACGCGCGCTCATCGTCGAATCGTTGCGCTCCGGGGTCAGCAGCGCGGTTTCCAGCAGCGCCCACAGCGGCGCCAGGTTGACATGCTCGTACTGCACGCAGGTCAGCGCGAGCAGGTCGTTGCGACTGAGATAGCGCACGTGTTCGAGGCGGATGCCGAGCGTGCGCATCAGCCAGTCGGCAGTCGGCACGCCCGCCTCGCCGCGGCCGACCAACTGGATCTCCAACTGGGTGGAGAGCTCGTCGGCCAGTTCGGCGGGAACCCGCAGGCTGATCGGCAGCAAGCGCATCGGGCCTGCCGCGTAGGCGGGCGCTGGCTCCAGCGCGGGCGCCGGCATGCTTCCCTGGTGGTGGCCGAACGCGATCACGCTTTCCAGCTTGCCACGCGGCGCACGGCGCGCCAGGTCATCCAGGGTGGCCCACACCGGAAAGCCGGGCCGCAGCAATTCGACCTGGTCGAACAACGCGCCGGCAAGCGCCAGTCGCGCACGCTCGACCTGCGGCACCAGACCCAGCAGATCCGTCGCCACCAGCTGGCCCAGCGCCGCCGCGTCGTCGCGGCTGAGCGTCATCGGCGCCGGTGGTTCGCCCGCCACCGGTTCCAGCGCCAGCACCACGGGCAGGCCGAGCAGGGTTTGCGCTTCCACGGGCGATCATCCACGGTCAAAACAGAACGCACATTCTACCAGCGCGCTTCCGGCATCCCGTCGCGCCGTGCTGAACGAACCGTCACAACCGCGGGCTGGCGGGCTTTCGCCCGGCGGCATGGCGGGTTAGCCTTGAACCAATCGAGTGATGGATCGTTCAGGGCATGGAAAATACGCACAGGCGCGTCGGGATCATTGGCGGCGTACGCATTCCGTTCTGTCGCAACAACACGGCCTACGCCGACGTGGGCAACTTCGGCATGTCGGTAAAAGTGCTCGGTGCGCTGGTTGAACGGTTCGGCCTGCACGGCGTGGAACTGGGTGAAGTGGCGCTCGGCGCGGTGATCAAGCACGCCGCGGACTGGAACCTGGCGCGCGAGGCTTTGCTCAGTTCCGGGCTGGCGCCGACCACGCCGGGCATCACTACGGCGCGTGCCTGCGGCACCTCGCTCGACAACGCCATCATCATCGCCAACAAGATCGCGGTCGGCCAGATCGAGGCCGGCATCGCCGCCGGTTCGGACACCACCAGCGACGTGCCGATCGTCTATGGTCGGCGCCTGCGCAGGCGCCTGCTCGCGGTGAACCGGGCCAGGGCACCGCTGGACAAGCTGAAGACCGCACTGCGCGGATTCTCTTTCAGCGAACTGAAACCGTCGTTCCCCGGCGTGGCCGAGCCGCGCACCGGCAAGTCGATGGGTGACCATTGCGAGCAGATGGCGAAGCAGTGGCATGTCAGCCGCGAGGCGCAGGACCAACTGGCGCTGGAAAGTCACCACAAACTGGCTGCCGCCTACGACGCCGGCTTCTTCGACGATTTGCTGGTGCCGTTCCGCGGCCTGCGGCGCGACGGTTTCCTGCGTCCGGACACCAGCATGGAAAAGCTTGCCGCGTTGAAGCCGGCGTTCGATCAGCGCTCCGGTCACGGCACGCTTACCGCCGGCAACTCCACCGGGCTGTCCGATGGTGCCGCCGCGGTGCTGCTGGGCACCGACGAGTGGGCCGCGCAGCACGGCCTGAAGGTGCAGGCCTACCTGCGCGACGCGGAAGTCGCCGCGGTGGATTTCGTGCATGGCGAGGGCTTGCTGATGGCGCCCACCATTGCGGTACCGCGGATGCTGGCGCGTAACGGATTGACCTTGCAGGATTTCGACTACTACGAGATCCACGAGGCGTTCGCAGCGCAGGTGTTGTGCACGCTGCGCGCGTGGGAATCGGCGGATTACTGCAAGAACCGGCTCGGCCTGGACGCCCCGCTCGGCGCGATCGAACCGGCGAAGCTCAACGTGCACGGCTCCAGTCTCGCCGTGGGCCATCCGTTCGCGGCCACCGGTGCGCGCCTTGTCGCCACGCTCGCCAAGCTGCTGGAACAGAAAGGCTCCGGCCGCGGCCTGATCTCGATCTGCACCGCCGGCGGCATGGGCGTCACCGCGATCCTGGAACGTCCGTAACGCCCGCCATGCTGCGCCTGCGCACCACCGCCGGCCTCAGCGCCCTGGCCCTGGCCATCGGCATCGCCGGCACCGGCTGGCTCAGCAGCCTGACCCGGCAATGGCGCGAGCCATCCGATCGCATGGCGATGGTGGGCCGCATCCATGCCGTGCCGCGGACGCCGTCGAAAATGCATCGGTCAAATGGTCCGGCCAGGGTGGTGCCGCAGCTTCGTCGTGCATGGCGCCAGGGCACCGTCGGTGACGGTGTCGCGCATGCCGCGATGGCCGCGGTACCCGCCGTGCTGCAGCCACTGGCCACTCCCGCCGACACCAGCCAGAGCTGGGATCAGTTGCGCGGCCATCTGGATGGCCGGGTGATCGTGCGCGTACGGATTGACGGCGTCGGCCGGGTGGCAAGCGCCAGTGTGATCGCGTCCAGCGGCGACCTGATCCTGGATCAGCATGCGCTGCGCAGCGTGCGTGGCTGGCGCTTCGCCGTGCCATCGGGTCACCCCGATGGCCTCAGTGGCGAGTTGCCGATGGTTTTCTCGTCGCAGGGGCGCGGTGTAGGGATGCTCTGAGAGGCTGTGAGTTTTTCCTTTTGCTTCCCCCGCGCAGCGGGGGAAGCAAACCGGGTCCGTCGAATTTCTCACCGGCTCTGAGCCAGCTTTCGTGCCGCTCGTTTCACTGGGCCGGCGTGACGACTTTCCTATATATCTGAACCAACCGGTATGCTATTGTCCCGGCCCGACTCTCCCCAAGTTCAGGCCACTTCCTTGCCCAGCGACCTGCCCCGCCCCTTGTCGATCTGGCGCTTGAGAACTGCGCGCAGCATCGCGCTGCTGGCCGCACTGGCGCTGTCCGGGTGCGCTGTCGGCCCCGACTACCATCGTCCCGACGCCCCGGCGGTGGACCGTTTCACGGACCAGCCGTTGCCCGCCACCACCGCCGCGGCCCAGACCGCCGATGGTGACGCGCAGCGCTTCCTGCCAGGCGGCGACGTGCCGCTGCGCTGGTGGAACACCTTCGACAATGCCGAACTGACCCGCCGGGTGGACACGGCCCTGCGTCACAGCCCTTCGATCGCCTCGGCCCAGGCCGCCTTGCGCCAGGCGCAGGAAAGCGCGCGCGCAGCCGCTGGGATCAGCTTCCCCTCTGTTGATGCGAGCGCCGGCGTCACCCGCCAGAAGCAGTCCGGCGCCTCGTTCGGTGGTGCCTTCGCCTTTCCCCCGTTGACCGTGTACAACGCGTCGGTCAGCGTGAGTTACGGCATCGACCTGTTTGGCGGCACCCGGCGCGGGATTGAAGCCCAGGCGGCGCTGGCCGACGTGCAGCAGGCGCAGACCGATGCGACCTACCTGACCCTGGCCGCCAACGTGGTCACCGCCTCGTTGCAGGAGGCCTCGCTGCGCGAACAGCTGCGCGCCACCGAGGAGATCGCAGGCAGCCAACGCAAGACCCTGCACATCGCCGAACAGCAGCAGCAGATCGGCGCGAAGTCGCTGTCCGACACCCTGGCCGCGCGCGCCCAACTGGCCACCACCGAAGCGACCTTGCCGCCGCTGCGGGCACGTCTGGCCGCCACCCGCAACCAGCTGGCGACCTATCTCGGCACCACGCCGGCGCAGTTGGAAATGTCACCGCTGCAGCTCGACGCGATCACTCTGCCGAAGGACATCCCGGTGAGCCTGCCTTCGACCCTGGTCGAACAGCGCCCGGATATCCGCGCGGCCTCCGCCCAATTGCATGCCGCCACGGCCCAGGTCGGCGTGGCCACTGCGGCGATGCTGCCGCAGATCTCGCTTTCGGGCAGTGGCGGTTCGCAGGCGCTGAGCGCCGGCACGTTGTTTGCCGCGGGCACGCGCGCCTGGTCGCTGGGTCTGGGCCTGACCCAGCCGCTGTTTCACGGCGGCGAATTGCGGCACAAGAAACGTGCGGCCGAGGCTGGTCTGGACAAGGCGCTGGCGGATTGGCAACAGACCGTGCTGGTCGCCTTCCAGAACGTCGCCGATGCGCTGCAGGCGCTGCAATACGACGCGCAAAGCCTTGCCGCGCAGGTCGCTGCCGATGACGCGGCCTCCAGGCAGCTCGCGCTGACCCGCCAGCAATACCAGATGGGCGCCACCGGTTATCTCAACCTGCTCGACGCCGAGCGCAGCCACCAGCAGACGCATATTGCGCTGGTCCAGGCGCGCGCTGCGCGGCTGGCCGATACGGCTGCGCTGTACGCCGCCCTCGGTGGCGGCTGGCAGGGCAAGACCGGCACCAGCGTCGCCAGACAGGACCCGTAGCAGGACCGCTGTGATCACGTCCGATCGCACTGGTGAACTCGACCGCACCAACCCGTTGCACCCACCTACAGGAGCCCGCGCATGACCACGCGCGTCGACAACAAGGCCGGCAACACCAGGCCCAGTACCACCAAACGCATGTTCTGGATGATCGGCGGCGTACTGCTGCTGATCGCGGTGATCGTCGGCATCAAGGTGCTGCTGGTGGTGCGCATGATCCACAGCATGCCCAAGCCGGCACCGTTCACGGTGAGCACCACCAGCGCCCGCGAACAGCCGTGGCAGCCCTCGCTGCGTGCCGTCGGCACGCTGCGCGCGGCCCATGGCGCGGACCTGGCGATGGACGCCGCCGGCCTGGTCACTGCGGTCAACCTGAAGTCCGGCCAGGACGTGAAGCAGGGCCAGGTTCTGCTGCAGTTGCGCGATGACGACGCGGTGGCCCAGTTGCAGCAACTCCAGGCGACGGCGCAGCTGTCGCAGCTGACCTTCGAGCGAGCGCGCAAACAGCTCGCGGCGCAGGCCATCAGCCAGGCCGACTACGATGGCGCCGCCGCCGACCTCAAGGCGAAGAAGGCGGCCGTGGCGCAGCAGCAGGTGGTGGTGTCGAAGAAGCAGCTGCGTGCGCCGTTCGCCGGCCGTGCCGGCATCATCACCATCAGCCCCGGCGACTATGTCAGTGCCGGTACCGCGGTGGTGACGTTGCAGCAACTGGATCCGCTGCTGGTCGATTTCTACGTGCCGCAAAGCGAGCTGGGCCGGCTGCAGGTCGGCCAGTCGGTGGAGCTCGCCCTGGACGCCTACGCCGGGCGCCAGTTCGACGGGAAGCTCAGCGCGGTCAGTCCCAAGGTCGACGCCGACACCCGCAACGTGCAAGTGGAGGCCAGCGTGCCGAACCGCGACAAGGTGCTGACCCCGGGCATGTTTGCCAAGCTCGAGGTCGACGTCGGCCAGCAGCAGCAACAGCTGACCCTGCCGCAGGCGGCGATCGTCTACAACCCGTACGGCGACACGGTGTACGTGGTGCAGCCATCCAAGGGCAAGGACGACCAGGGCCACCCGCAGCCGCCCACCGTGCAGCAGACCTTCGTCACCGTCGGCGAGACGCGCGGCGACCAGGTGGCGATCCTCAAGGGCATAAAGCCGGGTACCGAAGTGGTGACCAGCGGCCAGATCAAGCTGAAGAACGGTGCGCCCATCGCGATCGACAACAGCGTGCAGCCGGCTGACAGCGCGCACCCCACACCGCAGGAACATTGAGCAAGTGAAAAATTGCCCACCTACTGCGAACGTCGCCCGACGCCCGTGCCGGCGGCGCGCCGCGTGCAAATCCGGGTCATTTAGCTCACTAAACTCCCCGAATCTGCCCACAACGCACCTTGTCACGAACGCCGGGCGACGCTCTCGCTACGGCGGTCAAAGTTTCACTTGCTCCGAGCGACCGTCATGAAGTTCACCGACCTGTTCATCAACAAGCCGGTGCTGGCGATCGTCGTCAGCCTGCTGATCCTGGTGCTCGGCCTGAAAGCCGTCACCAGCCTCACGGTGCGCCAGTACCCGAAGACCGAGAACGCCACCGTCACCGTCACCACCGCCTATTACGGCGCCGACGCGCAGACCATGGCCGGTTTCATCACGCAACCGCTGGAGCAGGCGATCTCGCAGGCACAGGGCATCGATTACCTGTCTTCCAGCAGCGTCTCTGGCGTATCCACCATCACCGCGACGCTGCGCCTCAACTACGACGCGAACCGCGCGCTGACCGAGATCACCACCCAGGTCAATTCAGTGAAGAACCAGCTGCCGCCGCAGGCGCAGCAGCCGGTGCTGAACGTGCAGACCGGCGAAACCATCGATGCGATGTACCTCGGCTTCTACAGCGACGTGCTGCCGACCAACAACATCACCGACTACCTGGCGCGGGTGGTCAAGCCCAAGCTCGATGCGATCGAGGGCGTGCAGACCGCCGAGCTGCTCGGCGCGCGCAACTTCGCGCTGCGCGCCTGGCTGGACCCGGCAAAGATGGCGGCGCATGGCGTCACCGCCAGCGACGTCAACACGGCGCTGGCGGCCAACAATTACCTGGCCGCGGTCGGTTCCAGCAAGGGCCAGGCGGTGACGGTGGACCTGACCACCGACAGCAGCCTGCATACGGTCGACGAGTTCAAGCAGCTGGCGGTCAAGCAGGCCAATGGCGCGATCGTGCGCCTGCAGGACGTGGCCAACGTCACCCTGGGCTCGGACAGCTACGACTTCAACGTGGCATTCAGCGGCAAGCGTTCGGTGTTCATCGGCATCAAGGTGGCGCCGGATGCGAATGTGCTCGACGTGGCAAAACGCGTGCGCGATGCCTTCCCGGAGATCCAGCAGCAGTTGCCGAATGGACTGACCGGCAAGATTGTCTACGACGGCACCGAGTTCGTGAACAGCTCGATCAACGAAGTAGTCAAGACCCTGGTCGAGGCACTGCTGATCGTCACCCTGGTGATCTTCCTGTTCCTCGGCACCTTGCGCGCGGTGATCATTCCGGTGCTCGCGATGCCGCTGGCGCTGATCGGCGCGTTTTTCGCGATGCTGGTGCTCGGCTATTCGATCAACCTGCTGACCCTGCTGGCGCTGGTGCTGGCGATCGGCCTGGTGGTGGATGACGCGATCATCGTGGTGGAGAACGTCGACCGCCACATGAAGGAGGAAGGCAAGACGCCGTTGCAGGCCGCCCTGCTGGCGGGGCGCGAACTGGGTGGGCCGATCCTGGCGATGACCACGGTGCTGATCGCGGTGTACGTGCCGATCGGTTTCCAGAAGGGCCTGACCGGCGCGCTGTTCACCGAGTTCGCGTTCACCCTCGCCGGCGCGGTGACCGTTTCCGCGATCGTGGCGCTGACCTTGTCACCGATGCTGACCTCGCGGTTTTTCCGCAACCAGCAGGAGAGCGGGCGCTTCGTGCAGTTCATCGATCGCCAGTTCGATCGCGTGCACCACGGCTACCAGCGCGTGCTGCACAACGTGTTGTCGACCTGGGTGGTGGTGATCGTGATGGCCGGCCTGTTGCTGCTGGCCACGATTGCCCTCGGCATGACCTCGAAGTCGGAGCTGGCGCCGGAGGAGGATCAGGGCGTGGTGGTGGGCCAGATCGTCGGCGCGCCGAATGCCACGGCGCAGCAGATGAATGTATATGCGACGCAGATGTTCGACCTGGCCCGGCAGTTGCCGGAGTACCAACAGATGTTCCAGCTTACCGGCGTACCCACGGTCAACCAGGGCATCGGCGGCGTGCTGTTCAAGCCGTGGGATCAGCGCAGCCACAGCGCGCACGAGTTGCAGCAGGAGCTGCAGCAGAAATGGAACGGCATCGCCGGCGCCAGGGTGGCGGCGTTCCAGTTCCCGCCGCTGCCCGGCGCGCAGGGCCTGCCGATCCAGGTGGTGATCACCACCACCGAGCCCTTCGCGAACCTCAACGAAGTCGCCACTCAGGTGCTGCAGAAGGCGCAGGCCAGCGGCAAGTTCTACTTCATCGATTCCGATCTCAAGGTCGACAAGCCGCAGGCCACGGTGAGCCTGGATCGCGACATGATCACCAGCCTCGGGCTGACCCAGCAGGACGTGGGCGCCGCGCTCGGCTCGGCGCTGGGCGGCGGCTACGTCAATTACTTCTCGATCTCCGGCCGCTCGTACCGGGTGATTCCGCAGGTGCTGCAGGCGGATCGGCTCAACCCCGACCAGGTGCTGGACTATTACCTGCGCGTACCGAACGGCTCCGTGATCCAGGCCTCCACCGTGGCGAAGATCACCCGCCAGGTCGTGCCGCAGTCGCTGAACCGCTTCCAGCAGCTGAACTCGGCGACGATCTCCGGCGTGTCCGGCATGTCGCAGGGTGATGCGCTGGCCTATCTGCGCGACCTGGTGCACGAGGTCGCGCCGACCGGCTACAACGTGGACTACTCCGGCCAGTCGCGCCAGTTCGTCAAGGAATCGGGCGGTTTCGGCGCGACCCTGCTGTTCGCCGTCATCATCGTGTTCCTGGTGCTGGCGGCGCAGTTCAACAGCCTGCGCGACCCGATCGTGATCCTGGTCTCGGTGCCGCTGGCGCTGTTCGGCGCGCTGATCTTCGTGAACCTGTTCACCAGCCTCAACATCTATACCGAGGTGGGTCTGGTCACCCTGATGGGCCTGATCAGCAAGCACGGCATCCTGATCGTGCAGTTCGCCAACGACTCGCAGCGCGCCGGCATGTCCAAGCGCGAGGCGATCGAACACGCCGCGGCAGTGCGCCTGCGCCCGATCCTGATGACCACCGCGGCGATGGTGCTGGGCGTGATGCCGCTGGTGGTCGCCGCCGGCGCGGGCGCCGCCGGCCGCTTCAACATGGGCCTGGTGATCTCCACCGGCCTGGCCATCGGTACCGTGTTCACCCTGTTCGTGGTGCCCGCATTCTATCTGCTGCTGGCGACCGACCACCACGCTGGCCAGCCGG
>DASRUB010000039.1:0-7398 GCA_035655635.1 Rhodanobacter sp. | reverse complement strand
CGTCATGGGCAGCACGATCACGTCGCCGTGCGCCTGCGGTTGATGCAGGTCATGGCCGATGACCGTGAAGCGGCGGATATTGGCGGTACTGCATGGTTTAATGGTCTTTCGCATGGTTGACTGGTATCCGTGGATCGTCCTGTTGCACCTGGCCTGCGCCATTGTCTTCGTCGGCGCGGTAGCGTTCGAGGTGGTCGTGCTGGAATCCTTGCACAAGCACTTCGATATCATCACTGTGCAGCGCATCGAGCAGGCCGTGATGGCGCGCGTGCGCAGCTACATGCCGGTGGTGGTGATCCTGCTGTTCCTCAGCGGTTTCATGCTGTTCGATATCCGCTGCGACGGTTTCAGCTGCGTCGGCTCACGCTTTGGCAACTGGCTGCTGCTCAAGGTCGCGCTGGCGTTCGGCGTGCTGGGCGTGTTCGTCAATGCGATGTGGGCGATGCGCCATGGCAAGATGGACGTGTGCCGGTTCAAGCATACCCATCGCATCGTGCTCGCGCTGATGGTCGGTATCGTGTTCCTGGCCAAGACCATGTTCTACTTGTAATGATTCACTACGCAGGAGTTTCAACATGTCCAAAGTCACCTTTCATGGCCAGCCGGTCAGCGTCAATGGCCAGTTCCCCGCCGTGGGCTCCGCCGCGCCGGCGTTCGCGCTGGTGGCGGGCGATCTTTCCGAAGCCACGCTGGCGAGCTTTGCCGGCAAGCGCAAGGTGCTAAACATCTTTCCCAGCGTCGACACGCCGACCTGCGCCGCCTCGGTGCGCCACTTCAACGAATCGGCCAGCAAGCTCGACAACGCCGTGGTGCTGTGCATTTCGGCGGACCTGCCGTTCGCGCAGGCACGCTTCTGCGGCGCCGAGGGCCTGGACAACGTCGTCAACCTGTCGTTGATGCGTGGTCGCCAGTTCCTCAACGACTATGGCGTGGCGATCGCCGAAGGCCCGTTGTCCGGCCTGGCTGCCCGCGCCGTGGTGGTGCTGGATGAGCACGACAAGGTGCTGCATACCGAGTTGGTTGGCGAAATCGCCGACGAGCCGAACTACGATGCCGCGCTGAAAGCACTCAGCTGAAGTCCCACGCATCATGTAGGAGCCCGCTCGCGGGCGATGCTTCTGATCTTCCGGTGGTCGCGCGCGCAAGAGCATCGCCTGCAAGCAGGCTCCTACAAAAACAGGCGCGCGTAGGAGCCCGCTCGCGGGCGATGCTCTTGTTTTTCGGTACGCGTGCGCAATCCAGAGCAGGAGCATCGCCTGCAAGCGGGCTCCTACACGGGGTCTGGCGGATCCAGGCGAGGCGGATCAGGGTTTGACGATGCCCACGACAGGCACGCTGAAAGGTTTTGCCTGCGAATGCAGGCCCAGCCCGTATTTCAGGCTGCGGCCGATGCGTTGTGCGTATTCCAGCATTTGGCTGGCATGCACGTCATCCAGTTCTTCGCCGCAGGTCTCCTCCCACAGTTCCAGCCAGCGATCGAAATGTTCGGCGCGGATCGGGTGCGGTCGGTGCGCGGCCATCGGATTGCCGCGGTAGCTGCCTGCACGCAAGGCCACGGAGGCCCAGAACGAGGTGAGCAGGCGTTTGTGTTCGTTCCAGTCGTGCACGGCCGCGTTGAAGATCGGGCCGATCTCCGGGTCGCGTCGGACCTTCTCGTAGAAGTGGTCGACCAGCGTGGCGATCAGCGGCTCATCGAAAACGGCGGCGATGTTCGTGTTCGTTTGCGTCATGTGGACAGGATAAGGGAAACAGTGTTCGGAATCGGTAGAGCGCATCCCGTCGCCATGACGGGATGCGCTGCAGGGTGCTGCGGGTTTACTGGCCCAGGCTCAGCGTGCCCTTCATCAGGGCGGCATGGCCAGGGAAGGTGCAGAAAAACGCGTATGGCGCGCCGGCTTTCAGTTGCGCCACGTTGATCGTGGCTGTGTCGCTCTGGCCGGCGCCGATCAACTTGGTGTGCGCGATGATGCGGGTATCGCCGGGCTTCTCATAGCTGTTGGCCGCGCCGGCTTTCATCCCGTCGGCGATCACGCCAGCTTCGTCGGCCTTGGTCGACAAAACCCAGTTGTGTCCCATCGCCGTGACCGGCAGCGTGCCGGTGTGGGTCAGGGTCACCTTGAAGGCCTTGCAGGTCTTCGGCACGGTGATGGTGGCCTTGTTGAACTGCATGGCGTCGCTGCCTTCGATGGTGGTCGCACATTCGGCGGCCATCAACGGCGTGGACAACAGAGCCAGCAGGACAGCGGCAATCAGCTTGCGCATGGTGGAGTACTCCAGTTGAAGAAGGGGGAATGCGCGTGCATTCTGGCGTGCCGTGCGCAGAGCGGCTCTGATCTGCATCATTGCCGTGCCGCCTGCACTGACGGAAACTGCAAGCACGATCTGCGATCTGAGGAAAGACGATGACCCACGTCGTCACCGACAACTGCATCAACTGCAAACACACCGATTGCGTGGAAGTGTGTCCGGTGGATTGTTTTCATGCGGGCCCGAATTTTCTGGTGATCGATCCTGACGAGTGCATCGACTGCACGCTGTGCGTGGAGGAGTGTCCGGTGGGTGCGATCTTCCCCGAGCTGGACGTGCCGGCCGGGCAGGAGATCTTCATGAAGATCAACGCCGAACTCGCACCGCAGTGGCCGGTGCTGACCAGCAAGATCGCCGCGCTCGAAGACGCCGGGAAGTGGGACGGCGTGCCAAACAAGTTGCCGCTGCTGCAACGCTCGTAGGAGCCCGCTCGCGGGCGATGCTCTGCGGCAGGAGGAAAGCGCTCCCTCGACCGAACGTCCATGCGTTCCTGGCCCGTCTGCGTCGCCAGTGCGATGGTGTAAGGTGCGGCAAGGTCGGGTGCGACCGAATGTCCCGGACTGTTGCCGTCCACACCCTCTTGTCACCGCGGGGAGAACCACTGATGAACGATGCTGCGCAACCCTTGACCGACGACGACACCGAACTCTCGCCCTGGTGGTTACGCACCGTCTTGATCGTTCTGGTGGTCGGCTTTGCCGGCTTGCTGGGCATCACCATGCTGGCCTACCGCAACGCGCCACCGATTCCAGCCCAGGTGGTGGATGCGCAGGGCAACACCGTATTCACCGGTGATGACATCGGCAAGGGGCAGGCGGTCTTCCTCAAATACGGCTTGATGGACAACGGCAGCATCTGGGGCCACGGGGCCTATCTGGGCCCGGACTTCTCGGCTCAAGCCCTGCATGACATCGGCCAGGACACGGCAGCGGCGATCGCGCAGGGGCAATTCGGCAAGCCGATGGCCGAGCTGGATGCTTCCAAGCAAGCCGGCGTGCGTGCTGAAACGGCGGTGGCGCTGAAGACCAACCGCTACGATGCGCAGACCAGGGTGCTGCAGCTGACCGCGCCGGAGGCAACCGCTTATCGACAGCAGGTCGGCTACTGGACAAAGTATTTCCAGGATCCGACGAAGAACGGCGGACTCAAACCCGACCTGATCACCGATCCGACCGAACTGCATCAATTCACCGCTTTCGTCACGTGGGCCGCGTGGGCCTCGGTGGCGGACCGGCCGGGCACGACGGCTTCGTACACCAACAACTTCCCCTACGACCCCACCGTGGGCAACGTGCCCACCTCAAATGCCTTGCTGTGGAGCGCGCTGAGCCTGCTGGTGCTGCTGGCCGGCATCGCCACGGTGCTGCTGGCGTTTGGCAAGTTCGATTACCTGGGCTGGATCAGCCGCGGCCACAACGTGCAGCCACAACTGTTGCCGGGCAAATCCAGCCCGGGCCAGCGCGCGCTAGTGAAGTTCTTCGTGGTGGTGGCGTTGCTGTTCCTGATGCAGGCCCTGGTCGGCGGCGGCGTGGCGCACTTCCGCGCCGATCCGGGCAGCTTCTACGGCTTCCAGCTGGAGAACATCTTTCCCAGCAACCTGCTGCGCACATGGCACCTGCAGACCGCGATCTTCTGGATCGCCACCTCCTACGTCGCCGCCGCCTTGTTGCTCGGGCGTTCGTTGCGTACCGACGAGCCGCGCTGGCTGGCCGGTTGGGTGCACGTGCTGTTCGCCGCCTTCGTGGTGGTGATCGGCGGCAGCCTGCTCGGCGTGTGGGCAGGCATCGCGCAAAAGCTCGGCACCTGGTGGTTCTGGTTTGGCGACCAGGGTTGGGAGTATCTGGAGCTGGGCCGGGTCTGGCAATACCTGCTGATCATTGGCCTGCTGGTCTGGTTCGCCATCCTGTTTGTGTTGGCACGACCGCGCGCGGTGGCCAACGAGAAAGCGCGTCCGCTGGCGAAGATGTTCCTGTTCGCCGCCGTCGCGATTCCCGTGTTCTATGTGCCCGCCCTGTTCTTCGGTGCCGAAACCAATTACACGGTGGTCGACACCTGGCGCTTCTGGATCATCCACCTGTGGGTCGAAGGCTTCTTCGAATTCTTCGCCACCACGGTGGTCGCGCTGACCTTCTACCAGCTGGGTCTGGCGCATCGCAACGTGGCGCTGCGGGTGATCTACCTCGACGCGATCCTGTACTTCCTCGGCGGCCTCATAGGTACCGGCCACCACTGGTATTTCAGCGGCCAGAGCAACGTCAACATGGCGCTGTCGGCGCTGTTCTCGGTGCTTGAAGTGGTGCCCCTGACCTTGCTGACGCTGGACGCGTGGGACTTCGTGCGGGCGACCAAGGGCAAGGTCGACGTCAACGGCAAGCCGACCCGCGTGCCGCACAAGTGGACCTTCTACTTCCTGATGGCAGTGGGTTTCTGGAACTTCGTCGGCGCCGGCATGCTCGGCTTCTTCCTCAATTTGCCGATCGTCAGCTACTACGAAGTGGGCACCCAGATCACGCCGACCCATGGCCATGCCGCCTTGATGGGCGTGTTCGGCATGCTGGCGCTGGCGCTGATGGTGTTCACCCTGCGCCAGACCAGCAGCGAGGAGCGTTGGCCCGGGATCGAGAAGTACGTCAAGGTGGCGTTCTGGGGCACCAACGTCGGCCTCGCGATGATGCTGGTGATGAGCCTGTTCCCGAGCGGCGTGCTGCAGTTGTGGGACGTGCTGCAGCACGGCTACTGGCACGCGCGCAGCATCGACTACATGAGCATGCCGCGCTCGCACATCATCGAATGGCTGCGCCTGCCGGGCGATCTGGTGTTCATCATCTTCGGCGCCTGCCCGCTGGTGATCGCCACGTTCAAGGGCTGGCTGGGCGTGCGCGCGGATGCGGCGGCTGAGCGGCGATAGCGCATGAAAAAGCCCGCGCCGGTGCAGGCCGGTGCGGGTTTTTCTTTGGGTGCAGATGGAGCCAGGAGCATCGCCCGCGAGCGCGCTCCGACATCAGCGCGGGCCGTTTGTAGGAGCCCGCTCGCGGGCGATGCTCCTGGGACGCGCTCCGTGCCTGCCGAACTTACTTGCCGATCACCCGCACCATCTCCAGGCACTTGTTCGAGTAGCCCCACTCGTTGTCGTACCAGCTGACCAGCTTGACGAAGCTGTCGTCCAGGGCGATGCCGGCGGTGGCGTCGAAGATCGAGGTGCGCGGATCGCCGCGGAAATCGGTGGCGACGACCTTTTCCTCGGTGTAGCCGAGGATGCCCTTGAGCGCGCCTTCGCTCTGCGCCTTCATTTCCGCGCAGATCTCGGCGTAGCTGGCGTCCTTCTCCAGCTCCACGGTGAGATCGACCACCGACACGTTCGAGGTCGGCACGCGGAATGCCATGCCGGTGAGCTTCTTGTTGAGCTCGGGGATCACCACGCCGACCGCCTTGGCCGCGCCGGTCGAGGACGGGATGATGTTCTCCAGGATGCCGCGACCACCGCGCCAGTCCTTGCTGCTGGGGCCGTCCACCGTCTTCTGGGTGGCGGTGGCGGCGTGCACGGTGGTCATCAGGCCGCGCTTGATGCCCCACTTGTCGTTGAGCACCTTGGCCAGCGGCGCCAGGCAGTTGGTGGTGCAGCTGGCATTGGAGATGATCGCCTCGCCCTGGTAGGTCTTGTCGTTGACGCCGTAGACGAACATCGGCGTGTCGTCCTTGGAAGGCGCGGACAGGATCACCTTCTTCGCGCCGGCATCCAGGTGTTTCTGCGCGGCTTCCTTGGTCAGGAACAGGCCGGTCGATTCGATCACCACGTCGGCGCCGACTTCGCCCCACTTCAGGTTGGCCGGGTCGCGTTCCTGGCTCAGCCGGATGCGCTTGCCGTTGACCAGCAGGTGGTTGCCGTCCACCTTCACGTCGCCCTGGAAGCGGCCGTGCACGGAGTCGTGGTTCAGCATGTAGGCCAGGTAGTCCGGCTCGAGCAGGTCGTTGATCGCGACGATCTCGATGTCATTGGCGAAGTTCTGCACGGCTGCGCGCAGCACGTTGCGACCGATGCGGCCGAAGCCGTTGATGCCGACCTTGATGGTCATGAGTGGGCGTCCTCCGATGGCGATTGGGGTGGTGCGTGGGCGGTTGGCTGGCGCAACGCTGCCGGCCGCTGCTTCAGCCGTGCAATTTTACAATGAAAGCGACCGGCCCGCCCGCACGCTGCGACGCTATGGCAGACTGAGGTCTTTGCGCCGGAGCAGGTCATGGTCAAGTTGCGCTCGTCCCTTGCGGTCGCCGTGTTGTTGTTCTCGGTCGCAAGCCTGGCGCAGGCATGGGGACCGCTCGGTCACAGTGTGGTCGCGGCACTGGCCCAGCGGCATCTGAGCCCCGCCGCCGAAGCCGAGGTGGAACGCCTGCTGGCGCCGGAACACATCAAGTCGCTGGCCGACATCGCCAGCTGGCCCGATCAGATGCAGGACGACCCGGCGCTGCAGGACTTGTGGAAGCAGACGCGCACCGAGCATTACATCAATTTTCATGGCGGCAGCTCCTGCGACTACGTGCCGCCGCGCGACTGTCGCGACGGTCGCTGCGTGGTGGGCGGCCTGCAACATTACGTCGCGCTGCTTGGCGATCGCAGCCAGCCCGACAGCGTGCGGCGCCAGGCGCTGAAGTTCGTGGTGCACTTCGTCGGCGACATCCACCAACCGCTGCACGCCGGCTATCGGGACGACAAGGGTGGCAACGCGTACCAGGTGCAGTACGACGGCAAGGGCACCAACCTGCACAAGATCTGGGACTCGCGCATGCTCTACACCCGCGGGCAGGACTGGCAGCAATATGCGCAGCGGCTCGATTCCGCCTTCTGGGCGCCGCTGCCGCCGCCAATCGCGCCGCTGGACAATCCATACGCGCAATGGGCCGAGGAATCCTGCCGGATTACCGCCGACCCGGGCTTCTACCCTGACAATCACAAGATCACCCAGACCTATGTCAGCACCTGGCTGCCGGTGGCCGATCAGCGCCTTCGCGAAGCCGGTCGTCGCCTTGCCGAGGTCCTCAACCTGGCCCTCGCGCCCACCGCGATCAGTGATCACTGATCATCAAACACCGAACACC
>DASRUB010000038.1:0-16197 GCA_035655635.1 Rhodanobacter sp. | reverse complement strand
CCTCGGGCTGGTCGCCATGGGTTTCGATGAAGGCGGGCAGGCGCTTGCGTGCGTACGGGAAAAGTACGTCGCGGACGAAGCTGATCGAGCTGGTGGTGCCTTCGATATCGGTGATGATGGCGCGGATTTCGATCATTGGGGGCGGGATTCGGGATTCGGGATTCGGAGGAGCATCGCCCGCGAGCGGGTTCCTACAGGTGTTGCAGGAGGGGCGACATCCGCGGGAACTGCTCAGCAATTTCATCGCCGGTGAAGTTCGCCACCCAGCCGTCCTTGTTGGTGAACAGGCGAATCGCCACGAAATAAGGTGACTCGCTCATGTCGAACCAGTGGCGGGTGCCGTCCGGCACGCCGATCAAATCGCCCTGTTCGCACAGGATGTCGTAGACCTTGCCGTCAACGTGCAGGGTGAACTGTCCCGAGCCGGCGACGAAAAAGCGCACCTCGTCTTCGCTGTGGGTGTGTTCGCTGAGGAACTTCTGGCGCAGCGTGGCACGCTCGGGATGATCGGGCGTCAGGCTGATCACGTCGACGGCCTGGTAGCCGGCCTCGCCCATCAGGCGGTCGATGTCGCTGCGGTAAGCCGCGATCACGTCCTCCTGGCTGGCGCCGGGGGCAATCGGCTTGTTCGCTTCCCACTGTTCGAAGCGCACGCCGATCTTGCCGAGTTCGGCGGCAATCGCGGCGTGTTCGTCGAGCGTGAGGCGGGCGGTTTGCGGTTCGCTTTCGTCGAAGATGCGCAGTTGGCTCATGATGCCCTCAATGTTCTCAGATCCAGCTCGCAATCGAGCAGGAACTCCAGCGCCTCAAGGTGTCGCTCGGTTTCGGCCAGGTCGCGACCCCAGGTGTAGATGCCGTGGCCGTCGATCAGGTAGGCGTGCAGCGGCCTGCCCGCATCCAGCCACGCATCGACCCGGGCAACCAGTTCGGGCATGTGCTGGGTGTTCGGGAATACCGGAATCTCCAGCACGCTTTCATGAGTGTCGTGGCCGCTGATCGCCTTTTGCAGCTCCCATCCCTGCAGGCGGATCACGCCATCGGCGGCGAACAGGCGCGACGCCACGGTCTGCGTGCGCGAGTGGGTATGCAGCACGGCGCCTACCATGGGCCAGCGCCGATACAGCTGGACATGCAGCGCGGTCTCGGCGCTGGGGCGTGCGTCGGTGCCGACCGCATGGCCTTGCAGGTCGATCAACATGATGTCGTCGCGACCGAGCTTTCCCTTGTCGCGCCCGGACACGGTGATGGCGGCGTGATCCGCATCGACGCGCATGGAGAAATTGCTGCTGGTCGCGGGGGTCCAACCCTTGCCTGCCAGCGCGCGGGCGGTTGTCGCAATGCGGTCGGCGCAAGCGTTGAACTGGCCGGAAGATATCGTGTCTGGCAGGGTTTGGCTCATGCGGTTTGGACGTCCAAATGAAGCATCGATGATAGCACGCAGGGTGACGCCTCCAGGAGGGAATGAGAGCCATTCTCGCAAGTCAGGAAACATTGCGCCCGCAGGGGTACCATCGCCGTGGAACCGGCGCGGTGTGTGTCGGCTGAAAACGATGGAGGCTTGTCCATGTCGAACGAGAAAGATATCGAATCGCGTCGCCGATTCCTGAAGGTGGCCGCCGGAACCACGGCAGCGGCCGTGGTGATGGGGGGTCTGCCGCGTTTCGCGCGAGCTGCCGACTTGCCGCCCTTGACTTCCTCCGATCCGACCGCGAAGGCGCTGGATTACGTAGAGGACAACACCAAGAGCAGCAACCCGAAGCACAAGGCGGGTGACGACTGCACCAACTGCCAGTTCTATTCCGGCGGCCCCACCGGCCGCGGCCCCTGCCAGCTGTTCCCTGGCAAATCAGTGAATGCCAAAGGCTGGTGCGTATCGCACACCCTGAAGAAAGCCTGATTGCAGCACTGAACATCGAAAAGGCCGGCGCAACGCCGGCCTTTTCGTTTGTGCCTGGTCGCTCGTGGGCAGGTATTCCTGCAGGCGCTGGCGTGATCGCGAGATGTATCTCGTCGCGCCGACCGGTGCACCGGGATCCGGACAAAATGCGGCCCGGTGGATCAGGCTGAAGAGCTGCTTGCCTGACGCACCGGGCCGCGATCCGGGGCCCACTGCCAAGTGATATACCTCGGACTGAGGATCATACTCCCGAGATCGGCGAATGGGCGAGCCCCCGGGTGAGTTTTCTCGGGGGTGCCGTGAACAATACGTTTATAATCAATTACTTAACATTGATTTTACGAGTGAGTCCGCAGGTTGCACGGCCTTTGATTGAATCAACGTTTTCGCCGAACATATAGGAAGTTAAACGCCGTGCGACGTATTTCATCGAAATTCAGCGAAATTTCGTAATCGAGTCGCCCCCAGCCGTCTGGCGCAGCAGGCTATGGCGCCGGCCGTACAGGAAGTAGATCGCGAAGCCGAGCGCGGTCCAGATGCCCAGGATCGCCCAGTTGAACCAGTCGAGGCTGAAAAGCAGGGCGAAACAGCTGGCCACGCCGGCGAGGCAGGTGAACCACACCCATGGCACGCGGAACGTGCGCGGCAGGTTCGGCATGGTGTGGCGCAGGATCAGCACGCCGCCACACACCGCCGAGAACGCGATCAGGGTGCCCATCGAGGTGAGGTTGGCCAGCAGATCCAGCGGGAACACCGCGGCCAGCAGGGCGATCATGCCACCGGTGATCAGGGTATTGATGTGCGGCGTGCGGTAGCGCGGATGCACCTTGGCGAACACCTTTGGCAGCATGCCGTCGCGCGCCATGATCATGAAGATGCGCGGTTGCGCGATGATCATCACCAGGATCACCGACGACAGGCCGATCATCGCGCCGATCTCCACGATCAGGCGCAGCCAGCCCAACTGCGGGATGGCCGCCACCGCGGTGACCACCGGCTCGGAGGTATCCAGCATCGTGTACGGCACCAGACCGGTCAACACCGCCGCCATCGCCAGGTACAGCACGGTGCAGATCACCAGCGAGACGAGGATGCCGAACGGCAGGTCGCGTTGCGGCGCTTTGCACTCCTGTGCTGCCGTGGAGGTGGCCTCGAAGCCGATATACGCAAAGAACACCATGGCGGCGCCGCGCATGATGCCGGACCAGCCGTATTTGCCGTCACCCTGGGGTTCGGGAATGAACGGGTGCCAATTCTCCGGGTTTACGTAGCGGTAGCCGGCGACCACCACGATGATGATCAACCCCACTTTGACCAGCACCATCAGCGAGTTCAGTGTGGACGATTCACGGATGCCGATGTAGCACAGCCAGGTGAGTGCCAGCACGATCGCCACGGCCGGAAGGTTGAACAGGTGGCCGGTGGCGACGAGACTGCCATTGGTGAACGCCAGCGGTGCCTCGGTGAGCGCTTTCGGCAGATGCAGGCCCATGTGGTCGAGCAGGCTGGTGAAGTAACCGGTCCAGCTGGCCGCCACCGCGGAGGCCGATATCCCGTATTCGGCGACCATGTTCCAGCCGATGAACCAGGCGGCCAGTTCGCCCAGGGAGGCGTACGCGTAGGAGTAGGAACTGCCCGAGATCGGAATCAGGGTGGCGAACTCGGCATAACACAGCGCGGCAAAGCCGCTGCAGATCGCGGCGATGATGAAGGAGATCAATACCGCCGGGCCGGCATGCTCGGCCGCCGCCGTGCCGGTGACCACGAAGATGCCGGTACCGATGACGGCACCGATGCCCAGCGCGGTGATCCCCCAGGGCCCCAGCGTACGACGCAGGGACGGCCCGTGGGCGTGGTCGTCGTTACTGAAATCGGTTTTGCGCGCGAGTAGCTGATCGAGCATGAGCCAGCAGTTCCTGGAGGGGCAGGGCGCGTGGTTGCACCGGATGAGTCAGAAGCAGCGCGGCCGGCGCTGTGGGCGTCGGCCGCGGTGAGGTCAGCGGGCGTTCTGGCGCAGCTTGCTGTTGCGGTAGCCGTAGAAGCCGTAGATCAGGAAGCCGATCGCGGTCCAGCCCAGGATCAGCCACCAGCGGGTCACGAACGCCTGCCAGAACAGGAACAGGCAGGCGGCCGCACCGAGCGGGCAGACGATCCATACGAACGGCACGCGAAACGCGCGTGGCAGATCCGGGCGCGTGTGACGCAGTACCAGCACGCCGATGCACACGGTGGTGAACGCCAGCAAAGTACCCATCGACACCAGGTCACCCAGCACGTCCACCGGGAACAGGCCGGCCAGCACCGAGGCGATCACGCCAACGATGATGGTGCCCACGTACGGCGTGCGGTGTTTCGGGTGGACCTTGCCCAGCAGCTTGGGCAGCAGGCCGTCGCGCGACATCGAATAGAAGATGCGCGGCTGTCCCATCAGCATCACCAGCACCACCGAACTCAGGCCCGCCAGCGCAGCGAACACCACCAGCACCTTCAGCGTGCCGAGGATGTGACTGGCGCTGCTGCCGGCGGCCACGGTGCCCAGCACATAGTTGAGTGCGGTCGCCACGGGTTCGGGCGTGTTGAGCTCTGTGTAAGGTGCCAGGCCGGTCAACGCGGCAGCCATGGCGATGTACAACAAGGTGCAGATGATCAGCGAGCCGAGGATGCCGATCGGCATGTCGCGCTGCGGATTCTTCGCTTCACCGGCCGCGGTCGATACTGCGTCGAAACCGATGTAGGCGAAGAACACCAGCGTGGCAGCGCGGATCACGCCACTCCAGCCGTACTTGAAGCCGCCTTCGTTCTCGGGGATGAACGGGTGCCACAGGCTCGGGTTGAGGTAGTGAAAGGTCACCGCCAGGAACAACAGGATCACGATCACCTTGATCGCCACGATCACCGCGTTGACCGATGCAGACTGGGTGATTCCCCGGTAGCACAGCCAGCTGATCGCCGCCACGATCGCCACCGCCGGCAGGTTGATCAGCGTGCCGGTGGTGATGATGTGATGGCCGCTGGCGTCGAAGGTCAGCGGTGCGGAGGCCAGCGCAGCCGGCAGCGAGATGTTGACGCCGATCCAGCCGCTGACCATGCGCAGCATTTCGTTGAAGTAGCCCGACCAGCCCACCGCCACGGTGGACGCCGCGAACAGGTACTCCAGTACCAGGTTCCAGCCGACGAACCAGGCGACCACTTCGCCCAGCGTGGCATAGGAATAGGAATACGCGCTGCCGGATACCGGCAGCATGGCGGCGAACTCGGCGTAGCACAGGCCGGCCAGCGCACAGGCGAAACCCGCCATCAGGAAGCTGATCACCAGGGCAGGACCGGCGAACTGCGCGGCGGCCGTGCCGGTGAGAACGAAGATGCCGGCACCGATCACGGCACCGATGCCCAGCATGATCAGGTGACGCGCGGTCAGCACGCGCTTCAGCGTGACCTCGCCGGTTGCGCCGCCTTCCACCGGCTCGCCGGCATCCACGTGCGGCATGGCCTCGATGGCGTGAGTGGCAAAAAGACCCTTTATCATCAAGTTCCCCTTCGGTGATGTCGTGCCCGTTTCCGCTCTGCGGCGGTGGCTTGTACGGGTAGGCAATGGCGGGCCAACATAGCCCATGCGGCAAAGGATATACAAGCTTCACTTGTGTTGCGGCGAAACATGCCGCGACCGGTTCCCAGCCAACGCAACGAACGTTCATGCAAACCCCCGCCATCTGCCTGATCGACGCATTCCGGCGCTACCGTGACCAATGGCAGGGCGAGGCAGCGTTGATCACCCGCTTCGAGATTTTTCTGCACACGCAAACGGAGGCCTTCGAACGCAGCAACCGGTCCGGTCACTTCAGGTGCGCTCCTACAGATATTTCGCTGGGGCGGGGTTGAGATGGCCGCATGCATCGCAGGTGCGTGCTGTGCGCGAACCGTAGAAGCGTTCGAACACTGGCGGGAAATCGTGCTCGATGCTTTCGAGGGTGAAATACTCCTCATACAGCTTGTGGTTGCACGCTTCGCAGAACCACATCAGACCGTCCTTCTCGCCAGCCACGCGACGACGTTCGATCACCAGTCCGATCGAACCGGCGGCCCGGTTGGGCGAGTGCGGTACACGCGGCGGCAGATAGAAGATTTCCCCGGCGCGCAGCGGGATGTCGCGGGCCACGCCGTCGTCCTGCACCTTCAGCGTGATCTCGCCTTCGAGCTGATAGAAGAACTCCGGCCCTTCGTCGTAGTGATAGTCGGTGCGCGCATTCGGACCGCCCACGATCATGATGATGAAATCGCCGTCGACGATGCACTTGTTGCCCACCGGCGGTTTCAGCAGGTGGCGGTGTTCGTCGATCCAGCGCTGGAGATCAAGCGGCGGCAGCAGGGACATGCGGGTTGCTCGCGGGTAACCAGACTGCACCATAACGCCGCCATCGGCACAAAAAAAGCTGCCCGGGGATCCCCCGGGCAGCTCGCGCGAGATACTGGTGGCTGCGGTATTACGGCATCAGCACCTTGTCGATCACGAAGATCTCGCCGTTGGACTGGGTCACGTCGGCGATGGTGATGTCGGCGACGTTGCCCTTTGCGTCGGTGACGGTCCACTTGCCGTCCTTGTCGGCGACGGTGATCGATTCGCCCTCAACCGTCTTCAGCGTCGCCTTGCCGCCATGCGCCTTGGCCAGCCTGGCCAGATCGTGCGCGGTGTATTTGCCCGGCACTACGTGGTAGGTGAGCACCTTGGTCAGGGTGGCCTTGTTCTCGGGCTTCAGCAGGTTGTCCACGGTGCCGGCGGGCAGGGCGGCGAACGCCTCGTTGGTCGGTGCGAATACGGTGAACGGGCCGGGGCCTTCGAGTGTGGCGACCAGGCCGGCGGCCTTCACGGCGGCGACGAGGGTGGTGTGATCCTTCGAATTGACCGCGTTCTCGATGATATTCTTCGACGGGTACATGGCGGCACCGCCGACCATCACGGTTTGCTCCATGCCCATCGAGCCAGCCAGGGCCAGGGGCGCGACTGTCACCGCCGTGAGGGCCAGGGACAGGCCGATGGCCAGGCTGCGCATGTGCTGATTGATTTTCATCGCGTTCTCCAGGGGTTTCCGCTTCGCGGATCGGAAGCGCATGGAGATACGAGGCGACAGCACTGCCGGATGCAGACCGAACGAAAAGAGATGCAGTCGGGCGAAACCCGGCCCGGCGACCGGATCGTCAGGCGCCGCCAATCGTGCCCTTGGCTACCACTGGGCCGGTGGGCTGGCCGGTGGGCGAGCCCCCGTCAGGCTCCACCGAGACGGCCAGCAGGGCCGTGGCATCGAGACGTGCGAGCAGATCGGCGCGCAACGCGATGGAGGTGGGTTTGTCGCGCGCGATCACGCCCAGCGAGATGGGTTTTCCACCCGCCGGGATCAACCACAGCTCGGGCGTGCGCCCCGGCGCAAACGCCACCGGCGTAGCTGGCACCACGATCATTCTTGCGTGCGGCAGATCCATCGTGGCCGTCCAGCCGGTGATGCCGTTGTCCTGTTCGATGGCGGCGACCAGGTAGCCGGCCTGACTTGCGGCTGGTGTGGCCAGTTGGCGCGGCTGCACCAGCAGGATCGCCACGCTGGCCGCCGCCACCACGCTGGCGCCGAGACCCAGCCAGCGCCACAGGCGCAGGTTGTCCCACAGCCTGGGGCGGGGCCGCGACGGCGCCGGGGCGGCGAGTTGCAGCGCGTCTTGAATCCGTGCCCAGACATAAGGTGCCGGCGTGCTCGCCACGACTTCGTCGGCGAACGGCATCAGGCGGCGTTGCCACTGGGCGACGGCGGCCGCGGCTTGCGCGCTGTCCTGGATTTCCTGCTCCACCGCTGCGCGTGCGTAGGCATCCAGCACGCCGAGCACGTACTCGGCGTAGCGCAGATCGTCGTCGTGGTGGTCGGCGGGTGTGTTCATCGTTCCAGACAGGTGCGCAATTGCAGCAGGCTCCGGCGGATCCAGCTCTTCATGGTGCCCAACGGCACCTTGTCGCGTGTCGCCAGTTGGTTATACGTCGCGCCGGTAAAAAAGGCTTCACGCACGGCGCGGCGCTGTTGCGGTTCCAGCGCATCCAGGCATCGTTGCAGGCGCTGGTGCTCCTGGCTGGTTTCGGCATCGGCGGCGGGCGTGGGCGCCTCGTCGACGCTTGCTTCCAGCTGCAGCGGATCCAGGTGTTCCTCGCGATGCTGGCGCAGTCGGTCGATCGCCTTGTTGCGCCTCAGCGTCACCAGCCAGGTGATGGCGCTGGCCTTGCCGGGATCGAAGCTGGCGGCGCGGCGCCACACCGTGATGAAAGTTTCCTGCAGTGTTTCTTCGGCTTCGCCGCGCTGGCGAAGCATGCGCAGGCACACGCCGAAAAGTTTCGAAGAGGTGCGCTGGTACAGCGCGGTGAAGGCCTGCTGGTCGCCGCGACCCGCATGGATCAACAGGCCGTTCAGTTCCTCGCGTTCGTCGGGGCTGCTGGCGATCACGGGCTTGCGTTTCCGTTCGCGAGGGGGTGAGGGGGTGTCATGCCGGCAACATGAGGGCTGCCTTGCGCGGGGGCAAGCAGCGCGGCCGCCCCGGGTTCAAGTGAACTCCGGGCGAAGGCGCGGAACGATCAGACCTCCAGTGTGGCCAGGTCGCCTTTCTCTTCCAGCCATGCCTTGCGATCGCCAGAGCGCTTCTTGGCCAGCAGCATGTCCATCAGTTTGCTGGTGCCTTCCTGGTCGTCGACGGTCAGCTGCACCAGGCGTCGGGTGTCGGGATGGATGGTCGATTCGCGCAGCTGCGGCGGGTTCATCTCGCCCAGGCCCTTGAAACGCGTGGTGCTGACCGCGCCTTTCATCTTCTCGCGCTCGATCCGCTGCAGCGTCGCCTCCTTCTCGCCCTCATCGAGGCAGTAGAACACCTGCTTGCCGACGTCGACGCGGAACAGCGGTGGCATCGCCACGAACACGTGGCCTTCGCTGACCAGGGTCGGGAAATGCTTGAGGAACAAGGCAGACAGCAAGGTGGCGATGTGCAAACCGTCGGAATCCGCGTCGGCCAGGATGATCACCTTGCCGTAGCGCAGGCCGGACAGATCGTCCTTGCCCGGGTCGCAACCGATGGCGACGGCGAGGTTGTGCACTTCCTCGGACGCCAGCACCGAGGTCGACTCCACTTCCCAGGTGTTGAGGATCTTGCCGCGCAACGGCAGGATCGCCTGGAACTCCTTGTCGCGCGCCTGCTTGGCGCTGCCGCCAGCCGAATCGCCTTCGACCAGGAACAGCTCGGTGCGGGTCAGGTCGGTGGCGGTGCAGTCGGCCAGCTTGCCGGGCAGGGCAGGACCCTGGGTGATCTTCTTGCGCACGATCTGCTTGGCAGCCTTCAGGCGCGCACTCGCGCGCTCGATGGCCAGCTGCGCGATGCGCTCGCCGGTGCCCACGTTCTGGTTCAGCCACAGGCTGAAGGCGTCGTGGATGACGTTCTCGATCATCCCCGCGGCCTGGCGCGAGGACAGCCGTTCCTTGGTCTGGCCGGCGAACTGCGGGTCCTGCAGGCGTGCGGAAAGCACGAACGAGATCCGCTCCCACACGTCTTCGGGCGCCAGCTTCACGCCGCGCGGCAACAGGTTGCGGATGTCGCAGAACTCGCGGATGGCCGTGGTCAGTCCGGTGCGCAGGCCGTTGACGTGGGTGCCACCCTGCATGGTGGGAATCAGGTTGACGTAGCTCTCCTGCACCAGCTCGCCTTCGGGCAACCACGCCAGCGCGACTTCGACCCCTTCGGTGTCGCGGGCCATCTGGTGCACGAACAACTCGTTCGGCAACACCTCGCTGCCGTCGAGTTCACTGCGCAGATAGTCGCGCAGGCCATCCTCGTAATGCCACTCGATGACTTCGCCGCTGGTCTCGTCGGCGAGCTTCACGTTGAGGCCGGCGCACAGCACCGCCTTGGCGCGTAGCAGGTGCTTGAGCTTGCCGAGCGAGATCTTCGGCGAGTCGAAATACTTCAGTTCGGGCCAGAAGCGCAGCGTGGTGCCGCTGCGTCTTTTCGCGACCACGCCGATCACTTCCAGCGCGCTGACCTTGTCGCCGTGCTCGAACGCCATGGCATATTCGGAGCCGTCGCGGCGAATCGTCACCTCGACCCGGTCGGACAAGGCGTTGACCACCGACACGCCCACGCCGTGCAGGCCGCCTGAAAAACTATAATTCTTGCCGCTGAATTTTCCGCCCGCATGCAGCCGGGTCATGATCAGCTCGACCCCGGAAACGCCTTCCTCGGGATGGATGTCCACCGGCATGCCACGGCCATCGTCGCTGACCGAGACCGAACCGTCCGGATGCAGCACCACCTCGATAGTGGTCGCGTAGCCGGCCAGTGCCTCGTCCACCGAGTTGTCCACCACTTCCTGCACCAGATGGTTCGGGCGGCTGGTGTCGGTGTACATGCCCGGACGGCGTTTGACCGGATCCAGACCGGACAGGACTTCGATATCGACGGCGTTGTAGCGACTGCTCATGCGTGTGGATCAGTTGGACAAAGACGGTGAAGCATGAAGCGCAGGAGCGGGTGGGGTCAAGGTTTGGTCAGGCGGTCTGGCATGGCCGTGGATGGCTGTGGAGTGGGCGAAGAGCCGCTCGATCAAAGGAAGGACGAACCGGCACACCCGTCAGTGCATGCCGGTGACTCGTCAGCCGAGCGCCCAGTCGATCGGCTTGCGACAGAGTGGCAGGTCGGGCTGGCGGCTCCGTTCGCTAATGCCGCGCCGCGCCGCCTGCAGTGCGCTGCGCAGTCCTTCTTCGACGGTGGGGTGATAGAACGGCATCTGCAACATCTCATTCACCGTCAAGCCCTGTTGCAGCGACCAGGCGAGCAGGTGCAGCAGGTGTTCGGCATCTGGGGCCACCAGCTCGGCACCGACGAGGCGGCCGTCGGCGGCATCGACGTACAGGTGCATCAGGCCCGCGTTGCGCCCGGCCATCAGGGCACGGGCCTGGCGCGAGAAATCAGCGGCGCCGGTAACCATCCCGGAAGCCGGCAGCTCGCGGTACGACAGACCGACCCGGCCGGCGCCGGGCTCGGTGAACACGATGCCCAGCGGTGCGCGCCGCGCAAGACATGGGGCTTCAGGGTGCATGGCGTGATGGGCGGCTATCCGTCCATCGTCCGCGGCTTCGTGCTGCAGCGGCCGCTGTTGATTGACATCGCCGGCGATATAGATGGGCAGGTCGCCGACGCGCAGTGTCGCCGGATCGAAAGCAGGCATGCCGCGTTCGTCGAGCGCGACGCCAAGCGAGTCGAGGCCGAGTCCCTCGATATTGGGCTGCCGCCCGAGAGCGGCAAGCACCCAGTCGACCGCCACCGGAGCCGTGCCGTTGTCCAGCATGATGCGGTCGCCATCCCGGCGCACGGTGACGGTGGCCTCGGTACTGATCGACATCTGGCGCTGGAGCACTTCGAGGAGGCTGGTACTGACCGCCGGATCGCTGAGTCCGGCGACCGTGCGGCCCTGGGTGAAGGCGTGAACGTCGCAGCCGAGCTGGGCGAAAGCCTGGCCGAGTTCGGTACCGATCGGCCCGAGTCCGACCACGCCGACGCGTCGCCCTGGGGACACCAGTTCAAAGACGTCGTCGGAGGTCACCAGCCGGTCACCCAGCACGCGCCACGCATCGGGCACGATCGGGCGGGTGCCGGTGGCGATGATCACGGCGTCGGCATGAATGCGCTCGCCGTTGACCTCGAGCGTCTGCGCGTCAAGAAAGCGCGGCCGCCCACGAATGCTGCGCTCGCCGAGGGATAGCGCAAGCTGGATCGCGCCGCTGGTAAAGCGATCGCGCAACACCCGCACGTGTGCCATCACGGCCGCGAGATCCACCTGGAGATCCGCGCTGCCGCCGATGCCGACCGCGGCGAGCCACTCGCGCCGCCCGTGGGCATGGGCCACTTCGAGCAGCGCCTTGGACGGCATGCAGCCGACGCGCGCGCAGGTCGTGCCGTAGGGGCCATCGTTGATCAACAACACGTCTTCGGTATGGCGCTGGGTCTCCTTCAGCGCGGTCAATCCGGCGGTGCCGGCCCCGAGTATCACCATGCGGGCATGTCGTGTCATGGTTGCGGCTCCTGGCAGCGTTCTGGTCAGCCCAGCATGGGCTTCAATTCGCAAGATGACAGCCCCGCGGAGAAGGTCCTGTCAACGGTCGGCGCGGTGGCTTGCAGAATCACCGATACCCCTGCGCCTGCAACGAGAACAGATGCGCATAGTGGCCGGCCCGGGCCATCAACTGCTCGTGGTTGCCGCGTTCGATGATGCGGCCGTCCTGGATCACGATGATCTGGTCGGCCATGCGCACGGTGGAGAATCGGTGCGAGATCAGGATCGCGATGCGACCGCCGGAGAGTTCGCGGAAGTGCTCGAAGATGCTGGCTTCGGCCTGGGCGTCCATCGCGGCGGTGGGTTCATCCAGCACCAGGATGTCGGCGCGCGAACGCATGAAGGCACGGGCCAGCGCGATCTTCTGCCATTGCCCGCCGGACAGTTCGCGGCCGTCGTTGAACCACTTGCCGAGCTGGGTCTCGAACCCGGCCGGCAGGCTGTCGATGAAATCGCTGGCCATGCCCTTGTCGCTGGCCTCGCGCCAGCGCACTGCATCATCGAAATGGATGACGTCGCCGGCGCCCACGTTCTCGCCCACGCGCATCTGATAGCGGGCAAAGTCCTGGAAGATCACGCCGATGCGCTGCAGCAGCACGCTTTCGTCCCACTCGCGCAGGTCGGTGCCGTCGAGCAGGATGCGGCCGCGGTCGGGCGTGTACAGGCGCGTCAGCAGTTTGATCAGGGTGGTCTTGCCCGAGCCGTTCTGGCCGACCAGGGCCAGCGATTCGCCGGGGCGGATGTGCAGGTCGATGTCGCGCAGTGCCGGTTCGCTGGCGCCGGGATAGCTGAAGCTGACTTGCTCAAAGCGGATGCCGTCGTCGGGTTTGGCGCCTTTCTGCACCGCGCCGGTGGCCGGCGGCACGGGCGTTTCCAGATATTCGTACAAGGTCGACAGGTACAGGTTGTCCTCGTACATGCCACCGATCGCTGACAACATGGCCGACACCGCCGATTGGCCCTGGCGGAACAGCGCCAGGTACATCGTCATCTGGCCCAAGGTGATCCGTGCGAATACCGTGCTGGCGGCGATCCAGGCATAGGCGCCGTACAGCGTGATGGTGCCGAGCAGGCCCAGGCCGAAGCCCCAGCTGTCGCGGCGCACCGCCAGTTCGCGATCGGCGCTGTACAAGGTGTGGAAGATGTCGCGATAGCGCTGCAGCAGCAGCGGCCCGAGGCCGAACAGCTTCACTTCCTTGGCGTGGTCCTCGCGCGCCAGCACGGTTTCCAGGTACAGCTGCATGCGTGTTTCCGGCGAACGCCAGCGGAACAGCCGGAACGCATCGCCGGAAAATTTCGTCTCGGCAAAAAACGAGGGCAGGCCGGCCAGCAACAGCACCGCGACCGCCCACGGCGAAAACTGGTACAGCAGGCTGCCGTAGCTGACCAGCGAAATCGCGTTCTGGCCCAGCCCGAAGGTGCGCGTGACCAGCGACAGCGGCCGGCTCGAGGCCTCGCGGCGGGCGCGGGTGAGCTTGTCGTAAAACTCCGAGTCCTCGAAATGCGCCAGCTGCAGGGTCAGCGCCTTCTCCAGGATCATCACGTTGACGCGCTGGCCCAGCTGCGCGCGCAGCAGCGACTGGCACAACGACAGGCCACGCTGCGTGCCAGCCAGTGCTGCCACCAGCACGCCTTCCAGCGCCACCCATTCGAATATCGAGCGCAGCGGAGCATGACCGTTGGCCGCCCACAGACGGCTGGCGGTCACCACCGCGTCGACGATATGGGCGCCGACAAACGCCACGCCGGCCGGCAGCAGACCGGCGATCAGGGTGAGCAGGGCGAGCGCGACCGTCAGCGCGCGGCTGGTGCTCCAGACCAGTTGCAGTGCCCGCCCGCTGTAGCGGAACACGCCGAGGAAGCCGCGCGTGATATCCGTCGATCCGGTAGCCGGGATGGTTGCGTGAGGCGGCACGTGGGGAAGCTGTCAGGAGGCGCACGGCAGCGCACGAAGCTCCCGACATGGGGGCCGTGCCGCCTCACGCAAGTCAAAGTCCGCAGGAGTGCAACCTTGTGCTGCCGGAAGCAGCCTGCGGGCAGAGTGATCTGTTTTCGGTGTTCAGTGTTCAGGAGCCGGCAACCGAACACCGAAAACCGAAAACCAGCTCAATGCAGCTCCACCTCGACGAACTGTCGCCCGGGTTGATAGAGCGACGGGAACAGCTTGTGCAGGTGCTCTACCTTAGGCACGTCGTTGAACACGATGTACGGATTGTCCGGATGCAGCTCGTAGTAATGCTGATGGTAGTTCTCGGCCGGATAGAACGCCTCCAGCGGCAGCACCTGGGTGACGATCGGTGCAGCGAAGGCCTTGGCGGCGCTCAGCTGGGCGATGTAGTCGCTGGCGATCTTCTTCTGCCCGGCGTTGTCGTAGAAGATCACCGAACGATATTGCGGACCGGTATCGGGGCCTTGCCGGTTCAGCTCGGTGGGGTTCAGTGCCACTGAAAAAAACACCTGCAAAAGGCGGCCGTAGCTGACCTGGGACGGGTCGAACTCGATCTTCACCGACTCGGCGTGGCCGGTGTTGCCGTCGCTGACTTCATCGTAGTGCGCGGTATTGGCGACGCCGCCGGAGTAGCCGGCGGTGACCTTGCGCACGCCCTTGACGTGTTCGAATACGGCCTCGATGCCCCAGAAGCAGCCGCCGGCAAGGACGGCAACCTGGTCGTGCCCGGCGGGGGCCGTTGTGGCATCAACGGCCGGAGCCGGCAATCGAGTGACTTCCGTGGCCGTCGCCACCGGCTGGCAGGCAGCGAGACCGGCCAGCAAGACGGCGCCTGCCAGGGGAAAAATTCGAAATGCACGGTAGCGAATCATGGGTAGCCTCGCTGAGGATGGGCATGCGCGAACCCGCGGCATGCATGACGGGTTACGTTGAAGTGGCAGGAAGGGATGCACGCGCGCGGAAGCGCGCTCATCGGGTCATTCGCCGCCGGGCCAGCCACGGTTACCTGCGGCCACGCCGCTCGGTGGCTACCATATGCGCTGATCACCCGGAGAATCGCGTGCCTGACAGAATTGATATGGATGCCTATCTGCGCCGCATCGGCTGGCATGGCCCGGTGGCGGTTGACCTGGCGACCCTGCGCGGCCTGGCCATGGCGCACGTGGCATGCATTCCATTCGCCAACCTCAACCCGTTGCTGGGCCTGCCGGTGGATCTGGATCTGGCCGCGCTGCAGCAGAAGCTGGTGCATGAGGGGCGGGGTGGCTACTGCTTCGAGCAGAACCTGCTGTTCGAGGCGGTGCTGCGGGCGATCGGCTTCGAGGTCAGCGGCCTGATCGCCCGGGTCCTGTGGGGGCATCCGGAGGACGCGCAGACCCCGCAAAGCCACATGTTGCTCCGCGTCGAGCTGGCGGGCGAAGGCTGGCTGGTCGATGTTGGCTTTGGCGGGCATGTGCTCACCGGTGTGCTGCGGCTTCAGCCGGATATCGAACAGGCGACCGGGCACGAGCCGTTCCGGCTGCTCAGGCATGACGCCGAGTGGCGCATGCAGTCGCTGGCGCATGGGGAGTGGCGCACGCTGTACCGCTTTGAGCTGCGACCCACACCCATGATCGATTACGTGGTGGCCAACCATTACGTGTCGACCCATCCCGCATCACGGTTCGTCAACAACCTCATGCTGGGACGCACGCCGCCCGACAGGCGCCTGAGCCTGTTCAACCGCGAATTCACGCTGCGTCGGATCGGATACGAGCCCGAACGTCGCATCCTGCGCGACGTGGCGGAGCTGCGTGACGTGGTCGAGCACGAGTTTTTGCTGCATATTCCCTCCGGCGCCGATGTCGACCGACGGCTGGAGGACCTGCCGTAGCCTGGTCGGATCAATGGGGTCGATGGCTCCCCGGCCGGCCATCTTTCAGGCCTTGCGGGTCGGCCAGGACGTGAATCTCGGTGTCGTCGATGACGACCACCTGTCCCGCGTAAATCTTGCACGTCTTGCGCAGTTCGATCGCGCCACCGATCTTGACCGATCCGCTGGCGACGATCGCCTTGCCGGCACCGCCGCTGTCGCACAGACCGACCAGCTTGAGCAGCATGTTGAGCTCGACGTAGTCGCCTTCCAGTTCGAATTCGATGGTTTGCATGGGTATCCAGGAGCAGGGGTCAGGTGGCGGCCTGTTCGTCGAAGGCGCTGTCGGGCATGGCCAGGAACGCAAACCATGGTAT
>DASRUB010000037.1:0-5625 GCA_035655635.1 Rhodanobacter sp. | reverse complement strand
CTGATAGGCAAAGTCCCCGGGCGCGGACGGCCGTCCGAACACCTTGTCCTCGGGCAGCGGCCGCACCTGCTGGGTGTGGCAATAGCCGCAACCGTTGGCCACGAAGACATCGCGGCCCTCGGCCTGCAGTGCGGTCAGCGGCAGGACACCCGGGCCCGGTGGCGTCCTGGACAGATCGATCGCGGGCAAGACTGCAACCAGCATCACGATGACGATGTAGATGCCGAGCGCGCCGCCGGCAATGAGCAGCAGTCTTTTCACGCCGTGACCTCCTCGGCGGCGCCGGGCCCGAGCACGGGCGACGCGGCGTTGCCGGGTTGGCCGGAGGTCATGCGCCACACGTTCCAGGCGAACACCAGGTGCGAGAGGAACATCAGCATGCCGCCCACACCGCGCCACACGTAATACGACTGCATGTCCACCACCGACTGGATGAACGGATGGCCGTGGACCCAATCCAGCCCCTGGACCGTGCCGCCGATCGACAGCGAGATCACGTAGATGAAGCTGCCCACCAGGGCCAGCCAGAAATGCGCCGCCAGCCCGAACTGCCCGGCGGTCTTGCCGGTCGCCAGCGGAAGCAACGCATAGATCGCGCCCCACAGCGCAAACGTGACGAAGCCGTACATGGTCAGGTGCGAATGCCCGACCGTGAAGTTGGTGAAGTGCCAGATCGCCTGCATCGAGCGGAACGCCTCGACCGTGCCCTGGGTCGACCCGAACAGGTAGCCAATCACGGCAACGAAGATGAACATCAGCGGGTACGAGTGGATCATGTCGCGGTAACGACCGCGCATGGTCAGCAGAAAGTTCGCGCTACCGCCCCACACCGGCACCAGCATGGCCACGCTGAACACGATCGCGGTCGTCTGCAACCACCACGGCAACGGGCTGAACAGGAAATGGTGTGCGCCCAGCAATGGGTAGAACAGCAGATTGGTCCAGAACGCGAACACGCCCAGCGCATACGAATAGATCGGGCGACTCAAGATCTTGGGAATCGCGTAGTAGAACGCCCCCAGCGCCAGTGGCGTGAACCACATCCCCACCGCGTTGTGCATGTAGAAGCCGGAGATCGCGACCTGGCCCAGACCGTGCTGGTACCACGGCAACACCCCGATGATCGCGATGACGCACGTCCACAACACACCGGCGATGATGTACCAGTTGGAAAGATAGATGTCCTCGCTGCTGCGTCGCAGGACGGTCCCTATCAGGTTCCAGGCCGTCACGATCAACGCCGCCAGGAAGATCAGCCGGATCGGCCAGGGCCATTCGCGATACTCCAGATCGCCATCGTTGTAACCCAGGTCCAGCGCGACGGTGCCCGCGATCGCCGCGATGTTGAACAGCGCCAGTCCAATCCATGCCAGGCGCGTGCTGTACAACCGGGTGCCGCAACTGCGCGCCGCGACGTAGTACGCCACCCCGACCAGACCGATGCTGGCCCAGCCGTAGAACGTCGCATTGGTGTGGATGGGTCGCAGCCGGCCAAACGTCAGGTACTTCGCCGCCCAGAAATCCGGCGCACCAAACTTGAACGCCAGCAACAGTCCGATGGCGGTGGCGAACACAAGCCAGACCGCGGCGGCGACGGTGTAGCCCGTAAAGATCGAAGTCAGCGCGTGGTCGTCTGCCGAGTCTGTCGCTGCATGATTTCCCGCGCTGCCTGCGTGCATCCTTCCATCCCGTAGCCTTGCAGAACGGCGTCCATCCGGGCGTCGAGCTTTTTGATCTTGGTCTTCACGCGACGACGCGGCACTGATCCAGATCAGATCGAGACCGAAATGCCATTGATCCAGCCGCCGGCAATACGGCGCGACTCTCCACGTGTGAATAGTCGACGAACTGTGGTGGAGCGCGTTCTTCCCTTCCCCTGCGCAGCGGGGAAAGCAAAGGCAATTCCACGAGCTCAGTCCTGCTCCGTCATCCGCGGCTTGCCCGCCAGCATGCGCAACAAGGTCTGGCGCAGTGCCAGCGGCTTCAGCGGCTTGTACAGCACGCCCACGCCGGCATCGAGCAATTGCCGGCGCAAATCGCCATCGCGATCGGCGGTAAGCATCACCGTGGGCACCTCGGCGTGCAGCTGGGCCAGTTGCCGCCACACGTCCAGCCCGGTCTGGCCGTCGTCAAGATGGACATCCAGGATGTTGATGTCTGGTCGCCACGGCACGCCGAGTGCCTGCTCCGCATTGCGCGCCGCGTGCACCTGCCAGCCCCATCCCGCGAGCAAGGTGGTCAACGCCGCGAGCGCAGCAGGTTCGTTGTCCAGCACCAGTGCGCGACCGGACGGCAGCGGCTGCATCGCGCTCGCCGTGGCTGACTGACGGGGCGCGGCCACCGCCAGCGGCACGTCCAGATGGAACACGCTGCCGCGTCCCGGCCACGAGCGCAGCCCCAACGGGTGTCCAAGCAGGTCGGCCATGCGTTGGGCAATGGACAAGCCCAGCCCGAGCCCCTGCCCGCCTGCGGTGCTGCCGCGCCGGAATTCCTGGAAGATCAGTTGCTGCTCTTCCGGCGCGATGCCCGCACCGGTGTCCCATACTTCCACGCGTAGGTGCCGCCCGCGCCGGCGCACGCCCAGCAACACGCGACCGTGCCCGGCGTAGCGCAATCCATTGGACAGGAAGTTCTGCAGCACCCGCCGCAACAACTGCGGATCGGAATGCACCCAGGCCCGCGTACTGACCACGCTCAGTTGCACATCGCGATCGATGGCCATGGCGCGGAACTCGGCACCGAGCGGGTCGATCACTTCTGCCAGCGGGAACGCGCGTGGCTGCGGATGCAGGCGTCCGCCTTCGAGCCGCGCCACGTCGAGCAGGCCACTGAGCAGGCCCTCGGTCGCTGCCAACGCCCCGTTGAGATGCTGGGCCGTCTGTTCATGGTTGCCGGGCCCGGCCAGCGAGTGGGCAAACAACTGGGCCGCGTGCAACGGCTGCATCAGGTCGTGCGTGACGGCGGTGAGGAAGCGGCTCTTCGCGTCGTTGGCCGCCTGCGCCTCGGCCGAGACGCGGACGAGTTCATGGGTGCGTTCGGCCACGCGCAGCTCCAGCGTCTCATTGACGCGCTTGAGCGCAACCTCCGCCTGGCGGAATGCGGTGACGTCGGTGAAGGTCGCCACGAAGCCACCACCGGGCATCGGGTTGCCGCGAATCTCCACGATCGTGCCGTCGGGAAAGCTCCGCTCAGACAGGTGGCGGGTACCGGCGCGCATGTGTTCCAGCCGGCGCTGCACGCGGGCCTGGGCCTCGCCCGGGCCAAGCATGCCGGCGTCGACGTTGTAGCGAGTCAGATCGGCCACTGGGCGGCCGACGCGCAGCATCCCGGTCGGGTAATTGAACAATCGCGCATACGGGGTGTTCCACGCCACCAGGTGCAGATCGGCATCGACCACGCAGATGCCCTGGCTCATGTTTTCCAGGGCTGCCTCCAGCACGCGCTGATTGAAGCGCAGATCCTGCGCCGCCTCGTCGACGATCGCCGCCACCGCATCCAGATCGTCGCGCCCCTGCCGGTGCACCACTTCCAGCAGCAGTCGCGCCGACGCCGCGCCAATCACCGCGGCCAGCTCGTGCTCCACCTGGGCGACGCGCCTGGTTCCGGACGCGCCGCTGGCCGGCGCACCATCGAACAGATGCTCGACGCGCTCCGGTGGCAGGAAGCGGGCGGCCAGCGCGCGCAGTTCGGTGACACCCACATGGCCCACGCTGACCGCGCGCGTGCTGTGGCCGAAACGCGAACCGGCCAGCGTCAGCATCACCGCCACATTCGCCGCCAGGCTCACCACCACGGCGCGGCCGAGGCGGTTCCAGTCGCCCAGCCCGAGCAGATCGTCCGGCGCCAACCACCTCAGCCCGAAGGGTCCCTCGTGCAACCACGACAATGACGCCGGCAGCAGCGCCGGCAACACGGCGTAGATCCAAACCATGGTGCCAGCGGCCAACCCGGCCATCACCGCGCGCGGACCCAACTGCGGCCGGTACATCGCGGCGAGCACGGCAGGAGTCAGCCCGGCCAGCGCCGAAAACGAGATGGCGCCGATGTCCGCCAGGGCTTCATTGCGCGCCAGCAGGCGGCTGTACGCCCACGCCAGCATGATCACCACCAGGATCGCCACGCGTCGGTAATTGAGCAGTTCGCCGCGCAGGTCGCTGCGCTCGTCGCGGCCCCAGCCCGCGCGCACCCGCAGCGGCGCGATGAAGTGGTTGACCACCATCAGGCTCAAGGTCAGCGTGGCGATCACCACCATGCTGGTGGCGGCACTCAGGCCGCCCAGGAATGCCACCAGTGCCAGCCCGTGCTCGCCCCGCGCCAGCGGCAGCGCCAGCACGTACATGTCCGAGGACACGCCGCTCGGCCCCAGCAGCGCATCGCCCAGACGCGCCAGCGGCAGGATCGGCAACGAAATCAGCAGCAGGTAAAGCGGGAACAACCAGCGCGCGGTGCGCAGGTTGCCATCGCTGCGACACTCCACAATACCGGCGTAAAACTGGTGCGGCATGGTGAACATCGCCAGCGCACCGAGCAGGATCAGCGCAGGGAAGCCGCCACTGTCCGGCGGCGTCGGCAGATGTGCGGGCAAACCTGCCGGCAGCGCGGTGAACAGCAGGCTGCCCAACGCCAGCATCGCGCCGAGCTTGAACAGCGACTCGAACGCCATCGCCAACACCAGCCCGCGATTGTGCGCCATCGTGGATGCCCGGCGCGTGCCGAACAGCATCGCGAACAGCGCCATCAGCAGCGCGACATACAGCGCGCTGTCCTGCCACGGCGCCGACTCGGCCAACTGGCCGTGGCTGAGAATCCCGTAACTCATCGCCACCGCTTTCAGCTGCAACGCGATGTACGGCACGATGCCGATCACCACCACCGCCGTCACCAGCGCCGCCAACCCCGAATGCCGGCCCAACCGCACCGCGATCAGGTCCGCCAGCGACCCGGCGTTGTACTCGCGTACCAGTTGCACCATCCGGCGCAGAAACTTCAGCGCGAACAGATACATCAGGATCGCACCGACAAACGTCGGCGGCAGCCACCAGCCGGAGCGGCTGGCCTGGGTCACGGTGCCGTAGAAGGTCCACGAGGTGCAATGGATCGCCAGCGACAGCGCATACACGATCGCCCAGCGTTTCTCGAAGATGTGCGGGCGGCGTTCGCCGAGCAACGCCACGCCGAACAACAGGCCGAGCCAGCACAACGCCGCGATCGCGATGACGCTGGTGCTCAGCATGCCGCTTGCGCTCTAACTTGTAGGAGCGACTTCAGTCGTGATGCTTTGGTCGCTGCGTGCTGCGTCTTCAAAGCGAAAAACTTTCGTCCTCCTGCGGAGGGCGAGTTACTTCTCTTTTGCTTGTCCAAAAGAGAAGTAACCAAGAGAAAGGCCACCCCGCTTGGCGCTTGCCGGGCTTCCTGCCCGGCAAGTCCGTGAGTCGGGGTCGGGCTTTTCGACAGCACTTCCCTGTGCTGACGAAAAGGAGTCGGCTTCCTGCCGACTCCCGCTGCGCGGCCTGTCGACCCCGACTCACCGCCGCGCAGGGGCCCCAGGTAGAGCAGCGGGCCATCGTGGCCCACACTCTTCAGAGTAGCCGGAGCGGAGCCAGAGCCTCAGTGCTCGGCGAGCTA
>DASRUB010000036.1:0-6679 GCA_035655635.1 Rhodanobacter sp. | reverse complement strand
GCCACTTGCGGGAAGCGCGCGCGGATCGCGTGGCGAATGGTGCCGGGATCGAGGCCGGCCATGGCCAGCACTTCCTCGCGACTACCGTGCTCCAGATAGACGTCTGGAAGGCCAAGATGAAGGATCGGCAGCGTGATGCCGTGCGCGGCCAGGCACTCGGCGACGGCCGAGCCGGCACCGCCGGCGATGGCGTTGTCTTCCAGCGTGACGAAGGCGTCGTGGCTGCGAGCCAGCTCGACGATCAGTAACTCGTCCAGCGGCTTGACGAAACGCATGTTGACCAGGGTGGCGTCGAGTTCGGCGGCGATCACCGCGGCGGGGGCCAGCATGGTGCCGAAGCTGAGCAGGGCCAGGCCATGCCCGCGCCGACGCAGCTCGGCCTTGCCGATCGGCAGCGTCGCCAGCTCGCGGTGGATCGATACGCCGGGGCCGCTGCCGCGCGGGTAGCGGATGGCGGCGGGACCGTGGTGCTGGAAACCCGTGCTCAACATCGCGCGGCATTCGTTCTCATCGGCCGGCGCCATGATCACGAAATTGGGCAGGCAACGCAGAAAGCTCAGATCGAAACTGCCGCAGTGGGTGGCGCCGTCGGGGCCGACCACGCCGGCACGGTCGATCGCAAACGTGACGTCGAGATTTTGCAGCGCCACGTCGTGGATGGTCTGGTCATAGGCGCGTTGCAGGAAGGTGGAGTAGATCGCCACCACCGGTTTGGCGCCTTCGCAGGCCATGCCCGCGGCCAGTGTCACCGCGTGCTGCTCGGCGATCGCCACGTCGAAATAGCGCTGCGGATACTCCCTGGAGAAACGCACCAGACCCGAGCCCTCGCGCATCGCCGGGGTGATACCCATCAGGCGTCCGTCGGCCGCGGCCTGGTCACACAGCCAGTCGCCGAACACGTCGGTGTAGGTCGGTTTGGCCTTGCCCGGCTTCTTGGTGACGCCGGCCTCGGGGTCGAACGGGCCGACCGCGTGGTATTCGATCTGTGCCTGCTCGGCTGGCGCGTAGCCCTTGCCCTTGGTGGTGATCACGTGCAGCAGCTGCGGGCCGGGCAGGTCCTTCACCGTGCGCAGCGCCTGCAGCAGTTGCGGGATGTTGTGGCCGTCGATCGGACCGGTGTAATGGAAACCCAGTTCCTCGAACAGCGTGCTGGGCACGAACATGCCTTTGGCATGCTCCTCCCAGCGCTTGAACCAGCGCCCCAGGAACGATTGCCTCGGCATCGCCCGTTTGGCCCGCTCGCGCAGCTGGTTGAGACGCCGGCTGGCCATCGCGCGCGCCATCATCTTGGTCATCGCGCCGACGTTCTCGCTGATCGACATGCCGTTGTCGTTGAACACGACCAGCAGGTCCGGCTCGACATCGCCACCGTGATTGAGCGCCTCGAACGCCATGCCGGCGGTCATGGCACCGTCGCCGATCACTGCCACCACCTTGCGATGGTCGCCTTGGCGTTGCGCGGCGATCGCCATGCCCAGCGCGGCCGAGATCGAGGTGGAGGAGTGGCCTACGCCGAAGGTGTCGTACTCGCTTTCCTCGCGTCGCGGGAATGGCGCCAGGCCATCCTTCTTCTTGATCGTGGTGATGCGGTCGCGGCGGCCGGTGAGGATCTTGTGCGGGTAGCACTGGTGGCCGACGTCCCACACCAGGCGGTCGTGCGGGGTATCGAATTCGTGGTGCAGGGCCACGGTCAGCTCGACCACGCCCAGGCCTGCGCCGAAATGACCGCCGGAGCTGGCCACGGCCTCGATCAGGTACTGGCGCAACTCATCGGCGACGGCTGGCAATTCGTCGTCGGGCACACGGCGCAGGTCGGCCGGCGTGTCGATCGGCGCCAGATGGGGGTAGTGGGAGAGATCGTTCATCTGCGTATTGTTGGCCCAGCGGCAGGGCAGGGCAAGGGCGAACGTAGGGAAATACGCGGAACGTGCCGCCGTTTGCAAGCCTGCACGCGGCGCAGACACGCGACACGCAACGCTTTGAGGACTTCCTGTACAGGGTTTGCACATGAATTCTCCCTCGATTTTCCGCCGCTTCGCCGAGGCCACGGCGCGCGGCGCCGGCAAGCCGGCGGCATTCCTGCTGGCCGCAGCGGTGGTGGTGGTGTGGGCGGCCACCGGGCCGATATTCAAATACAACGACACCTGGCAGCTGGTGATCAATACCGGCACCACCATCATCACCTTCCTGATGGTGTTCCTGATCCAGAACAGCCAGAACCGCGATACCGCCTCGCTGCAGATCAAGCTCAACGAACTGATCCGCGCCAGCCAGGCCAACGACGCGCTGCTCAATCTGGACGACCTGGACGAGGACGCGCTCGAGCGCGTCCGCGGCTATTACAGCACCATGGCCAAAACCCGCGGCACGGAGATGAGCAAGCTGGAGAATGTCTTGCGCGAGCTGCGCGAATGTGGCGCGACTCCGGCGGATGGCGCCACTGACGAAGCGCCAGACGCGGCCGCGACGAAGACTGGAAAGGAGCCCTGAATCAGGCGGCGATCGGCCGCCGCTCGCGCGGCAGGCGGCTGACCAGGAACTCCATCTGGTCGGCCAGGATGTTGCGGTTGGACAGGATCAGGTGCTCCACCCAACTGGGCCGGTACGGCACTGCCAGCAAGGGCATGTTGGCCTGCTGCGGCGTGCGGTTGCTCTTTTTCAGGTTGCACGGGAGACAGGCGCTGACCACGTTCTCCCACTCGTCCTTGCCTTGTCTGGAAATCGGCAGGACGTGGTCGCGGGTAAGTTCCATGCGGGTGAAATGCTCGCCGCAATACAGGCAGATGTGGCGGTCGCGCGCGAACAACGCCGTGTTGGTCAGCGCGGGGGCCGGGTCGATGGCGTGCTGGCGACAATGGCCGGTGCTGGCGATGATCGGATGCAGTTGCAGCGTGCTCTGCATGCCAAGCAACCGGTTGTGGCCGCCGTGCACGACGAGGCAGGGATCGCCCAGGGTCCATGCCACCGCGTCGCGGACATACAGGCAAACCGCGTCTTGCCAGCTGATCCAGTCCAGGATGCGCCCGCCGGCGTCCAGCGACAACACGCGGGTCGCATGGAGATTGGCGGATTTTGGCACGTCCATCAGCATGTAGAACGTCCTTCGGCCAGGACTCCGGATCAACTCTCGGGCAATGCATCGGTGCCCGTTCGTCTGCAGCATAAACCACTACGCGCCGGTTCGCTTGCGGGCGGCATGGGGCTTGCCGGGTCGGCAGTCGCCGCCGTGCGCGAGCGCTGATATCATGCGCGGTCTATGCAGACCCCACGCCGGGTTTGACAGGGGCGCTGCGGTGGTGGCCCGGCACGGCGGGGGACAGAGGTGGATCAACGTGGCTGAAGTCATTTTCTACGAGCACCCGGTGCCGCTCAATCGTGCCGATCACAAGCAACTTCGCCTGAAGGGCCTTTCGCACGTGAAGTTCGCGATGAACGCGCACTCGGTGCCGCTGACCGGGGCGGAGTTCGGCCTGGCCTCGCGGGACCTGATGATCGTGTTCGCCGGCACCGATGCCGCCAACGCCGGCCCGATCGCGCTGCTTGGCCTGCGCCAGAACGAGAACCTCTACGTCGACGCGCAAGGGACGTGGGCGCCGAACAGCTACATCCCCGCCTTCGTGCGTCGTTATCCGTTCGTGCTCGGAGAGAAGCCGGAAGGCCAGGAAGGTGGCGATTTCACCGTGTTCCTCGATGACAAATTCGAAGGCTTCAGCACCGACGAAGGCCAGCGCCTGTTCAACGAGGACGGCACCGACACCGAGTTGCTGTCCAATGCCGTGAGGTTCCTGGGCGAGTTCCAGCAGAACATCGAGGCTACCCGGGTCTTCATGCAGCGACTGGTCAAGCACGACCTGCTGGAGCCGCGCAACGTGCAATTGCGCAAGGGCGAGGACGAGTCGGGCCAGGGCATCACACTCAACGGTCTGTTCATGGTCAACGAGGAAAAGTTGCGTGCGCTGGACGAGAAGGTCACCCACGAGTTGATGCGCGATGGCGTGCTCGGCTGGGTCTACGCACACCTGTTGTCGCTGGCCAATATCGATCGCCTGGCCCAGCGCCTGAGCGTGCGCGAGCAGGCGGACGCGGCGGCCGCTACCAGTACGAACTGAAGGGTCGCACACTGTAACGGCGATGACGAAGCCGCCTCCGGGCGGCTTCGTTGTTCCGGCGTCCAGCGCCTCTCTGAGCCTGTGAATAGTCGACGGACTGGCGCAGAGCCCCGTTTTTTCCTTCCCGTGCGTAGCGGGGACAAGATGGCAGGATTGCCATCTTGAGCAGCAACGCTGCCCGAAGGGCTGATGCCATGGATGGCATCAGTTCAAGCAAGAGCACTACAGCCCCTCAGCGTACCGGCTTGGCCAGTCGCAGCAGGTCGGTGGCGTAACCGCATGATTCGTACAGCGCCAGGGCGCGCTCGTTGCCGGGGAATACCGCCAGGGTGACCAGCGCGCAGTGATGCTCACGGGCCCAGTTCTCGGCGTGTGTCATCAGTGCCTTGCCCACGCCGCGTCGTTCATGGTGAGGCACCACGACCAGGTTGTTGATGTGGCAATTGGCGCGGCCGGTGAAAAAGTCCCGGGTCTTCTGCAGTTCGATGAAGCCCACCCGCTCGCCGTCATCGTCCTCGGCCACAAACAGGAAGTTGTTCGGGGGCTGGTCTTCCAGGTGGTCGTGCAGGTCCTGGCGGATGCCCTCGATACATTCGTGCCGGCGCCGCCATGCAGGCAGGGCGAAATCGACCAGGCGTGGCACCAGCGGGAGGAGGAAATCGTCGTCGTCGTCGGCCAGACGAATCAGCAGGGTCGAGGCAGTCATTGCGCGATGGGCCAGGTGGAGTTGCCGCCGTTTCTACACCTTGCCCCTGGCCGGCGGAAGTCCCGTGCCGGCGGGGCATGTATATTCCGGCGGGGGTCGACCACAGCTCTAAGCCGAAGGGGAGTCCATCTTGTCCACTACGCGCCGAATCCACCTGCAGCCTGCCGACAACGCCGTGCTGGTGCAGGGCATGGCGAACATCCGCGAGGAGATGAAACTGCCGAGCGGGTTCCCGCCCGAAGTCGAGGCAGCCGCGGCTGCCGCGGCGGCGAGTCCGCGCTTGCCGGCACTGGACCGCACCGACGTGCCGCTGGTCACCATCGATCCGGCCGAGTCGATGGATCTGGATCAGGCGATGTACGTCGAGGTTCGGGACAGCGGCTATCGGGTGTACTACGCCATCGCCGATGTCGCCGCATTCGTCACAGCGGGTGATCCCGTCGACGTGGAGGCAAACCGGCGCGGTGAAACCCTGTATGGCGCCGACTCGAAGATTCCCCTGCATCCCAAGGTGCTTTCCGAAGGCGCCACTTCGCTGTTGCCCGACCAGGTGCGACCGGCGCTGCTATGGACCATCGAGCTCGATCATGCCGGCGAACTCGCCGGGATCGACGTGCGCCGGGCCCGCGTGCGCAGCCGGGCCAAGCTCGACTATGTCGGTGTGCAGCAGGCGATCGACGCTGGCAGTGCCGATCCGATGTGGACAGTGCTGCGCCGGATCGGGGAGCTTCGGCGCGAGCGTGAGCAGGCACGCGGTGGTATCAGCCTGCCGCTGCCGGAGCAGGAGATCAGCGTGCTCGATGGCCGCTGGACGCTGGCGTTCCGCGCACGCTTGGCGATCGAGGACTGGAACGAGCAGATTTCCCTGCTGACCGGGATGGCGGCGGCGCGGCTGATGGTGCAGGCGAAGGTCGGCCTGTTGCGTACCTTGCCCGAGCCTGATCCGCGGGCGTTGCAGCGGCTGCGGATCACTGCCCATGCGCTCGGCATCGACTGGCCCGCTGCGCTGGACTATCCCGGATTCATCCGGTCACTCGATCCCGGCAAGGATCGTGATCTGGCGATGCTGACGGCATCTACGTCGGTGCTGCGTGGCGCCGGCTATGCCGCGTTCAATGGCAGCGTGCCGGCGCAGCCGATGCAGTCGGCGCTTGCCGCCGAGTACACGCACGCCACCGCGCCATTGCGTCGTCTGGTCGATCGCTACACCGGCGAGGTCTGCGTGGCACTGTGCGCGCAGCAACCGGTGCCGGCCTGGGTGCTGGCCGCGCTGCCAGGCCTGCCGGCCACGATGCAGGCGTCCGGTCATCGTGCGCATCAGTATGAAAAGGCCGTACTCGACCTGGCCGAAGCCGCCGCGCTGGCTGCGCGAGTCGGCGAGCAGTTCGACGGTGCCATCGTCGAAGTGGCGGCCGATGCCCGCCGCGGCGTGGTGATGCTGCACGACCCGGCGGTGGAGGCCGGCGTGACCGGAGCATCGACACTGCCGCTCGGCGCGGACGTCAAGGTGACCCTGGTGGAAGCCGATCCGGCCACGCGAACGACGCGCTTCGAGCTGGCGGTGTGACGGGTCGTATCCGCGGCATACCCGGAAAGTCCACGGCACCGACGGAGGCCGAGCGCCCGCTGCGCCAGGCGCCGGGTGATGGTTCGCCGTGCGCCCACACCAGCCGGTGGCGTGCCATCCGCCGTGGCAAGGGTCTGGTCAGCGCTCCACGGCGGCGCGCAACCGCTGCAGGGCATGGTCCCATTGTCGTGCGATCGCTTCCAGCGAGCGGCGTGCCTCGTCGAGCCGGCTCGGCTCGAATTGCCACAGGCGTTCGCGCCCCTGCTTGACGTCGCGTACCAGGCCGGCGCCGGCCAG